>JBPCLH010000001.1:0-4445 GCA_051003475.1 Bryobacteraceae bacterium
GCGACACGATGTTGAATGTCGATCTGTCCCGAATGGCCGCTGCACATGCCGAACCGCCGAGCGCGACGCTGTTTCTACATCCGAACGATCATCCGCAAGATTCGGATCTCGTGGAATTGAACGCCTCGAATGAGATTGCCGCCTTTCATCCCTATCCACATCCGCCGGGCAAGTACTTTCGGAATCTCGTCAACGCTGCGTTGTATCTCGTTAGCAAGGAATTGCTGCATCCGTGGCACACAAGTCGAAATGCGGATGCGTATCCCCTCGATTTTGCCAAGCACGTGTTCCCGAGTTTCATTGCAAAAGGCATTAGAATTTATGGTTACGTGAGCCGCGAATACGTAAAAGATGCGGGCACTCCCGAGCGGCTTGACCGCGTTCGCCTGGACTACTCCTCAGGGCGCATCGAGCGTGGCTCGTTTCATATTCCGGTTCCGGCTGTGTTTCTCGATCGTGATGGGACTCTGAACCAGGAACGCGGGTGGCTGAATAAACCGGAGGAGCTGCAACTCATACTGGGAGCAGCGGCTGCAGTTCGCGCCATTAATGAGTCGGGAAGGCTCGCCGTAGTTGTCAGCAATCAGCCGGTGATCGCCCGGGGCGAGTGTACCGAGACCGAGCTTCGGAACATCCACAATAAACTCGAGTGGCTGCTTGGCGAATCCCATGCATTCCTGAACGGCATCTATTATTGCCCGCACCACCCGGATGCAGGTTTTCCCGGCGAGCGCACTGAACTGAAGATTGCATGCTCCTGCCGAAAGCCTGCCACTGGCTTACTCGATTTGGCGAGCCGTGAGCTGAATATCGATGTGGGACGGTCCTGGATGATCGGTGATTCTGTGCGCGACATCGAGACGGCGGCTAACTTCGGCATACGTTCCGCGCTGGTGCGAAGCGGGTCTTCAATCTCTGAAGCTCGCGCAACCTGCAAACCCGATTTTGAGTTCGATACGCTTCTCGACGCCACAGATTTTATTCTCAATGAATCCACGTTAAGTGAAGAGCTGATTCAATCATGATCATCACCCAGACTCCGCTGCGAATGAGTTTTGCAGGCGGCGGGAGCGATCTCCCCTCGTTCTATCGCCAGTTCGGCGGCGCGGTCGTCAGCACCGCGATAGATAAATACGTGTATGTCAACGTGAACAAAAAGTTCGACCATTGGATTCGACTTAGCTATTCGCAAACAGAAGAGGTGGAGTCCATTGAGCAAATAAAACACAGCGTGGTCCGCGCCGCGCTCAAGAAACTACAAATTACCGGCGGGCTCGAGATCACCTCAATAGCCGACATCCCTTCGCGTGGAACGGGCCTAGGGTCGTCGAGTTCTTTTGCAGTAGGGCTACTACTCGCGCTGCACGCATATCAGTCGAGATACATCTCACCCGGCGATCTTGCAGAGGAAAGCTGTACTGTTGAAATCGACCTTTGCGGAGAGCGAATCGGAAAGCAGGATCAATACGCAGCGGCATTCGGTGGGTTGAATTTTATTCGCTTTGAACCGGACCATACCGTGATTGTGGAACCGATTCTATGTTCAGGCGAAACTCTACTCGAATTGCAGTCTTCATTAGTGACGTTTTACACGGGGCAAACGCGCCAGGCATCGATAATTCTGAGCGAACAAAGCCAACAGTCAGAATCGAACCAGACCACGCAGAATCTGCTTCGGCGTATGGTGCAGCTCGCGCATGAACTCCGTACTGAGCTCAACCGGGGGCATATAGATGCACTGGGGCAGATTCTAGATGAGGGTTGGCGTTTGAAGCGCGAAGTTCATCCGCGCGTGAGTAGCTCCGCTATTGATGATTGGTATGCTGCGGCGAAGCGCGCCGGCGCGTCGGGGGGCAAACTCCTAGGGGCGGGTGGCGGCGGCTTCTTCACGTTTTTCGCTCCGCCAGAGCGCCACAGCGACATAGAAAGGGCCATCGGGCTCCGAAGAGTTGAAGTGTGCCTGGAGCGTTCCGGCAGCCGTGTTCTCCTGTATCACAACCCAGGTTCGCGGGACAGCGGTCGCAAGAGCTTGTAAATCAATATTTCGGCGTCGCCTGTCAGCTCACTGGAAAACTGGATTGGCTCGGGTTTGCGCTCTAAGATGTCGAATCGCTTCATCCGTTCCAGCAGCTGATAATGGGTGCCCAAATAAGGTTCCATAATCAATCGTTCTTTAGGGGGTACCGAATATGCCGGCCAAGCCAGCAGGGCTCCCTTATCATTGAATTCGCGATCCCAGATGACATAGCGGATCTTCTTGGCTTCGAGAGAATTGACCGCCTCCCGGAACTGAGAATCGGTGTTAATCCCGTACATCAGGATGCTGTACCGGGTCGGGTTTCTAGCTCCACTCAGGAAATAGTAGATCGGGCAGTAAGGGTAGACGAAAATCTCTTGGCCAGGCTGAACATGAGCGTTCAGGAATTCGAGAACCGGATCGGATTCGAAAGTATAGACCGCGCCGCGTGCTGTTTCAACCCGGTGTGCAGCCAGCGTGATGAAAAGGTTGAAGATTGCCAAGCCGAACGTGGAGAGACAGATAAGCTGCGCGCATTGAAGATTGAACCTTTGCCGCTCTCGTCCTAACAAATAAAACACAGGAATCATGAGAAGCAGGGAACCAGAGACAAGGTGAGTGATGTCTTTTCGATGAATCTCCGACAGCCACAAAGCACTTCCAGCCGCCCAGTAGGGCCAGGTAGATCTATTGAACGCCGCGCCTTTATACCGCAGTGCCGCCAAAACGGCTATTACCGGCAGTGCGGCAACTAAGAACAGTGGGAGCATCAGAAAACTCGCGATTGCGAAAGCAACCACTGGAGAAACAGCAGGGCTCAAAGCGCTGACCCACGATCCTCCGTAAAGCGTCAAAATCTCGTGAGCGTACGGCACCTTATTTACTGCGTCATACTGCGTGAGCGGCCAAATCACATTCGCATAAATCAGATCGTGCAAAGCTCCCGCCCGCCAATACAGAAAAACAACCGTGATGCCAACCGCCAGATAACCGCCGGTAAGCCACCCGAGCGATGACAGCAGTCTCGCCTTTCCGCCCAGAACCAATACCAGCACAGCGAACGAGATGAATAGAAAGACCCCTTTCGGCTGCGTAAAGCACGTCGTGACGCCCGCGAGCAGGCCGGCAGCAAATAGCAGCAACAGTCTTCGCGTGTCGATCCAGGAAAGCAAGGCAGTGAAGGCGAGGAGTGCAAACAAATCGCTGTCATGATGGTGGCTAATCGCCGGCCAAAGGCGTCCAAAGGAGGTCGCCAGGGAAAAGACAGCCGGCATTGCTGAGTACCTGGTTCCGAGCCTGCGTGCGAGAAAGTACATTAGCAGAGCGGTTCCTAAGGTCGTAAGCGCCAACGAAAGTCGGGCCGTCAAAAAGGTTGTGCCAAGCAGCTTGAAGAACAGCGCCAACCAGTAGAAGGAGCCTGGGCCCGGCACCTCGAAGAAATCGCGAAAAGGAACCTGGCCCTCGGTGACGCGAACCGCACCCGACAGGAAGGTGCCTTCATCGCCGTTTAATAGGACCATCCGCATGAACGGGTAAAGATAGACCAGTAAGCAGAGTCCAAAAACGAGGTAGGGGGCCCATTTGCGTCGTTCACCAGCCGGAATTACTTCGCCTGACAGGGTACCGTCTTTTCTCAAACTGCTTTCAGGTTCACTACCGTCGTGCGGGCCTTCACTGGTTGGGTGTAACAACAATAGCCGAGGCTCCTTCCCACCCGCTCGAAAACGGTGCTTTTTCGGGCTGCCTCTCGAGGCTGTTTACTGACCGGCCCTGAGTGGGCATCGCTATCTCCCGTTTGCAAGCGAGCAGTTGTAGCGTACCGAGCCCGGCGAGCAGGATCGTGAGGACTTGTATCCCTGTTCGCTCCGCAACTTGCACGGTAAACCAGACACTTGCAAAAATGAGCGCACACAGAATCCCAAACCACCGGCCCGCGAAGTTCTTCATGACACGCGCTGAGGCGACAGTGCTGATAACGATAAGGATGGAGTCATACATCGGAACATAAATGTTCAGCAACAATGTCCAGGTAATGGTAGTCGCCCACACCAGAGTGTTCGCTGTTTTTCCGGCACGTACTGAACTCACCCATACGCGAAAAAGCCAAAAACCCACCCACCCCGCAAATGCCAGCACCGGGGCGAGGGTGATCCAGGAATGCTGGGGCGAAAGCAGAGATGTGAAGGCCCGCAAATCTATATAGACCGACAGCCGGAGCAAGGAATGAATTCGGGTCAGATCGAGCAACATATCGAGATAGCCCGACCAGACTCGCACTCCTTCAACCGCCGTGGCAAACAGAACAAATGACAACGCTCCGATCCCAAACCCGGCGAGCGTTTTGAATCGTCTGGTTACGAACAGCATGGGCAGGATCAGCACAAGCAGAGTGGGTTTGTAAGAGCATAACGAAAGTGCCAGGCCGCTG
>JBPCLH010000002.1:0-7363 GCA_051003475.1 Bryobacteraceae bacterium
GGAAGATCCTTTTACATGCCCAAGCGCAGCTGCGAGGACAGCTGCAACACATAGCCGCGCATTTCCTGTTGCAGCCGCAGCAATATGCAAAGGAACACACAGCTGATGCGCTCTGCAGGAGCATCAGTTTTGCGCTCCCGAGCGGAGCTTTCACATTCTTTTGAGTGCAGCCTGCAACCAGACCTCGCCGCTGAAAATAAACCGCTTATCTCAGGGCTGTAAACGAAACGGTCGCATGTTCGAAACCGGACCGGGGAGCCACTCTGCTTTTCGAACATCACAGATACCGGAGAGCGCTGCGAATCAGCTAAAAGGATGTAGATCCAATCAGATGCACGGTGCAACGGAGCCCGCATCTGCTGTTCGCTTATTTACCGACCAATTTAACAGCAGGAAGGTGCACAGCTGCCGACATCCTGCGCGCTCCCAGCGCCGCCGCAGCCGCATTCTGCGACCATCGCAGAACGCAGGTCACCTCTGTCGCACGGACCGGATTATGCCAGGTCCGAGTGCCCGATGAGGACGGCCGCAATTGTAATTGTTTCGGATCAACGCTAAGCGCCTTCCGGTACTCCTTCGCTGCGGCTTCAGAGTGTGGCAAGCGCTTCGCGTCTGTGCATGCTCCGACTCTATAACAGAGCCGAATCGCAGCTTCTTGCTCTGAGGGCTCGCTTGAGCGCTAGTGTTCGCGCATGGCCTGAATCAGAGTTTGCTGGACTGGGGAAGGGCTCGCGTCGGATCGCCACTTGAAGACGTCAGCTCGTGGCTGCAGTCGGCGGGCTTTTGGGAGCCGGAGATAAAACGCAAACATGACACACTGTTCAGGACTTACCTCAGGGCTCGGGAGTTATTGCATCTTCCTCGTACTTACTGAATCAGCCGCGTTCGTGCCTCGACAATCTGTTCAGGGTTGCGATGAGCCCCGAAGCAGCGGCCGGAGGCTTCACCCGTCCATTGATGATCTTCCGATTCGTCAAGGGCTTGCCGTAGAGCTCCTTATTGTCGTCGAGATCTTGCCGAAGCGTTGCACCGTTCAGCGCGATCCCGGCGAAAACGCCGCGAGACCGTGAATAAGATAGAATCTTCGCGCGCATCTGAGCATCTGTTTCCGCGCTACTTGAACGACCGACCGGCCCTCCAGCAACACTGACGTTACCCCCCAGCGTGAACTTGCTCCGTAGAAGCGCGTTCTTCCCGCTGGGTTCCATAACGAGCATCACAACATCCGTCTCCGAGCCACCGATTTGGAACCCAAAGCTACCTCCCTCCATCCTGATGGCAGCGGGAGCACCCCATCCGCGATTGTTTGCATTACGGCAAAGCATAAATCCTTTCCCATACTTCCCGCCCACGATAAAGGCTGCCTTCTTCACTCCTGGAACGATGACGACACAGTTAGCCTTCTCTAGTAGGTCTTGGGGAATCCCCTGGTCTGGCGCATTCATGATTTCCTTCAAAACTGTGTCCGACTCGGTTAGTCTTTCAGCAGACGTGTCTGCGCAGAGCGGTGTGGTGAGCGCAAGTAGTCCTCCTACTGCAAAGAGGATAGTTGGAAGCTTATTCATTATCGTTCCTTTCGATGATTAATCATACAGGAATTAACATGAATTGCCGGTTTTCAGGCCCAAAGCGAACGCTTCTTCAGGAGGCTCGCGAACACAATTGCGAAAAGCAAGTTTCGGTAGTGGGTCAATTTGAACTTCCTCCCAGTTGCGCTGTGGACCTGGACGTGCCACGTGTATCCGTGACGCGCTAGCTCCTCGATCATTCCGAGACCGAAGATTGGACCCTCTACAGCGTGGTGCAGCACATGCAGCCGAATCAGGCCCGAATACAAGTCGCGATCGGCCGCGGGCCCTTTCTGCTCTGATTTCGACTTCGACATCAGATTACGACTCATGATAGTATCTAACTCGCGCAACAGCGCTCGTCAATCGGCGATGTCATTTTATCAACGAACACTCGTTCCACAGCGCCCAAAGCCACGTTGCTCATTCGGCTTTTGGTTGGGTTGGTGTTTGTGTCAGAGGGGATTCAGAATTCCTGTTTCCAGCGAGCCTCGGGGCAGGACGGTTTCTCAAAATTGGCATCCCTGCTCCGCAGGTGGTGGCTCCATTTGTAGGCGTCGTTGAAATCCTTTGCGGGTCGCTGGTCATGCTGGGTTTACTGAGTAGGTTCGCGACCGTGCCGCTGCTTGCGGTGATTTCGGTTGCTATCGCGACCACTAAGCTGCCGATGCTGTTCGCCGGGAACTTCTGGAGTATGGCGCATGAGGCGCGTGCCGATTATTCCATGCTGATGGGCCTATTGTTCCTCTTGGTCGTGGGATCGGGACCTCTATCTGTAGATCACTATTTGACGAAAAACTTCGCGGACAAGGGACGCGAGCGTTTCTGATGTCATTTGGCTGGATCGCCTTGGTTGGCGGGGTTTACATCGAGCGGATGAGGATCAGCAGCAAAGGGTGTCCGCTGATGCTGCTCCTCGTGGTGGCGGCTTCCAGCCTCCGGGCGCAGGGCCCTCCGTTCCAAACGGACGATCCGGTCCCGGTCGACTTCCAGCATTACGAGTTCTACATCTTCGGGAGTATGGATGGGACGCCAGCGGAAATCGATTCCACAGGTCCGTCGTTCGAGTTCAACTGGGGCGCTCTTCCCAGGTTGCAACTACACGTCATCGCGCCCTGGGGCACCATCAACCCATCCAATAACCCCATCTACACGCCCGGCGGCACTGGTCCCTCCGCGTTCGGCTTCACCGACATGGAGCTCGGGGCCAAGATCGCCTTCATCAAGGAATCGAAGTACATCCCGCAGATCGGCACCTTTACGATGTTCGAGTTGCCGACAGGTAGCTACGACAAGGGACTCGGGGTTGGGAAGGTTTGGTACAAGGTCCCACTATGGCTGCAAAAGAATATTGGACACTGGCTCCTGGACGGCGGCGGCGGCGAGACGATCGTCCCGCAAACCGACTACCGCAACTTCCCTTACGGCGCATTCCTGCTGAAATACGTCTTCGGCGAGCGGCTGGAGCTAGGAGGCGAGGTGTTTTCCCATGGACGCGAGGGGTACGCCGCGCCGCAGACGCAAGCTTCAACGATGATCGACATTGGCGGCTACTATCACTTCAAGCATCATCCCGGCGAACAGTTCCTGTTTTGCTACGGCCACTCGATTGCCGGCCAGACAGAACAATATGCCTACTTAGGCATGTACTGGACGTGGGGAAAAGACAAGAAGAAACCGGACTCCGCTGACGCCTGGTTACCAGGGCCGACGAGCGCAGCGGGATTTCGGCCGATGAGCGGAGCGGGATTTCAATGAGCTGCGGCCGGCTTTACGACGAATGTCGGCGAACCGCAACAGACGCCGACGACTACGGTGTCGCGTTCGTGCCAGGGTTCCGGCTTGCATTTACGAAGCACTCTATTACCCACCAAGGCGACCCGCGAACATGATTCCTGACGCGAGGAGCATTGTGTGGGGCTACGTGTACCGGGTGAGCAACCGCGACCGGGAGAATCTTCGGAAACGTGAAGGCGGTTACGAGGAGCGCAAGGTCACAGTGTACTTGAGGCCGCCCACGCTTGATGACGACCCGACGTGGCTCACGGCTTTTACCTTCATCGCGACGAGGGAGTGCCCAGATGAGTGCGGCCCACCCGATGGCGTACTTGGAAGTGGTCATTCAAGGTGCCGTGGAGCGCGACCTACCAGCGGAGTACCGAGAGGCTCTTCGGACGGCGCACTACACGCAGAAAAAGACAGAATGAGGAGATCAATAGCCACTGGATTCACAACGACGGGAGTGACAGCTATAGAACCGCAAACGGAGTTAGCGGAAACTGACCGTGTGGGCACGAATAGCCGTGTGTAACGGCGAATCTCTAACAACCATTACGATTGTCAAGTGACTTCAGGACTAGTTCCACTGTGTGAATCGCGTTGTCACTCATGCAAAGCACAACGCCGAGAAGAGTCGGTGTTGAAGTGAGATGGAGATTCTCGGCTTGCGTAAGGAACAAAGGGGAGCAGAAACCTGACGCCACGGCAGATTACTTCGCGGAGGTGGAAGCCGCCTCTTGGAAGGGCATCACTTTGCCACCGTTCGCACGAGCGAACTCGGTGGCTCCCTCTGTTCAGCGAATGCGATGATACTCGGCGCGCAGCGATCGTAAACAACTGCGGCGCTTCGACTATCAGCGTCTATAATTCCCTTAGCAGCCATGCACATATTCAGAAGAAGCTTCGGCGCTACGTAGAGTCGCACGAGCGAGCGATTCGAATGAAAGCAGAAATTATGGTGGACCATTTCCACGAGCAAGTCTTGGCCAAACAGAAGATCGGCGGACAAGCCCGTGCAATGGTGGTCACGAGCGGCATTGAGCGTGCAATTCAATATTTCCACGCTTTCAGAGAATACCTGAGAGAACGTAAAAGCGAATACAAGCCAATCGTGGCTTTCTCGGGTGAGCACGAATTCGGAGGGCAAAAAGTCACAGAAGCATCTCTCAACGGCTTCGCAACCAACCTCATCTCTGAACGCATCCAGGAGGACCCATATCGATTCCTCATCTGTGCCGACAAGTTTCAAACGGGTTACGATGAGCCACTGTTGCATACGATGTATGTCGATAAACCGCTTTCGGGCATCAAGGCGGTTCAGACGCTCTCACGCCTCAACCGCTCACATCCCAAAAAGCACGACACCTTCGTCTTAGACTTTCAAAATGACACGGAACTGATCCGCGCTTCCTTTGAGCCGTACTACCGGACAACAATCCTGAACGACGAGACAGACCCAAACAAGCTGCATGATCTTAAAGGTGACCTCGACGGCTACCAAGTCTATGCAAATGACCAAGTAGAGCAGCTAATCGGGCTGTACCTTGGAGGCGCTGACCGAGACAAACTAGATCCGATTCTTGATGCCTGCGTTGCCACATACAACGATTTGGATGAAGACGGTCAGGTTGATTTTAAGGGGAAAGCGAAGGCTTTCGTCCGAGCCTATGGCTTCCTCGCTTCGATATTGCCGTACACGAACGCCAGTTGGGAAAAGCTGTCCGTCTTCTTGAACTTCCTTATTCCGAAACTTCCGGCCCCGAAGGAAGAGGATTTTTCAAAAGGGATTCTGGAGAGCATTGACATGGATAGCTACCGTCCCGAGGTCGGTGCGGCTTTGAGCATAGCTCTTGCCGATCAGGACGGAGAGATAGGCCCGGTTCCGACGAGCGGAGGAGGCGCAATGCCAGAGCCGGAGCTTGATCGTCTCAGCAATATCGTCAAAGCGTTCAACGATCAGTTTGGAAACATCGACTGGAAGGACGCGGACAAAATTCGGAAGGTAATCGCGGAAGAAATTCCACCGAAAGTAGCATCCGACAGGGCGTATCAGAATGCGATGAAACACTCCGATAAACAGAATGCGCGCATCGAACACGACAAAGCTCTACAGCGAGTTCTCATTGAGCTTTTGGCAGACCATACTGAGCTATTCAAGCAATTTCAGGACAACCCGAACTTCAAAAAGTGGCTCACAGATACGATCTTCGATGCCACATATAGCGATGTAGCCGCGTAGTCTCGGAGCCCTGCCGCGCCTGATGAGATCCCGCCAGAGTCTTGTGCGGACCTCAAAGAGTCCACCCCAATCGGGATGTCACTTCCAGTAGCGCTCGTGTGACGTGATATGGAGCTTTCCACGGGCCGACCTTCTCCGACTCGATCTTGCCGTCCGCGGAGATTCCTGTGTACCACTCACCGTATTCATGGTCCAGGAACTTGTCTTCGACGAATTTCGCCTGCTTTTCAAAGGCATCCCAGTATCTGGCGTCCCCGGTCATTTGAAACGCATTCAGGAATGCAACCAGGGCCTCGCATTCCTGCCACCAGCTCTTGCCTTTGTTCGTTACCGCTCCGGCGACGGGACCCGAGTTGTATAGTCCGCCGTGCTCCTGGTCAAATCCAACCCGCAACGCGTGATCTGCCAATGCAAGGACAACTTGCCGGGTCTTTGGGTCATTGACTCGTCCAACCAGTTTTGCAGATTCAATGATCAGCCAACTGGCTTCACAATCGAGCCCGTACTCAGACTCGTGAGCCCGCTCGTCAGGAAAGTACTGTTTCCAATCGCGCGTGAAAAACAGCCGGCCGTAGCCTTTATCAACGTCCACGATCTTGTCGTTGAAGATGTCCAAAACTTCCTCTAAGCGGGTGCGTACGAGGGAATCACCCGTGACGTCGTAAAGCGTCGCAAAAGCTTCCAGCGCACCCAGATGCCAATCAAATGATTTGCGGTCAAACGTGCCGGTGTAAGTCGGCGGCGGCCCTTCGTAGCCCGGCTTGTAATCCTGGATGTATCTCCAGTCGGCCGTGAAAACCATTCGGTAACCGCCGTAAGTCGCATCATGGGCAGCTTTGTCGATAACACGGAACAAATCCAAAGCCTCTTGCGCAGCGCTTGGATCGTGGAATGCCACGGCGGCCTCCGCAAACCCCTCCATCGTGTAACACATGGGATTTATCAGCTTCGTCGTGTCCGTTGGGTGGCCATCGCGGCTCACCATAAAGTAATATCCGCCATGTTCCTTATCAAAGAAGTGATCTCGTATAAACCGCCGACAACTGAGGGCGACATCTTTGTAGGCCGGATTGGGATAGCGCCGATATGCCTCGGCAAACGACCAGAGCGTGCGCGACTCCAAAACAAGGGACTTGTTGTCAGGTTGAGTTGCTGCGCCCTTTCGGTTCAAACGCCCCAATACCCCGCCAAACTGATGATCGATGGCATGGTCGATCCAAAACTTCAGGACCTTGTTCTGCAGCATCTGGCCGAAATCGGCTTCCCAATCGCGGCGAACATGGGTTGGCTCCGCAGCGTGAGCGAGCACAGTGAACATCAGACCGATGTTCACAAGAGTAATGATTCGATGAGATTTTGGACACATACCTCTTTCACCTGTGCGGATATAGCGACGGGATCGAACCGGTGACATCCGCCATAAAGCGATGCTGAGCCGAAACTCAGAATCGCCAAACACACGAGAACTCGACTGATATTGATCATTCTGCACATCCCAGGCAAGCACGTACCAAGCCTCACTCTTGCTCCCGAACGGGCCTAATCCAGCACCCTGTACAACCTAGAACATGTAGGTTTACATCATATTCGGTTATATGTCAATGTTGATTTTTGCTTCGCAAGTTATGTCAATCAAGCGATCCCACGGGGATGAGGATGTCCCGAGCTTAGTTGAAGGTTAGGGCGGCTGAGTTTCATGTTACGCCACTTTCTCAGAAGAGGCGCTGGATTTGTGTTCTCTCCCGAGGGCGACGGCAAGAGCCCAGAGGTCTCGATG
>JBPCLH010000003.1:0-33373 GCA_051003475.1 Bryobacteraceae bacterium
CGTTTTATGTTTACTTGTTTCGCGCCCGTGTGATAGCATGGAATAGCCTTCGGGAGGACGTTTCCTGGTGACGTCTGGCCTCGCACATCCCCCACGGAGCATATACCTTCTAATGAGTTTTACCGTTTTCCTCGGAAATCTCCCTGTCTGGGTGACGGCGGACGATATTAAATCGTGGCTGTCCTCAGAAAACCTTGTCGCCGACGCGATCAAGGTAATTCGCAACCCTGAAACACAAGAGTCAAAGGGATTCGCTTTTATTGACGCTCCAAACCAGGACGAAATGAACTCAATCATCCGGCGGTTTGACAGGGCACCTTTGGAGGATCGGCTCCTCCGCGCAAATCCGGCTCAACCGCCGAAATCGGGCAAGGGACCTACCAGAACTGTGCCGCCCGTGGATCGCAGCCGGCGTCAGGCACCTAGTGCCACGAACACGCAGGCACGAAAGAGTGGAAACGGCCGCCGCCCTGTTGACTCGCAGAACAAGCAGAGCGCGTTCGCAGAAGAGCTCGCAAAAGCTCTTTAGTCCGGGCCCATTCTCGGGCTTTTTAGCTTCCGGTTCCCCCTCCCTCGAAAATCCCAGTGTTATACTTCGCAGCATTATTCGCGGGACTTTCGTTCCCGTATTTTGTGATACGCGCGCTAGCCGGCGCATCGACACTCGCCTGAAGGAGTGAACACTTGTATCGCTCGAATTGGGATACCGTTCTCATTCGTGTTCTTTTTATCGCACTGATTTCCGCTTTGGCGGCTATTTTTCGGCCGTTCGGACTTTCGATCCCACTCGCCGCAGTGTGCGGAGTTTGTGCCGGCCTGGGCGCTACTTCAATAGAAATGCGGATCCGAGGAGCCGCTTTACACTCAATCGCTGGAGGCGTTCTGGGCACGCTGGTTGGCGGTGCGCTAGGCCTTCTATTCGTGCTGGTGCTCAATGAAGCCGCCTACGCAGAAGGCGGAACTCTGCAGTTCTTCAGGCTCTCTGTGCCGCTGGCAGGCGTGTATTTGGGACTTGTTGTGGGGGTTGCCAAATCGGACCTGCTCGATCTGGGCCGCCTTGGCGTCACAGCAATTGAACGAGACGCGTTTTCGCGGGCCAAAATTTTGGACACGAGTGTTCTGATTGACGGCAGAATTTCCGACATCGCAGAAGCAGGATTTCTGGAAGGCAAATTTGTGATCCCTCAATTTGTGCTTCACGAGTTGCAGTGCGTCGCGGACTCGCCCGATTCCGCAAAGCGAAACCGGGGCCGACGCGGACTTGATGTCGTGCAAAGCCTTCAAAAAATATCGCGAATCCAAGTGGAGATCTTAAGCCACGACTTCCCATCTACGCGGGGAGTCGATTTGAAACTGATCGAGCTCGCGAAATTGCAAAACTCTAAACTCGTAACAAACGATTTCAATCTCAACAAGCTCGCTCAAGTTCAAGGCATCGCAGTCCTCAACATCAATGAGCTCGCCAACGCACTCAAGGCGGTTGTTCTTCCAGGTGAGGCGATGCGAGTCTTCATCCTAAAAGAAGGCAAAGAGCACAACCAGGGCGTTGCATATCTCGATGATGGAACGATGGTGGTGGTGGATCACGCGAAACGGCTAGTCTCGAAAACGGTCGAGATCACAGTAACAAGCGTTCTGCAGACCACGGCAGGCAAGATGATCTTCGGCAGGTACGAACGTCTCCAAGGATCGAGCGATGATCGACCGGCCGACGCCAATCTACCCGTCAGCACACTATCCGGCATGTCGTCAGTTACCGCAGGGGGCGGCTCCCGAAAGGCCGCAGCAGTTCCTCTATGATGTAGGTTCGAGGGAAGTGGGCTAATACTTTACCGGTTGCCAAACGCCAAGCGTTCCGCCACATGAAAGTATCTGTGATTATTCCCGCCGCTGGACTTGGAACGCGCATGGGCCGGAGTGCGCCGGAAAAAGAAGGCATCAGCAGAAAGCAATTTATGCTGCTGAACGGCTCGCCCATTCTAGTCCATACGATCCGCAAGTTCGTGAGCTGCCCTTTAGTCACTGACATCGTAGTTGCACTTCGCGCAGATGACCTTCCCTGGGCTGACACGTTATTTAGGAGTCAAGGATTTGCGAAGACGGTACGGGCGGTAGAGGGAGGCGAAACGCGCCAGCAATCAGTCGAAAACGCATTGGCGACCTTGCAAGACGACACAGAACTCGTGGCAGTCCACGATGCAGTGCGGCCCTTCATCGAAGTTGGAGTTATCGAGAAGGTCATTCGGGAAGCAAATGAAAGTGGAGCCGCTATCGTTGGGATTGTGCCGGTAGATACGGTGAAACAGGTGCATCGGAACAAAGTACGGGCAACGCTGCCGCGGGACAGACTGGTGCTGACGCAAACGCCGCAAGTATTCAAGTTTCAACTTTTGCGGCAGGCATTCGACAGAGCGCGGCGCGATCTGTTTATCGGAACAGACGAATCGTCGCTTGTAGAGCGCCTGGAGCAGGTGGAAGTTTCGGTGGTATCCGGTACGGATCGCAACATCAAAATCACGAAACCGGCAGACATGGAACTTGCCCGCTTATATCTGGCTCTCGAGAGTGCTGGTCTGACTGTTTCTTAGAAGCGGATGGCAGAAATTAAATCGCCAGCCTTTCGCATCGGGCAAGGCTGGGATACTCACCGGATCGAGCCGGGCCGGCCGCTGATCCTTGGAGGTATCGAAATCCCGAGCGGGTTCGGGCTGGCCGGACATTCCGACGCGGACGTCCTGTTTCATGCGGTAACCGATGCTGTTCTGGGCGCACTGGCACTGGGCGACATCGGAATGCATTTCCCTGATACGTCTGAAGAATGGAAAGAGGCCGACAGTCTGCAGTTTCTCCAGCACGCGGTGGCGCTAGCCGCTAATACTGGGTATTGCGTCTCAAACGTCGACTCGACTGTGATCTTAGAACGTCCGAAATTGAAGGACTTTCGCGCCGTCATTCGGAATAATTTAGCGCGGGCCTTGGGTCTACCCGCGAGTTGCGCCAGTGTTAAGTTCAAAACGGCTGAGAAGGTCGGTCCGGTCGGGGAGGGCCGGTCTTGTGAAGCGCACGCAGTGGTTTTGTTAAGTTCGAAGCCGCCGGGCGAGTAAAAGAAGGCTACCTCGAGACGGCTGCGGCGTACTCTTCATACGATCCCGCAACATCTTCGATTTTTCCATCTTGGAAGTGCCAAATTCGCGTGGCGACTTCATCGACCAGGTCCTCGTCGTGCGTCACCAAAAGAACTGTGCCCTCGAACCTCTGCAATGCGATATTTAGAGCGTTGATCGATTCAAGATCGAGATGATTCGTCGGCTCATCAAACACGAGTACATTCGGTTTTTGCAGCATTAGCTTGCAGAACATGAGCCGCGCGGCTTCTCCTCCAGACAATGCATCGGTCGGCTTTAGACCTTCTTCTCCGCTGAACAGCATCTGGCCGAGCAACCCCCGAATCTCCTCTTTCGAAGCTTGCGGATCCCAGTCGTGCAGCCAATCGGCCACCGTGGTTCCGTTGCGAATACTCGGCCGATGATCCTGAGCGAAATATCCAACCTGGACTTCGTGCCCCCAGCTGACGATTCCCGAATCCAAACCCACATCGGGATCGTCAACTCCTGGCGCGTTTGCTA
Organism: Bryobacteraceae bacterium; assembly: GCA_051003475.1. Taxonomy (GTDB): domain Bacteria; phylum Acidobacteriota; class Terriglobia; order Bryobacterales; family Bryobacteraceae; genus Bog-105. The sequence goes on from JBPCLH010000003.1 coordinate 3,627, forward strand.
GAAGAGCCTTCAACAGCGTTGTTTTGCCTGCACCGTTTCGACCGAGAATCGCAACTTTTTCAGCGCGGTGGATCGCGGCCGAGAAGTCCTTTATGACCCTCACGTCTCCGTACATCTTGTTCACTGCTTTGCATTCGAGCGCGTGGCGTCCTGAGGGGCGTTTCATCTCAAATCGAATGTAGGGCCGCTGAATATTCGATCGGGCAAGCTCGGCAGTCTGTAACCGCTCCACCTCCTTCTTTCGGGAAGTGACTTGACTGGCCCGCGTTCCGGCTGAAAAACGGGCGATGAATTCGTTCAGCTGCGCGATCTTTTTTTCCCGTTGCGCGTTCTCCGACTCAATGCGTGATCGAATCTGCATCTTCTGCAGGACCATGTCATCGTAGCCACCGGGATAGGTGATGATGGTTTGGTAATCGATGTCTGCGATGTGAGTCGAAACGCTGTTTAGGAAGTGGCGATCATGAGAGATCACGACCAGCACTCCCTCATAATGAGCCAAAGAATTTTGCAGCCAGTGGATCGATTCCAGATCGAGGTAATTTGTGGGCTCATCCAGCAAAAGCGCCTGTGGGTGGCCAAACAGCGCCTGAGCCAATAGCACCCGCACTTTTTGACCGCCTTGTAATCCGCCCATTTTGCGGTGATGAAGGGGTTCAGGGATATCCAGGCCGTCCAGCAAAATTGCCGCATCGCTCTCGGCTGTGTAACCGTCCTCTTCGGCCACAGTTCCTTCCAATTCGCCGAGCCTCATCCCATCTTCATCGGTCAAATCCGTTTTTGCATAAAGCGCTTCACGTTCTTCGAGCGCGTTCCAAAGTGGAAGATTGCCCATGATCACGGTATCGACTACCCGATATTGGTCGAACGCGAACTGATCCTGGCGCAAGATGCCGATTTTTCTCGGGCGCACCACCGCGCCCTTTTGCGGCTCGAGCTCGCCCGAAAGCAATTTCATAAAGGTAGACTTGCCGGCTCCATTCGGACCGGTCAAGCCGTAGCGCCGCGCGGGCAAAAAGGTAGTGCTCACCTCTTCGAAGAGGATCTTGCCTCCGTAGCGCATACTGATATTACTGACTGAAATCATTTGGGAAAAAAGGTGGGGAAATTTCAGTTTACCGCGACCCGACAATGCACATGGAACGTTTAGGCTGAGGCGCTCTCCTTCCTGCCGGTTGAGAAGGTCTCTAGTACCTGGACCCCAGGAACTAACTTGGTAGGAGAAAGTGGAGAGTAGGCGGGCTGTGATTTCTCACAACGTAAAAACCCGGCTCGCAAGATCTGCTTCCTGGTTAGAGCGCCTTCCGCCCGAGCAATGGTCGGTCTACAAAGCCGTAATGGCCCACGCTCGGCTTCGAGGTTTGCAGTTTGCAGTTGGCGGCGGATTCGCCACCATGACCTACACAGGTCAATGGCGGGACACGAAAGACATGGATTTCTTCATCCTGGAGCGGGATAAGGACGAGATGATTCGCATCCTTGCCGAGTCCGGACTTGAGGACTATTACGACCAGCAAGCATACGAGCGCCACTGGATTTACCGCAGCCACAAAGATGAAACCATCGTTGACGTGATTTGGGCTATGGCCAACCGGCGTGCTGCAGTCGATGAGGGCTGGCTCCATGGGCCTCTGGTCGAAGCCGGTGGTGAGCGCTTCCGGTTGGTACCCGCCGAAGAGACGCTGTGGAGCAAGCTGTACGTACTGCAGCGGGACCGTTGCGATTGGCCGGATGGCTTGAGTTTGATCTACGCCATGGGAACGGACCTGGATTGGTGTCGTCTGCTTGAGCGAGTCGGTGAGGATGCTCCTCTACTGAGCGGGCTTGTATCGGTATTCGGCTGGTTGTGCCCTGATCACGCGCGAGAACTGCCGGGGTGGTTATGGAATGAACTCGGTGCCAGACACATCGAGATAGACGCGCTCCTGGATCGGGACACTGACCGCGTTTCGCTGCTGGATTCGCGTCCCTGGCTGATGCCTGATCAAGAAGAATAGGCCGGGAAGAGTCACACAAACTCTTAAGGAGCGTACGATGTTGATCGGAACGATGAACCATCCAGAGCACGAAGTACTGGACGATATTGCGCGGATGGCTGATGCTGGAATGGAGTTCGTAGATCTCACGTTGGAACCTCCCGGAGCCGCATCGTGGAAGATCAACGCGAAAGCAATTCGTACGGCCCTTCAGCGACATCGAATGGAGGTAGTCGGCCACACCGCATGGTATCTGCCGATGGCGAGTGCGATTCCAGAAATCCGGAAAGCCGCAGTCGCCGAGCTGCGTCGGTGTCTCGAAAAATTTGGTGAAATCGGTGCGAAGTGGATGAACATTCACCCGGACCGGAATACGCCCTGGCACGGCCGCCGCTTCTACATAGAAAGAAATCTCGATTCTCTCCGCGAGTTGCTTCCCGATTCACAGAAATCGGGCGTGGGGCTAATGATCGAGAACTTGCCTGGCGATTATAATTCCGCCCCGCAGTTAGGAGAGTTATTCGATGCCATGCCAGAGTTGGGGCTTCACCTGGACATCGGTCACGCGAATTTGCAGGTTCCCCATAACACCACGGAAGAGATCCTGGCTGCCTATGGGGACCGGCTTCGGCATGTGCACCTTCACGACAACAAAGGCGGGCATGCGGATCTGCACCTCCCGCTCGGGACGGGAACTGTCGATTTGCGTCGCAGCGTCGAGGCACTTCAAGCGTGCGGGTATGACCGGACGATTACGCTCGAAGTCTTTACACCCGACCCGCGGCACCTCATCTATAGCCGAGACTTACTTCGCACGACTTGGAATCAATGCGGGAAGGCTACGTCCGGTGACCGGCTCGTAATTCAGGTCTGATCAAATTCAATTTTCAGTGCGCGCCCTGTCGGCCGGTTGCCGCGCTACTAACCGATGAAAGGCCGATACCCGGGAATAATCAGAAGTCACTAGAGCCTTATTGACCTTTCTGTATCAATATCGAGGGTTTCCGCGCCTTATTACTGAGTGCTGATCGTAGTTCTCCTGAAAGACGGTGATCTGGAGGCTGTTCAGACCGAGAGCAGGGACGTATTCTCGTTAGCTCGGGCTAAGGGCGCGGGAATCTGCGGTATCTTCGACAATCGAGCGGATGCCGAGGCGTATATCCAGGCGCTCCGGGAAGAACAGAAACGTAACCGTTGGGACGTCCGTAAGAATATGCGCGGGCAAACCGCCACCTAGCTGGCCACCCACTACGATTTTGTGGCTCGTGCTGCCGCTACGTTAATCAGTGGGACGGCTATGCGTTGCTTGCGTCTTCCAGAATAAAGGTAATCTTCATCGTGACCCTATATTCCGTAACACGATTGTTCTCTATTTTCACTTCTTGCTCTTTAATCCAGGCGTTCCGGACATTTCTCAGCGTTGCCGTGGCACGCTGAATTCCTTGTTGCACGGCATCCTCAAAGCTCTTGCTGGAGGACGCGCTAATTTCTGTGATACGGGCGACAGACATACAAATCTCCTGAGTATTGAAGGCCCGGCTGATGAAATTCTAAGCCTAGCCGATGTATTGACATATCTAAGGATTGGTCTTAGTGAAGGAACGTTTCGCTCCGGCGTATCGCGTGCATCGAAAAGCCAGGCGGATGCATCAGACTATTGAGTGCATTGCACCCAATCCGTGGGAGAAAATTCATGTTACGCCGCGAGTCTTTGATCGAATCTCAGTACGAAGCGCTACTGTTTGCAAAATCCGCCGAATCGGCCCGTCAAGCTGCGGTTGAACTCGTCCGAATCGTTCTCGGAGAAGAGGCTTTCGCGCGCCCGCTTGAAGATGAGTTGCGGGAATGCTGCCGCAAGCTCAGGCCCGCTAAAGACCCCACAGAACAACTGCGATTCGAGGATGAGTTCCTCGAGCTTGCAATCTGGCCCGGAGCATCCCAGAAGATGGCTGCGTAAGCAGCCCTAACTCTCTGGATCGGTCGCGTGAACTGGGCCCCTCAGGCGCCCGGAGATTCACATCGTGCTGATCTTGATGTAACGTTTGATGTCCGGTAGACTCACGAGTACTCCCGCCACTGCGGCGGCCACCATCAAATAGCCGACAATTGTCGACAGCTTCATTGCTCACCTCCTCATCCGGTACGCGCCTTTAAGATTACCTCTTTTCGTAACTCCCGCAAGTACAATCTCGTATAAAATGCTGAACGGTGCACGAGTGCGCACCAAAGCGGCGAGCCGCTTGGACTATCCGATCGAAAAGCGAAGCTTGGATTAGATGAAGCGAACGGTGTTTGTAGTCGATGACCACCCAATTGTCCGGGAAGGGCTGGCGCAGATGATCAACCGAGAACCCGATCTGACGGTATGCGGCGAGGCCGAGGAAATGCACCGGGCTTTGCAGATGATCAATGCTTCGAGGCCGGATATTCTGATTGTCGATATTTCGCTGAACGGACCCGACGGCCTGGACCTGCTGAAAAATATCCGTGCAAAGGATCCCAGCCTTCCGGTCCTGATCTTATCGATGCACGACGAGTCAATTTACGCCGAGCGAGCGCTCCGTGCCGGCGCAAACGGTTACATCATGAAGCAGGAGGCGACGGAAAACGTGCTGGTTGCGCTCCGCCGGATTTTGAGCCGGGAGATCTATGTGAGCAGCCGGGTTGCCAGTAAAATGTTGCAGCAATTTGTGGGTGGAAGCGCCAGTCCTTCCCGGCACTCTCCAGTCGACGATCTCTCGGATCGCGAACTCGAAGTGCTTCGTCTGATGGGCGATGGCCACGCTACTCGCCAGATTGCAGAGGAACTGCATCTGAGCGTCAAAACCGTCGAATCCTACCAGGCGCACCTCAAAGAGAAGCTGTCATTGAAGAACCTGCGTGAGCTGGTCCAATATGCCGTTCAATGGTGCATCACTGAGAAGGCGAACGGGCATGCCCGGGCGGCCGGCGAATCCTAATTTCGCCTCGGGGAATCCCCGACCCGTTTTTCGGGGAAATTCCCTCGCGGAAACTCGGGCGTTCCCGCTGGGACGCGCCCGATTAGTCTGGCTTCATAGAAAAGAACGGATTTCGAAAGGAGAACGCCAGCATGGCAGAAGAAATTCCTTACGGGCGCGTAACCCAGAAGCCATCCGCGGTTTCAGAGGTTCACATTGTGTGGCTTACCGGCGGTCTGAGCTGCGATGGAGACACCGTATCGATTACCGCAGCGATGCAGCCGAGCATCGAGGACGTGGTGCTGGGCGCGATCCCCGGGCTTCCCAAGGTGCATCTGCATAACCCCGTCCTCGCCTATGAAGTCGGCGACGATTTCATGAAGCATTTCTATCTGGCATGGGAAGGCAAGTTGGATCCGTTTGTTTTGGTAGTGGAAGGATCCATCCCCAATGAAAGGATCAAACAAGAGGGCTATTGGGCCGGCTTTGGAACCGATCCGGATACTGGCCAGCCGATTTGGATGAGCGAGTGGATCAGCCGCCTTGCTCCGAAGGCTATAGCGGTGGTCGGCGCGGGTACCTGCGCCACAAATGGTGGAATTCATGCGATGGCGGGCAATCCGACCGGTGCTATGGGGCTCGGCGATTACCTCGGATGGAACTGGAAGTCCAAAGCTGGCATACCCATTGTGAACGTCCCGGGTTGTCCGGTGCAGCCCGACAACTTCATGGAGACGCTGCTCTATTTGCTCTACCAGGTAGCAGGCCGTGCGCCCATGATTCCTCTCGATGACCAACTGCGGCCGAAGTGGCTGTTCGGCGCGACTGTGCACGAGGGCTGTGACCGCGGAAGTTACTACGAGCAGGGTGAGTTCGCGCACAATTATGGCGCCCCCGAATGTCTCGTGAAACTCGGTTGCTGGGGTCCGGTTGTGAACTGCAACGTTCCCAAACGAGGCTGGATGGCGGGTATCGGCGGATGCCCCAATGTCGGAGGAATTTGCATTGGGTGCACGATGCCCGGGTTCCCGGACAAGTTTATGCCGTTCATGGATAAGCCACCCGGGGCCACAGTTTCTTCAGGCGTGGTCGGAATTTATGGGCGGGCAGTCACTGCCCTGCGTAAGATCACCAACGACACCGTGAATAAGGAACCGAAATGGAGGCATCCTGGCAGGGAGCTCACGACTGGTTACAATCCGAGAGCTTATTGACGAGAGGAATTTGAATAATGAGTACGATTACTGCACCCACAACAGATACTGAAGTCAAACGACGAAATCTCGTCGAGATGAACTGGGATCCCATTACGCGAATCGTCGGCAATCTAGGAATTTTCACAAAGATCGACTTCGATAACCGGGAAGTTGCCGAGTGCTACAGCACGTCCTCCATCTTCCGCGGCTATAGCATTTTCATGCAAGGAAAAGATCCGCGCGATGCGCACTTCATAACGAGTCGCATATGCGGTATCTGTGGCGACAATCATGCGACTTGCGCTACTTACGCCCAGAACATGGCCTTCGGCATCCGTCCTCCGGATATGGCCGAGTGGATTGTCAATCTCGGTGAAGCTGCTGAGTACATGTTCGGTCACAACATCTTTCAAGACAATCTCGTCGGCGTCGATTACTGCGAGCAAATGGTGAAGGAGACCAATCCCGGCGTTCTGGCGAAAGCGGAAACCAGGCTCGCGGACCACGCCAACCTCCACGGCTTCAGAACCATCGCCGACATTATGCGGGCGCTGAATCCGTTTACCGGAGCGTTTTACCGCGAAGCCCTTCAGATGAGCCGGCTGACGCGCGAAATGTTCTGCCTGATGGAAGGGCGCCACGTTCACCCCTCGACCTTGTATCCGGGCGGCGTCGGTACTGTTCCAACCCAGCAATTATTCACGGATTACATTGTCAGGCTCATGAAGTACATCGAGTTCATGAAGAAAGTCGTTCCGCTGCATGATGATCTGTTCGACTTTTTCTACGAGGCTCTGCCCGGCTACGAAAAAGTAGGCCAACGCCGTGTTCTGCTAGGCTGCTGGGGCTCTTGGAACAATCCGAAAGTTTGTGACTACACGTACAAAAACATGGCCGAGTGGGGACGCGCGATGTACGTCACTCCCGGCGTGGTGGTTGACGGCGAATTGGTTACCACTGACTTGGTCGACATCAATCTGAATATCCGCATTCTGCTTGGCAGCTCCTACTATGACGACTGGCAGGGTGGGGAGACTTTCGTCAAGAACGACCCGCTCGGGAACCCCGTCGATAAGCGTCACCCCTGGAACCAAACCACCGTTCCACGCCCCCAGAAAAGGGACTTCAAAGGCAATTACACGTGGGTGATGTCGCCTCGGTGGTATGACAAGCGAACGGGCGATTACCTCGCGCTCGATACAGGAGGCGGTCCTATTGCCCGCTTCTGGGCGACGGCGCTGGCCGGACTTGTCGACATCGGCTATGTCAAAGCTACCGGGCATAGTGTCAAAATTTATCTCCCCAAGACGATGACGATGCCGGAAGTAGAATTTGAGTGGAAGATCCCGCAATGGAGCAACGCCCTCGAGCGAAATCGCGCCCGAACGTACTTCCAGGCGTATGCGGCCGCTGCGGCACTTCACTTTGCCGAAAAAGCGATGCAGGATTTACACGCTGGTAGGACTCGAACCTGGACGGACTTCAAAGTGCCGGATGAAGCTGTCTCTTGCGGCTTCCATGAGGCTGTTCGGGGTGTCTTGTCGCATCATATGGTAATCCGCGATGGGAAGATTGCGAATTATCATCCATACCCACCAACGCCCTGGAATGCCAGCCCGCGCGATATGTACGGCACTCCGGGCCCATATGAAGACGGGGTGCAAAACACGCCCATCTTTGAGGAGAATGGTCCGGACAACTTCAAAGGCATCGATATCATGCGTACGGTTCGTAGCTTCGATCCGTGCCTGCCGTGCGGAGTACACATGTACCTAGGTGAAGGCAAGGTGCTCGAGACCGTGCATTCACCAATGTTCGGGCTACGCTGACGACGCGATGAGCGACCGTCAGGAAGTTCATGAACGCGTTGGGCGGATCGACGGGCTGGTTCAACAATTGGAATCGACCGCCGATCCCGCTTCGCGCGCCGCCGCCAAAGAACTTGTCCAGTCACTTATGGATCTCCATGGGTCCGCCATTGAGCGCATGCTGGAGATCATTTTGAAAGCCGGAGAAAGCGGCGAAAGCATCGTCAAGAAGCTCGGCGTGGATGAGCTCGTCAGCAGTCTTCTGGTCCTGTACGAGCTTCATCCCGATGATTTTGAGACCCGGGTACGGCGGGGCCTCGAGAAGGTCCATAGATTTGTAAGCTCCCGCAACGCAAGCGTCGAGGTGCTCGCGATAACAAGCGGTGTGGTTCATGTTCGGGTCAATACGAGCGGCGGGCACAGTTGCGGCTCGACAACGCATGATATTCAATCAGCCATCCGCGAGGCGCTGTTTGAAACAGCGCCTGATGCAATAGATGTGGTGATTGAGGGAGTGCAAGACGATTCCGGGGCATCCGGATTTGTGCCACTCGCGAGCTTGCAATCGAGCAATGGATTCGGCGCTTCTCCTCTCGTCAATGGATCAAGGTGAGCGTATTTATGGCCGACCAGCAATACGGCGCATTCTCGAATCTGCGCAGCTTGGTTCGTCAGCAGAAGACACGTGAACGATGCGATCTGTGCGGAGTGGGGCTGCTTCCGGAGCACCAGCATCTGATCGATCCCAAAGCTCACAAGCTTGTGTGCGCCTGCACGGCCTGCGCGCTTTTGTTCCCTTCCACAGGGCAGACCAAGTACAAGCGCGTCCCTCGCAGGATCCGGTTCCTTAAATACTTTCGGATGACCGATGGCCAATGGGACAGTCTCTTGATTCCTATCGGCATGGCTTATTTTGCGAAGAGCAGCGTTGAAAACCGGGTGTTGAGTTTTTATCCCAGCCCTGCGGGCCCGACGGAATCTATGCTCGAACTCGAAACCTGGAATGACATCGTCGAGCAAAATCCCGCACTGAGCGCCATGGAAACTGACGTTGAAGCGCTGCTGGTGAACCGTCTCGATCACATGCGGCAGGCGAGCGAATACTATTTAGTTCCGATTGATAAGTGTTATGAGCTCGTCGGCCTTATCCGTTCCCAATGGCGCGGTCTTTCGGGAGGGCCAGAGGTGTGGGAAGAGATCCGACGCTTTTTCGACGAGTTGAAGGAGCGGGCCGTTCCGGAGCGTCCGAATGCCTGATCTGAATTTCCACGTCGAGGGCGCGGAAGCTGTACAGTTCGCTGCGCAGCCGCTGCTGGCTCTGAAGCTGCGCGTCGACAATGCTGACCCGGAAGAAACAATACACACGATTGTGCTTCGAGCTCAGATTCAAATCGAAGCGCCTCGCCGGCAATACAACGGCGGGGAGAAAGCGCATCTGCTCGACCTGTTCGGTCCGCCTGAACGCTGGAACCAGACTCTGCGGACTATGCTGTGGACACACGCGAACACAGTCATCCAATCATTCACGGGTAGGGCGTTTTCCGACCTGCAGATACCGTGCACGTTCGATTTCAACATTGCTGCCACTAAATATTTCCATGCAGTTTCAGACGGGGATATTCCATTAAACCTGCTGTTCAGCGGAAGCATCTTTTATGCCGCTCCAGAGAGCGCATTGCAGGTCACTCCGGTCCCCTGGAGCAAGGAGGCCCGCTTCCGGCTGCCTGTTCGCATCTGGCGGGAAATGATGGACCTCTACTATCCGAATAGCGCGTGGCTTTACCTGCGAAAGGATGTATTTGAGCGTCTATACGAATACAAAATGGAGCGAGGGATACCCACTTGGGAACAGGCATTCGAGTCCCTGCTCGCTGCTGAACAGGAGCCGGCTCGTCAGTGAATACAAAGCTGGTAGAGAATATTGCCGATGCCGTGCTGTACGAAGGCTACATGCTCTATCCATACCGTGCCTCAGCGATCAAGAACCAGCAGCGGTGGAACTTCGGTGTGCTCTATCCCCGCGCATTTGCTGAATCGCAACGAGGCAGCGACAGCTGGAGCATGCAGACCGAATGCCTTGCTCAGAGCTTTGGGGGATCCGCGAGACTAACGCTTCGACTCCGCTTTTTGCATCTTCTCGAGCGCAGCGCTGAGGATCAGCCCGCACAAACGTGGCAGGAAGGCACTGAATGCGACGTCAACATCGCATCGCTGAACATAGCGGCACTCTCCTCGCATTCCGAGCGGCACGAATTTGCGTTCGCGGCGAGGACAGAGAAAGATGGAACCGTCTCGCGCAAGTGGGAATCAATCGAGGGCTGTCTTGAAAGTGAGGCAGACGAGCTTGGCAATGGCTTGTTCAAAATTCGCCTCCGCGTGTTCAACACGGCTTCTATTGACGATGCGACTCGCTCCAGCCGCGATCGCGTGCTCCTGCGATCCCTACTTTCGGCACACACCATCCTCAAGATCGAAGACGGGGAGTTCATTTCGCTGCTCGAACCTCCCGAGGAACTGCGCGAAGCGGCCGCGCAATGCAAAAATGCCGGGACCTGGCCGGTACTCGTCGGCGATCACCGAGAACGCGACGCCATACTCTCATCGCCGATTATTCTCTACGATTACCCTCAAATCGCACCGGAAAGCGCCGGGAACCTGTTCGATGGAACGGAGATCGATGAAATCCTCACGCTCCGCATCATGACGATGACCGATGACGAGAAGGCCGAAATGGGCCAGGTGGACGAGCGCACTCGCCAGATTCTAGAGAGAACAGAATCGATGCCCCCCGAGCAGTTGATGAAGATGCACGGAGTGTTGCGGGGTCTGCGCGAGTTGCGGCAGGAGACGCCATGAAAGAGTGGGAATTCCAGCTACTCGAAGACAAGGCTCCTGTTGAATCTGTTTGTGTCGGCGGCATCGCAGTAAAGAAGGGAGATCGAGTGCGCCTACGGCCGCGCAAAGGTGGAGATGTCTTTGACCTTGCGCTTGCGGGTCAGACGGCGGCCATTGAATCGATCGAGCAGGATTACGAGGGCAAGCTCCATCTGGCGGTGGTCCTTGAGGACGACCCCGGGAAGGATTTGGGCATGCTGCGTCAGCCTGGGCATCGGTTCTTCTTCACCGCGGAAGAAGTTGAGCTCTTGTCGTCCAGCGACCAGAAGACGATCGGGCTGCCAAGAATCCTGGTAGCCGGGATTGGAAACATCTTCCTTGGCGATGACGCATTCGGGGTGGAAGTTGTCCGGCGGCTGTCCACGCAGGAGTTTCCGGAAAGAGTCCGCATCCGCGACTTTGGGATTCGTGGTTACGATCTTGCCTATGCCCTGCTTGACGGTTATGACCTAGCCATCCTGGTGGATGCGTGTCCGCGCGGCGAAGCTCCCGGAACCTTGTACGTAATCGAGCCCGATCTCGGTGAAGCTGACGACTCAGGGTCATCGCCCGTTGCGCTAGATGCTCATACGATGAACCCCGTGAGCGTGATTCGAATGGCGCAAACTCTGGGTCCCGTCTCGAAACGCATCTTGTTGATCGGGTGCGAGCCCGCCACACTCGGCGGCGAAGAAGGGCGTATGGAGCTGAGCGAAGTTGTGTGTGCCGCTGTCGATGAGGCCGTTAAGCTGGTCCGTAAGCTCGTTGCCGATGCTCAAGCAGACGATCCGGTGAGGAAACCGTCATGAAATTCGCGAAAACGTTATGGGAGTTGAACACTACGCGATTGACAAGGACATGAGCAAGTTCACTGTGCGAGCTTTTGCAAGTGGAATGTTTTCGGCCTTCGGTCACAGCCCGACGTTGGCCGCACGCGAATTTGACGGCGAGGCGCAATTCTCGGAGGGCACTTTAGAAAAAGCCTTTCTTCGCGTCAACATTATGGCCGGATCGCTCGCTGTGATCGAAAAGATCAGCGACAAGGATCGGCTTGAAATCGAAGGCACTATGAACCGCCGCGTGCTCGAAACCCACAAGTATCCCGAGATCGTTTTCGAGAGCTCGAATCTTTCCGCCAGCAAGGCAGGAGATGGTAAGTATTGGGTCAACTTATTGGGCAAACTCTCGTTGCACGGCGTAACACGGGATCAGCCTGTAGCAGCACAGGTGGCGCTACTCGGCAACACGCTACGGGCACACGGCGAATTTTCGCTGCTGCAGACCGCATACAGAATCAACCTGATATCGGTGGCAGGCGGAACCCTCAAGCTCAAGGACGAGTTGAAGTGCTCGTTCGACATCCTCGCCCGCAAGCAATCAGTGAATCTAGTAGAGCAAAAGACTTATATGGTAGCTCCGGAGATTTCATAAATGTGTCTGGCCATACCGGCAAAGATTGTAGAGCTTTCTTCGGGTGAAGAGAACCGCGCCTTGGTGGAGGTCATCGGAGTACGGCGTCACATCGATACGGGACTCCTTCAGGATGAATCCCTCAAAACGGGAGACTGGGTGCTGATCCATGTAGGCTTCGCGATGAGCAAAGTGAGCGAAGGACAGGCTCTCGATCAGCTACGAACGCTGGCCATGCTAGGTGAGAACGAAGCGGTTCTAGAAGAGGTCCAGGGTTATGGCCTGAATGAACCAGAGGTTAAGGCTAGTCCATAAGCATATGAAATTTGTAGATGAATTTCGCGACCCCGGAGTAATCACGAAGGCCGCTGAGGAGATCCGGCGCACCGCAGATCCCGGTCGGCACTACCGGTTTATGGAAGTGTGCGGCGGCCATACCCATGCCATATACCGCTTCGGTCTGAAGGACGTCCTTCCCGAAAATATTGAGCTGGTGCACGGGCCAGGTTGCCCGGTTTGCGTGCTTCCGATGGGAAGAATCGATGACGGCCTTTCAATGTGTAACGATCCCAATGTAATCTTCACCGCGTTCGGGGACATGATGCGCGTGCCGGGAACCCACGGCAGCCCCCTTGAACATAAGGCTCGCGGTGTGGACGTGCGCATCATCTACTCGCCTTCGGATGCGTTGAAGCTCGCCCAAAACAATCCTGAGAGGCATGTCCTGTTTTTTGCGATCGGGTTTGAAACGACTGCCCCATCTACGGCTTTGACGCTGATGCGGGCGAAGGCCAAAGGCATCCACAATTTTTCTGTCTTTTGCAATCACGTCACGATCATCCCCGGTATTCGCGCGATTCTCGATTCTCCGGACATGCGCATTGATGCGTTTATCGGACCGGGGCACGTATCGACCGTGATTGGGTGCAGGCCTTACGAGTGGATTGCGAAGAACGAGGGCAAGCCAATCGTTGTATCCGGCTTCGAGCCTGTGGATGTGCTGCAGGCCATCGTCATGCTGCTGCAACAGCTAAAGGCAGGCGAAGCGAAGGTCGAAAATCAGTACAAACGCGTGGTCCCATGGGAGGGCAATCGCGCCGCCCTGAAAGCGATGTCCGAGGTATTCGAACTGCGTCACTATTTCGAGTGGCGCGGCATGGGTTTCATCTCGCAATCTGCTCTCCGGATCAAGGACAGCTATGCGCAGTGGGATGCCGAGAAACGCTTCTCCGTGCCAGGGGTGCGGGTGACCGATCCGAAAGCGGCCCAATGCGGCGAGGTTCTGAAAGGAGTCCTCAAGCCGGTGCAATGCAAGCTCTTCGGGAAAGAATGTACCCCTGAACGCCCGGTTGGCGCTCTGATGGTCTCGTCCGAAGGATCATGCGCCGCTTACTATAATTACGAGCATCGCAAGACACTGCATTCTTGATTGACCGCTGGCGTCATACTTTTGCCGGAAACCGCACATGAGCAATGGGCTTCCCAAAATCCGTTTCCGCGACCCCCAAATCGAAATGGCTCATGGAGCCGGTGGCAAAGCGAGCCGCAGGTTGGTGGAAGGGCTCTTCGCTCCGCTTCTGTTTGGTTCTTCCATGGAGCCTCTGGGGGATGCGGCTCACCTCAACATCAATGGGACGCGACTTGCAATCACGACCGATAGCTTTGTGGTCAAACCGTTGCGCTTCCCTGGCGGGTCTATCGGTGAGCTAGCCGTTAACGGAACTGTCAACGATCTCGCGGTCTCCGGAGCCAAGGCCGAAGCGTTAGTCGTGACCTATGTTCTCGAAGCGGGTCTGCCGACCGAGATCCTTGAAGCTGAAGTTCGCGCGATGGCCAACGCGGCTGCCAGCGCAGGCGTCACCATTGCAGGTGGGGACACGAAAGTGGTCGAACATGGCAAGGCCGATCGCATGTACATCACTACTTCGGGAATTGGCCGGCTAATTCCTGGACTGGCCCTATCAGCCCACTCCGTGCGTCCAGGCGACAAAATCCTTCTCAGCGGCCCGATAGGCGATCACGGCATAACCATCCTGCTCGCACGCGGAGAACTGGACCTTGAGGGCGAACTTTCATCCGATACCCGTTCGGTCCTTACGCTGATCGAAGCGCTTGCTGGGACTGCCGCGACTGGCATTCGGTGGATGCGCGACCCCACTCGCGGTGGCGTCGCAACATCGCTCAACGAACTTGCGCGCGATTGTGATCTCGGTGTGCTGGTCTTTGAGGACCAGGTCCCGATTCGCGACACAGTTCGGGGCGCCTGCGAGCTGCTTGGACTCGATCCACTCCATATTGCGAACGAAGGGCAGTTTTTGGCCGTTGTATCACCAGATTGCGCTGATATTGCGCTGCAGGTTCTCCGGAACACACCGGGCGGCCATGAAGCCGTCGTAATCGGCGAAGTACGCGAACGGCCGTCCGGCACTGTGCTCGTCACAACGGCTTACGGCGGGACTCGAGTGATTGACATGCTGGTGGGCGATCCCCTTCCGAGGATTTGTTGAGCGATATGCTGGCCACTCGCCCCACACTCGCCGGCCGAGTCGAACAAGCGCTTCTCGAACGGAACCAACTCTTCGAAACGTTCTTTTCGAAAGAGGCGCAGCGGCTCGCTTTAGCTTGTCGCGACATGTCGGATCGGTTTCTCGAAGGTGGCCGCCTCCTCGCGTTCGGCCGTGGCGCCTATTCGACGGACGCTCAGCATGTCTCGGTCGAATTCGTACATCCGGTAATCGTAGGAAAACGCGCGCTGCCGGCGCTTGATTTGTCGACGCTTTTCGGTCCGTGGCTTGAAGCGCTTGTCCGTCCTGAAGACATCGTCATGGGTTTCGGCCCTCCTGAGGGTGACCCGGAAATTCAGGCCTCGCTCAACACGGCGTATACCCGCGGAGCTATGACTTTTGCTTTGCCCGGAGAACAAGGCGCTTATGCGCTCAGGCCTGCTACACCCGATCCATTCATTCATCAGGAGATGATTGAGATCCTGTATCACACTCTATGGGAAACCGTGCACGTGTTCTTCGAGCGTCGCGAACTTGGTCAAGATGTTGGCGACGCCGCGTTTCTTTATCCGTTTCTAGGACAGGAAAAGCAACAAACCACAGGCGTCATCGAGGAAGTGGCTGCGTCAATCAAAGTGAAAGTCGCGGAAGACGCGAATTTGCGTGCGCAAGTGGCTCGCGACGAATCCGGAGAGATTGTCAATACCGCCTCACGGATTCGTGATCAGATCGAGCGCGGCGGTAAGCTGATCCTCTTCGGGAACGGCGGTTCCGCGACAGATGCGAATGATTGGGCGCTCGATTGCGTTTCTCCGCCTCCTGGGTGTCGGCCCGTGCCGGCCGTCTCGCTTTCCTTTGAGCCTGCGAACATCACCGCGCTTGCCAACGATGTCGGAACGGAAGTCATCTTCCTCCGCCAATTGATTGCGCAAGCTCGCCCAAATGACGTAGCGATTGGAATCTCGACCAGCGGCGGATCGCGAAATATCATCATGGCGCTTGAGGAGGCTCGCAAGCGGAATCTGCTCACAGTCGCTCTGTTGGGCTACGACGGCGGCGAGATCCTGCGCCGCGGCTTAGCGGATTGCGCGCTGATCGTCCGCTCCGACTACATTCCGCGCATTCAGGAAGTGCAGGCCTCCATCTATCACACAATCCGGGTACTGCTGGACGTTGATCATGCCCAAAATTGAGCTGTACGGAACGGCCAGTTGCCCTTACACTCAGGAGTTACGTGAATGGCTCGAATGGAAGGGGCGCGATTTTGAAGAGTACGACGTTGAAGCCGATGCCGAAGCTCTGATGCGAATGCACGAGGCCACGAACGGCCAGCGCACCGTTCCTGTTCTTATCGAAGACGGAAAAGTGACCCAGATCGGATGGCAAGGACACGGATGCGTTGTTGCTAAAGGGTCCGCTGAATGACAGCGGCTCGTTCCATCCGTGTGCGCGGAGTTGTGCAAGGCGTCGGCTTTCGACCATTCGTGTTTCGCCTGGCACACGCGAATTCGCTTGCTGGATGGGTACTGAATGAGGAGGGGGGCGTCGACATTCACCTCGAAGGCACTGAGCCGGCTCTTGATGCGTTTCTTCACGAACTTGAGGCACAGCCGCCACCTGCCGCGCAAATCGCGGTCATCGATGTACGCCCATCTGAAGCCGCGGGCTTGAAAGAATTCACCATTCGCGAGAGCCGCCGTAATGGACATCCGTCCGTCCGAATCTCCCCTGATTTACCGGTTTGCGAAGCGTGTCTGGCCGAGCTTTTTGACCCTGCCGATTCCCGTTACCTCTATCCATATATCAACTGCACCAATTGTGGCCCACGCTATACGGTTATTGAGAGCCTTCCCTACGACCGCTCGAACACTACGATGAAGCGCTGGCCGCTGGACCTGCTCTGTGCCGCTCAGTATCACGACCCCACGGACCGCCGCTTTCACGCTCAGCCGGTCGCGTGTCCTGTTTGCGGACCGCATTACTACTTGGACTCGGCTGAAGACGCTTTCTACACGGATGCTGCGGCTATCAAAGAAGCTGCTCGCCTGCTGAAAGCCGGCCATATTCTCGTAATCAAGGGGATCGGCGGGTATCACTTGGCCTGCGATGCTCGAAATGAAACCGCAGTTCGCAGCCTGCGCGAACGGAAATATCGCAAAGAAAAGCCGTTCGCCGTAATGGTCCGAACAGTCCAGATTGCGCGTTCAGTTGCGAATCTGTCTCCCGATGCCGAAGCGCTGCTAACGTCTCCCGCCAGGCCCATTGTTCTTACGCCGGTCAAGATTGAGCTTCCAGCAGTTGCACCAGAAAACGACGAACTCGGGTTGATGCTGCCTTACGCACCGCTGCATCATTTACTTTTTGCAATGGGCGCACCGGAAATGCTTGTCATGACCAGCGCAAATCGCTCCAGCGAGCCCATCGCGTATGACGATAGCGATGCGCGCCAGCGCCTTGGCGAAATCGCGGATGCATTCTTGGCGGGCGAGCGGCCCATCGCACGCCGCGTCGACGATTCAGTGACTCGCGCAGGAGTGTTCGGTCCGGTAATCCTGCGCCGATCCCGCGGCTATGCGCCGGGCGCAGTCGCGACCATACCGATTCAGGGTCCGGTTCTCGCTCTTGGCGCGGACTTGAAAAACACCATTACGCTGGTGGTTAATGGTCAGGCATTCGTGAGCCAACACATCGGCGACCTCGATCATTACGACGCGCTGAAGTCGTTTCAAGAGACAATTCAGGATCTCGTCTCGATGTACGAAGTGAATTGGGAGCAATTGCTCATCCTTCACGATCGCCATCCACAATATGCGTCAACTGCTCACGCCCTCGAGCTTCCGGCGCCGCAAAAACAGGGCATCCAGCACCATCGTGCTCATATTGCATCTGTGCTAGCGGAAAAAGAAGCCTGGCACAAACGCGTGATCGGCGTCAGCTTTGACGGCACGGGTTACGGTGATGACGGAAGCATCTGGGGCGGCGAGTTCTTCGTCGGCAGCATGACCGAAGGCTTTCAACGCATGATGCACCTGCGCAAAGCGCTTCTGCCCGGGGGCGATGCGTCGTCGCGCCATCCAGTCCAATGTGCAGCGGGTTTTCTGGCACAGATCGACGGACTGCCCGACTTTGCCGCTGCGCCGTTCCGATTTCCTGCGCGCTATGAACATTCATTGCAATTGGTAGAAAGGCGAATGCGAACATTCGAGACCACCTCCGTGGGACGCTTGTTCGATGCCGCCGCCGCTCTGCTGGGCTTTGTTCGAGAGGTTAGCTTCGAAGGCCAGGCGGCGATCTGGCTGGAGCACATTGCGCGGCGTGCACCAGCTCGCGAGGGGTATCCGTTTCCGATCATCGGAAATGAATTGGATTTCCGGCCGTTGCTCGGAAACGTGGCGCGCGACCGCCTACGCGGACGTGATCCGGGTGAAATCGCGCGTGCTTTCCAGAGTGCGATTGCGGAGAGCCTATGTGCCGCCGCCAAGATGCTTTGCGAAGCGCATTCGGTCGACACAATTGTGTTGTCTGGTGGAGTTTTCCAGAACGAACTCCTGCTTCGAGATGTGAAGTCAATGCTTTCAGCCGAGCTGATCCAGATATGGACGAATGCTGCCGTGCCGTCGAACGATGGCGGAATCAGCTTAGGGCAAGCAGCCTTGGGCGCGTTTGCTCGTACAGGAGAATCGCATGCATGAGCTCTCCATCGCGCTGAGCATTCTGGAAGTCGCGGAAGAAGAGGCGGAGCGACGGGGTGGAGTCCACGTGAGTGCCATTCACCTGAAAATCGGTCCTCTCTCGGGCGTGGTCAAGGAAGTTTTGCTCTCGGCGTACGAGCTTGCCATTGAGCAAACATCGTTCGCAGATTGCTGTCTGATCATAGAGGAGATCCCTATTGTTGTTCATTGTTCCACATGCGATGGGGAACGGCCCGTGCGTTCCATGCAATGCTTCTGTTGTGCGGAGTGTGGCGCGCCAGCATTGCAGGTCGTGCGGGGAAGGGAACTGCAAGTGTCCGCTTTGGAGTTAGCCGGATGAGCAGTGCCCCTCGAATTGTCGAAGTCAGACAGAATGTCTTGAAGCACAATGATGAAGTAGCTCGCATCCTACGCAAAAGATTCGAAGCTACAGGCGTGTTCGTGGTCAGCCTGGTTTCAAGCCCGGGGGCCGGAAAGACTGCATTGTTAGAAAAGACGCTCACGTTACTTAAGCAGCATTACCGTCCAGCTGCTCTCGTGGGCGATCTTGCGACCGATAACGATGCAGCCCGTCTCGCGCGGAGCCAAGCTCCTGTTAAGCAGATCACGACAGGCACGCTTTGTCACCTAGAAGCGGCGATGGTGCAAAACGCTCTCGAACCGTGGACCCTCGCTGAGCTCGATTTCCTGTTTATCGAGAACGTAGGAAATCTTGTCTGCCCGTCGTCATACGATCTCGGCGAGAATCTTCGTCTCGTTCTGCTCTCTGTCACTGAAGGAGAAGACAAACCGCTCAAATACCCCACAATTTTCAACAGCGCCGATGTCGCGGTAATCACGAAGGTTGACCTTTCCGACGCCGTTGAATTCGATTGGGATGCCGCACGTAAAAACATCCAAGCCGTCCGCCCCGGCATGCCGATCATTCGAGTATCGGCCAAAACCGGAAAAGGCATCGAGGAGTGGATGGATTTCCTCGCGTCTCGAAGAGAATCGCGTGCTGGCCCTTTGAAGAATTACGCTTCGTGCGAAACGCCAACTGGCATTGGGTAGAGACCTTACCCGCTGCTCTCTGTGACTCACCGCCCGCGGGTTGAAAACGCGTGCTGAGGGCTTTTTCATGCGCGAGCTCGCAGAAAGTTTTAGTCTGTGAATATAGATAAGGCATGCCGAAGCTGCGTTTGCGCGCCAAGCTGCGGAACTGGACAGGCTTCCAAAAGCGCGAGGATCAACTTGCAATCATCCTGAGTTTGGTGATCGGAGTCATCGTCGGGCTCACCGTTGTCGCGTTCATTCTGCTGACGGGCCGCTTAGCGGCACGTATGTATCCGCCGGGGAGCGCTGCTTGGCGGCGGGTGCTGATTCCAACTGCAGGCTCGCTGGTTAGCGGGTTGTTACTGTTCCGGTATTTCCCCAATGCACGCGGCAGTGGAATCCCGCAAGCGAAGTTCGCGCTATTCATCCAAGACGGCTATCTTTCGCTCCGTACTGTCGTCGGGAAATTTCTGTGCTGCTCGATTTCACTTGCAAGCGGGATCGCGCTGGGCCGCGAAGGGCCCTCGGTGCAAATCGGGGCGGGCATCGCTTCCGTCCTGGGCCGGAGTTTCGGCCTGAGCATATCGAGAGTGAAAGCTCTCGTGCCGGTCGGCTGCTCGGCTGCGCTTGCGGCGGCGTTCAATACGCCGATTGCAGCAGTGCTTTTCTCGCTCGAAGAAATTCTGGGCGATCTCCAGGCGCCGGTGCTGGGGGCAGTGGTGCTCAGTTCCGCGACGGCTTGGATCGTACTGCACCTCATCCTTGGGGATCAGCCGCTGTTCCATGTTCCAGCGTACAAATTAGTGAACCCCGTCGAGTTCGGCATCTACGCCATTCTCGGCGTGGTGGGCGGCCTAGGCTCAGTCTGCTTTGTGAAGCTGCTGCTAAGGATACGAATTTGGTTTAAACGCCTCCCGAAAAAGACGCTGTGGCTGCAACCCACCGCCGGAGGTCTTCTGGTCGGGCTATTCGGATGGTTTATGCCTGAAGTACTGGGCGTCGGATATGACTACGTCGACCGCGTACTCGGTGGCGATTTTCCCGTTAAGACCGTCGCGTTGCTAGCAGTGATGAAGTTGATTGCGACGCCTGCATGCTACGGCTCCGGTAATGCCGGTGGCATCTTCGGGCCGAGTTTGTTCATCGGCGCAATGATCGGCGGCGCGGTCGGCAGCATCGCCCATAGTCTGTTTCCTGGCGTGACCGCGAACCCGGGAGCGTACGCGCTGGTCGGCATGGGAACGGCATTCGCGGGCATTGTACGCACACCGCTTACGTCAGTGATCATGATCTTTGAAATGACGCGCGATTATTCGATCGTCGTGCCGCTGATGATTTCTAATTTGATCAGCTTCTTTATTTCGCAGCAACTCCAGCCCGAGCCGATCTACGAAGCGCTCGCTCTTCAAGAAGGCGTTTATCTACCGACTGGGGAATCGCGCGAGGAGCTTGCAGGTATCCGAGTGAGCGAGGTGATGCATAGCGGCGTGGAGCTGCTCCCCGCCGATGCAGACATGGGGAGTGCCAAGCGGCGATTGGAGAAGGAGAAGTGTAATTCGTGGCCAGTAGGCGATCACAATTACCTGAGAGGAGTCATTAGTAACCAGCAGATCGAGACGACAAAGCCGCCGAGCACGGTTTTTGAAGTTATTAAGAACAACAACAACTATCCATACGTGCATGCCGATCATCCGTTGAGCTATGCCCTGGAGCGGATGCGAGCAAACGGTGTGGATGTAGTACCTGTGGTGAGTCGCGCGGATATCCACAAGATGTATGGCCTGGTGACTCTCGCGGACATTCTGGCGACGTACGGTGTCGCAGGCACGCAGGACTCCAAGGCTTGAGATGAGTGCTCAAAGCCAAACAAATAGCGCAAGCACAAACAGGGTTCCCATTTTGGCATCAGTGGCGATGATCGTCTTGGTAATCGCCGCCTTAGCTGCGATCGATGTATTTTTGGCAAAGACTGAGCAAGCAGAGCTGCAGAACGAGGCGCAACAGTTTTATCTAGACGGTTCCCGTCTCCTCGAAGAAAGTAAGGCTACTCAAGCGGTGGACCGTCTTCGCAGGGCGCACGCACTCGCGCGGCAAAACCCCGATTATGAACTGGAGCTGATCAACGCTTTAATGGCCGCCGGGAAGTTAGGTGAGGCGGAGCCACTCATGAACGACACGCTGCAGCGCGAACCAAATGATGGCCGCGCAAATCTGACTGCCGCGCGGCTGATGAAGAAGGAGCGCAGGACCACCGATGCCGAAGCCTACTATCATCGCGCAATTTATGGAGAGTGGCCGAGCGATGCCGCTACGCACCGCATATCAGCTCGGATGGAATTGGTCGATTTTCTGGTAGCGCATGGCAAAAAGCAGGAATTACTGGCCGAACTGCTGCCGCTTCAGGAGGAGGCAGGGGAAAATCCGGCGATTGAGAAACGCGTGGCGCATTTGTTCCTTGTTGCCGGTTCAGCATCGCGCTCGGCCGAGGTGTATCATTCCCTGATCCAGCAGAATCCCAGGGACGTGGAAGCCTACGCAGGCCTGGGCGAAGCGGAGCTGGCGCAAGGCCGATATCGCGCCGCGAAAGCTGCATTCATCACAGCTTTCATGCACAGATCCAACGACGTCTCCCTCCGCCAGCGCATGCAGTTGGCGAACATGATGACTACGCTTGATCCGACTCCGCGAGAGCTGTCATTGGTCGAAAAATATCGTCGCGATCTGCGCATCCTGGACCTGAGCCGCGCGAGTCTGGAACATTGCATAACGAGCTATGCAAACGCGGGCTCAAACGAAACGCAAGAACTGCTGGGAGGTGCTCAGGCCGCGCTTTCCCCCAAAACTCGCGCTCGTGTAACGGACGAACTTGCGGAGGAAACCCTGGATCTTGCTGAAAAGATCTGGCAGGCTCGAATCAAAGCATGTGGTACGAACACGTCTCCGGGAGAAGAGCCGCTGCGCCTGCTGATGGAGAGGCTTTCGCGATAGTCCGGCTATTCTGCGCGATGCTAGTTTTGGCAAAACGCGTGGATTCTTTATTCCCGCACGAGGTGTGCTGATCGTGCAGGGTCGCTTACCCAAGTCGGTGACGCGCGATGATGAGCTGGGAAATGCTCCAGAGCTGCGCGGGGCAGCCGCTTGGACGATGAGGAGGGTCAGCGTCGTACACCTCGCTCAGCGATCCCAAACAGCAGGCGGCCAACTCGGGATCAAATTGATTGAGGATTGCACGGCAAAAGCTGAGAGTTTGTTCTGATTCGCCACAGGCGTAGAGATACGCCGTAACGAAGGGGCCAAGCAACCACGGCCAGACTGTGCCTTGATGGTACGCGGCATCGCGCTCTGATATACCACCCTCGAAGCGCGATTGATAGGCAGAGTCCTTGGGTCCCAGCGTTCGAAGGCCAACGGGCGTGAGCAGATTCTTCTGTACGGCATCGACGACCAGGCGCGCTCGCTTGGATCTAGCATTGGATAGGGCATACGGATCCGTGTTTGTTCTTCTTTGACATTGTTTTTGAGAGCGGAGTTCTGCTGGGTTAAAGAATGATAGTCGCGAAATGACAGAAAGAAGCGTACGGCGAGGCGGCAGGCACGACTCGTCTGATATCGAACGAGAACTGCTTGCTGCTTATCCAGCAAACAGATGGTCTTTTCGATTTCGGCGGAATCAAGTTGATACCGCCACCTAGGGAAGGGATCAAGCCGGAACTCTTCGAGCAATTCGAAGCCATGACGCTGCACAGCCGACGGGTATTGCACGGTCGCGAGCTCGAACATTTTGCCATCGAGGGCGACCTGTTCTTCCACTCGTGACGGGATGGAATACCGGTCGACCGGCGGCTTCAAGGACGCGATGAGAAGTGCATGGTACCGGCGTGTATTCACTCCCGCTACCGTTCCCATGGCGTATGCACCCGTATGATTTGTCTCGAGCCACTCCAACCTAGACGCGCGTTCGAAGTCGCGGCAAATGTCTCTCCGCATGATAAACGGAGTCGCTTGTACGACGTCTGGCACACTCATAGTCTAGGGAATGCTGAAACGTTATCAATGGAAGTTGAAGCAGCGCGAAATGGTCTTGGGCGACCGCACACTGCTGATGGGCGTCTTGAACGTTACGCCAGATTCTTTTTCAGACGGCGGCAAATATTCCGATCCGGACCGTGCTTTTGCGCGCGCAGTGGAGCTTGAGGAGGAAGGGGCGGACATACTGGACATCGGCGCTGAATCGACGCGACCGGGCTCACAACGGATATCGGAAGCCGAAGAGTTGCGCCGTCTTATTCCGCTGCTGAAGCGGTTGCGCGGACGACTGGCGATACCGATTTCGGTCGATACCTACAAATCCGGAGTTGCAGAAAAAGCAATGGAACACGGCGCGGAGATTATTAATGACCCAAGCGGTGTTCTGCTGGATCTACAGTTGCCGCGCGTGGTGACGAAATACGATGCCGGCCTGATTATCAATCACATGCGAGGTACGCCGGAGACTTGGGCCAAGCTGCCCCCAATTAAGGATCTTATGCGGTCTATCACGATCGACCTCGACGCGGCATTGCATCGGGCCCGGCAGGTCGGAGTTCAGAAGCATCAAATCGTAATCGATCCAGGTCTCGGATTTGGTAAACGGCGCGAGCAGAATGCGGAGATTCTTGCGAATCTCGGTGAATTACGGGTCTTCGATCTGCCTATTTTGGTGGGGCCATCGCGAAAATCGTTTCTGAAGAAAGAACAGGAAATTCTGACCGAGTTCGCAACTGCGGGAGCAGTTGCAGCCAGCATTCTTAATGGGGCAAGCATCGTTCGCGTACACGACGTAAGAGGGATGAAGAGCGTCGTCGAGGTTGTGGATGCAATTCGGCAAGCCACTCCCAGCGAAATGGAAATGGCATCACCTCAAGTGCGTTGGCAGCGAGGACAATAGTGGGTCCCGCGCTGCGCAACTACGATGCGCCGAATCACTGTGCCGCAATTGAGGCAGGGCTCGCCTGCTCTGCCGTATACGCGATGTAGCTGCTGAAAAGCGCCGCGCTGTCCAGCACCATCGACATAATCGGAGATGGATGAGCCGCGGTGTTCAATCGCCAGACGAAGCACCTCCGCGAGCTTTTCATAAAGGGTCTCGGTGCGTTTCTTTGAAATGCGAGCTACTGATGCATGTGGGTGAATGCGGGCTGCGAAGAGTATTTCGTCTATATAGATGTTGCCGAGCCCTCCCAAGAAGGACTGATTCAGCAGCAACGGTTTGACGTGACCGCGATGCTGTTTCAGCCGCGCATAGAATGCTTCGAATCGGATATCAAGCGCATCGGGCCCGATGCGGTCCAGAGCGGCTGGTAGCGTTTCGAAGAACTCGACTCGACCAAACTGGCGTATGTCGTCGTAAATGAGTGTGCCGGCGTCAAGTTGGAAGAGCGCGCGAGCGTATTTGCCCGGCGGCTGATTCCAGAGCAGCTTGCCAGTCATGCCAAGGTGCACGTAGAGAAGCCCACGCTCGAGATCGAAAAAGATCTGTTTGCCTCGGCGACGGATTCCTACGATCACGGCGCCGGTCAGCGCGCGCGCCGCTTCGGCGGGATCGCCACGAGTGACCAGGCGTGAATAGAACTCGGCGCGCTGAATCGTTCGTCCGGTGAGATGAGGAGCAAGTGACCGAACGACTGTTTCGACCTCCGGTAACTCGGGCAAGGTGGCTAAGGAACCTCGATGAAGATGTTCCCGTTCTCAACGAGAACTGGAAAGGTCTCGATTCGCAGGTCGTCCGAGACGGAGACGCCGCTGCGGCAATCGAATTCCCATCCATGCCACGGACACACAAGTGTGTTGCCTTCGAGTGTTCCTTGACCGAGCGGGCCCCCGGCGTGAGGACAGATGCCATTGACGCAATGCAGCGTGCCGGCCACATTACACAGTGCATAACTTACGTCACCGGCCTCGACTTCCTTGACCGCGCCGGGTGGAATTTCGCTAAGCAGCCCTGCGTTCACTTGGGGCATATCTCATAAGATAGCGGGTCAGTGTAAAGCGCTAGCGTGAGCAGATGGTGAGCTAGACTGAGAGAAGTTCAGGCCACCCTAGCTCAGTTGGTAGAGCGGCTGATTCGTAATCAGCAGGTCGCCGGTTCGATCCCGGCGGGTGGCTCCAAGCTTGTGCACGACCCGCATTGTTTATTAGTACAGCATGAAGGACCAGAGCGTATCGCTGGTGGCGGCGATAACGTACTGATGCCCGTCGAGCAGATAAGTTTGCGGCGGATTTGTGACATCGCCTATGCGCGTGTTCCACAGCGGCTTTCCAGTAGCTGCGTCATGAGCGACTAGGCTTCCCGCACCATCACCGGCGAAGAGTAGCCCACCGGCCGTCGTCAGCAGACCCCCGCCGCCACCCCCCTCGCTGTAGTAGGGATGTCTCCAGGCGATCTTGCCCGTTTTATAGTCGATGGCCGTAAGATAAGTTCCACCTGACCCGATCTCGGCTTCTTCCTTGCCGCCAAGGCCCATCGATCCGCGCGGATCAAGCTCGGTCAAATAGAACATGGAGAAGCTATTGTGCTCTCCAACGTATAAGAGGCCTGTATCCGGCGAGTAAGCGGGCGGCTCCCAGTTGATGACTCCATCTGAACCCGGTGACACAAGCGAGCCCCCGACCGTTGCGTTCTTTTCTGAATCGAGTTTCGGCCCGCCGAACTTGTTCAGACCTTCGGCCCAATTGGTCAAGGTCCCGTACTTGCTGGTAACAAGATGCTCGCCCGTGATTCGATCGAGGGTGAAGTAGTATCCGTTCCGCGTTGCCGTCAGCGCGAGCTTCCTCATCTTGCCGTTGAACATTCCATCTATCAGAACGGGAGTTTGCGCGGAATCGTAGTCGTGCATGTCGTGAGGAGATGTCTGGAAATACCAGGCCATTTTGCCCGTATCCACGTTCAAAGCAATCAGAGAGCAGGTGAACAGGTTGTCGCCTTCGCCGCGCGTACCATTCGTAAATGCCGGCGTAGGGTTGCCCGTGCCGAACATATAGAGCTTCGTCTCGGGGTCGTACGCGCCCGGGATCCATGTCTGTGCGCCGCCGTGTCTCGCTGCATCAAGGCCTGCCCAAGTGTCCAGACCCGGATCGCCCTTGTTCATCGGCACCGTGTAATGTTGCCATTGCAGCTCTCCGGTTTCAGGATCAAACGATTGCAGGAAGCCGGGCGAATCGATGTCGTTGCCCGTCCCCACCAGAACATGGTTCCCCACGACCACAGGGGCTGGCGTCGAGAAATAGCCCTGCTCCACATCGGCGATGACCTTGTGCCAGCGCTCTGTGCCCGTTTTGGCGTCTAGCGAAACGAGGTAATCATCAGGCGTTTCCATGAACAGGTAGTTGTTCCACATCCCAAACCCGCGGTTGCCAATGTGCGTTCCGCCCTTTGTCTTCCAGAAGTAATGCCAGAGTTCGTGGCCGTCGCGGGCGTCCAACGCCCAAGCATTATCAGGCATTGTGAAATACAATGTGCCATCCACCTCGAGCACAGATGCTTTAATCGTGCCGCCGTGAATGGCGATGTCTCCCGGGCCTTCTCCCCCGACAATGACGTTCGCTTGCTCATGATGGTGTCGACGGTGGCCCTCGCTCGGTTCATCCATACCTGGAGTAACGCGGGTCATCCACGCGAGCGTGAGGTGCTGGACATTACTTCGATTCACCTGCTTGAGTGCGCTATAGCGTTTGCCGGAATAGTCGCCGTTGTATGTCGGCCAGGAATTTTTGAGCGGCTGAAGAAGCTCAGTCGGGCTGACGCCCTTGCCTTGCCCGAGGACGAGAATTGGTGCGAGCAGCGAAAACGCGATCAGCAGGGGCCGATTGACTTTCAATTCAAAGTCACCAGATAGGCGGTCACATCATGAATATCCCTATCGCTGTACTGCGCGAGCAGATCCCGGTGGGCCTTCAGCGGGTCGCGGATAACGACCTTCGGCACGTCGCCGTTTCTGCGGAAGGTCCGCTCTGATCCATCCGCGAATTGTAGAGTGACAAGGAAGTCGTCGATCCGTACGAGTTTACCTCCGACGCGTTCTCCCGAAGGCAGCGTGATCGTGGCCGTGACTGTGCGAGCACTCGACGCTTGGTTTACAGACTCGCCTTCGTTACCACGTGTTCCACCCGCCACCCACGTGTTCTGTAGCCGCTTGGGATCAGGGATACGCTCTGCGATTTTGCTGAGATCACCGCTGGCAGAGTGGCAGCCGCTACATTTCGCGGCGAAGTATGCTTTGCCTTCGCTCGCATTCCCGACGAGCACACTTGGAGCTTCCCGGCCGAGAGAAGGAGGCGCACCTTGACTTTGGATGGTGTCGACGACGCTACGGACGTAAGCCGCAACCGCATTCGCGTCGGCGGGACTCAAGCCGATCGCAGGCATGCCCATGCTTTGGCGGCTGCCCTCGATGATAGGAACAATCAACTCGCCGTTCTGGTCGCTGAGAGCAACCTGTGAGCGCAGGAGATTCGGTCCCCCAAGATCTCCGCCACGCAAGTCTGCGCCATGACAGCCGCGGCAGTTGATGCCGTATAAAGTTTTACCGCGCCCGATCTGCACAGGATCGCCCGGGGGCCGCTTTTTTCCGGGGACGAACCCGCCGACCCTGCGCCCGCCTGCGGAGGGTGCAGGACCGTTTTGCTCGCCCGGAGTCTCCGAACCCGTCTGTCGAGGGGCCTGAGTTGGCTGCGGTGCCTGGTTCATTGCGCGAATCGGCGCCGCCAGCAACAGCGCGAGCAGAGTCGCGCTTATCAAACCATGTTTAATCCGAATGTTCACCTCAGCTAGTGAGCGCCCGAACACAGTGCAATTAACACATTGTACGAACAGGGATCAAAAAGTCTGATATAAACTGCGAAGCGATACCGGCTACTTTCGAATTTGCGAGTCGATCGTTGCCGTGTCCCCGGTCTAATCCGTGAATCAGAACCTTCCGCAGAATGGCCAGGATCGGGATGTCGCTACGGCCTTTTTCACGAGAATATTGCCGTGCTTTCTTGACGGCATTATAAGAGAAACGGAACTAACCTCCCATGGATCTCTCACGCCGGAAGCTGTTCTGGACTCTGACAGCCTTTGCCCAATCACAATTTCAAATGCAGAAGCGTGCGTTGACGACTGTCGCATTCAATTATGCTGCTAAATCGCCTCTCGCGGATCTACAATATTTCGCCAGATTCGATGTTGTCGTGACCGGCGCGATTCTGTCCGCTGACCAGCTTCATGTCTTGCGTTCCGGGAACGCGCAATTGGTTGTGTATCAATGGTCTTCAGCACACTACCCCGGAGAAGGAGGCCCTGCAGAGCGGGCTTGGCAGGAGATGCTCAAGGCCCATGCCGACACATGGCTGCTTTCGCGTGATCCCGTCGGCGGCGCCGCTGCAGCACCAGGCAAAACAGCGTTCTGGTACGATTTCGGCAACTCCGATTTGATCTCCGCACTTGCCGGGCACATTGGCGCTCTCGTGCAAAAAAACAATTATCAGGGCGTGTTTCTCGATACCCTTGGTTTCTATTCTCTCCCGGCTCAACTGCAGCGGGAGTTTCGAACACGCCATCAAACGCGGGACTATGACCGGTGCCAGGGCAGCTTCCTTTCTAAACTGCGTGAGGTTTTGGGGCCTAACGTGATCATCTTTACGAATCAGGGATACCGAAGGGCGGAATTCTTCCTGCCGCATGCTGATTTCGACCTTATTGAAAACAGCTGCACGATTATGAAGAGCGGCGGAAAGACCGGATTTCGCAAGTGGTTCGAGAAGGGGGCGGAGTGGGAATCGATCGAAGTGCCGATGAATCAACTGATCATGCCAGCCAGCCGCGCGTATCCACGTACACGGTTCGTTCACATCAACTATGTCGAGGGCGATCAGGGCACGTGCGAGCGGGGCGCAGGATATAGCTATGCTTGCGCCAAACTATGGAATCAGATCTCGTTCGCGGCGCCCCCTGGCGTCCAAAGGGCGATTCGAAGCGATCTATATTTCAATAATGTGGGTGAGCCTTTGAGCTCTTCCTATGAGGAAGACAAAGGCGCTGGCGTAGCTTGGCGGCGCTTTCAAAACGGGGTTGTAGCGGTCAACTCTTCGAGCAAGGTTTATCGGATATCTTCACTCAACCTCGAGCTGGCAGATCCGCCCAGAGGCTATATCTTCTTGCAGGACAAAAAAAAGGCGGCAGCCAGAAAGGGGCGGGAGCTCGAGGTGAGCTGAACCGCCTTCTTTCCGGGCTGCCGCCGAAGGATGTATCGCGGCCCAAGCGATGCTTGGGCCTGCAGACACACTGGAAGACT
>JBPCLH010000004.1:0-27384 GCA_051003475.1 Bryobacteraceae bacterium
GCAAATGCCGCCTCAGAATGGCGACTTTCTCTTCTGCGCTGTAATGCTTCCGTTGCTTCTTCATGCGTTCTCCCCGTTATCTTAACGGCGGAACGCTCTCTCCATTTCCAGCTGAGGCAGGATAGAAGGACTGCCGGACGAAGTCAAACACAATTCGAAGCTTCACGAGCTCGAAGGACCTGCACCTATTCCATTCAACGAAGGAGGAAACCTGTTCTAGTCCAATTGCCATGCCAACGATAGAAAGACACCTCTCAGAGTCCCTTTTCCGAATCACTGTCAAGACGCCGCCAACGCGCATTGAGGACCGACTCCAGACGGGAACCACCGCGACGACGATCATTGACGTTGCTGGTCTCGAAAATGCACTTCGTCGCGACGTGAAGGGCGAAATACGTTTCAGCGATGGTGACCGCGGCATGTACGCGTCCGATGCCGGGAACTATCGGATGGTGCCAATCGGAGTGGTGTTGCCGAAAGATGCCGAGGACGTTCTGCATACACTCGCGGCTTGCCGCCGTTACGGTGCGCCACTAGTGGCTCGGGGCGGTGGCACGGGGATTCCGGGGCAAACCGTAAACGTTGCGCTTCTGCTGGACTTCTCGAAGTATATGAACCAGATCACCGAGATGAAGCCGCAGGAGAAGTATGCACGCGTACAGCCCGGGATCGTGCTCGATGAATTGCGCAAAGCCGCGGGCAAGCACGGACTCACGTTTGGTCCTGACCCCGCCACTCACAGCCGCAACACGCTCGGCGGCATGATAGGGAACAACTCTTGCGGGATTCACTCGATGATGGCCGGTGAGACGGTTGATAACATCGACGAGCCCGATGTCGTCACTTACGACGGCACGTGCATGACAGTCGGCGCTACCAGCGACGAGGATCTCGAGCGCATTATCCGGGAGGGTGGCCGCAAAGGCGAAATCTATCGCGGCCTCAAGGAACTTCGCGATAAATATGCGGATCAGATTCGGAAAGAGTTCCCGATGATCCCGCGCCGCGTGTCCGGGTTTAATTTGCCAGCGCTACTACCTGAGCACGGGTTCGATGTCGCGAAGGCTCTGGTCGGCACTGAGTGCACCTGTGCTCTGGTTGTCGAGGCTAAGACGAAGCTTGTCTACAATCCGCCGGTCCGGTCGCTGCTCGTGTTTGGGTATCCGGACATTTTTGCGGCGGCCGACAACGTCGTCGAACCAGCAAAGTTTGGCCCGGTGGGCCTTGAAGCACTTGATGACACATTCATCGACTACATGAAGAAGAAGGGCCTGCATCCGCCCAATATGAGCTTCATGCCCGAAGGCAATGCCTGGCTGCTGATTGAGTTCGGCGGTAAGAATAAGGCTGAATCCGACGCGAATGCTCGCAAGTGCATGGACGATTTCAAAAAGGGCGGCAATGCCCCCCCCATGAAGCTCTTCGACGATCCGGTACAGGAAAAGTTTATCTGGCATCTGCGCGAAGAAGGCTTGGGAGCTACGGCTAAAGTGCCCGAAATGCCGGAAAACCACGAAGGCTGGGAGGACGCCTCCGTTCCGCCTGACAAACTCGGTCCGTACTTGCGCGCTTTCAAGAAGCTGATGGATAAATTCAATTACGTTGGCCCGCTGTATGGACACTTTGGCCAGGGCTGCGTCCACACTCGCCTGACGTTTGATTTGCAGACAGCCGAAGGCATCCAAAAATTCCGCCAGTTTGTGGAAGAAGCGTCCGATCTCGTTGTCAGCTATAAGGGCTCCCTTTCCGGCGAACACGGGGATGGTCAGGCACGCGGCGAGTTGCTGTCCCGTATGTTCAGCCCTGACATCATCAACGCCTTCCGCGAATTCAAGTCCATTTGGGATCCTGACTGGAAAATGAACCCGGGTAAGGTCATCGATCCCTATCGCGTGGACGAAAACCTTCGCGAAGGCACCGATTACCGGCTGAGGCAAGTGAAGACGCACTTCCATTACCCTGACGACCACCATAGTTTCGGATATGCGAGCGACCGTTGCGTCGGCGCGGGTGTATGCCGTCGCCATGAGAGTGGCGATGAAACGATGTGCCCGAGCTACATGGTCACTCGCGAAGAAAAGCATTCGACTCGTGGCCGCGCTCGCCTGCTAAATGAAATGATCCGCGGTCAAGTTGTGAAAGACGGTTGGAGAAATGAGGCCGTGCGCGAAGCGCTCGACCTCTGCCTTTCTTGTAAGGGTTGCAAGCATGACTGCCCGGTGCAGGTGGATATGGCGACTTACAAGGCAGAATTCCTGTCGCACTACTACGAACGGCGTCTGAGGCCGCGATACGCCTACGCCTCCGGCCTGATCTACTGGTGGTCCCGCGTGGCCGCACACATGCCCGCGACTGCCAACTTCTTAACGCAAACGCCGGGTCTGAATAGCCGGACGAAACTTGTGGGCGGCTATTCGCAGAAACGCCACATTCCACCTTTCGCGCCCGAAACATTTAAACAATGGTTCAGGCGGCGCGAGCGACGCAATGTAGATAAGCCGCAGGTCATCTTGTGGGCCGATACCTTCAATAATCACTTCACACCGGCCGTTGCAAAGGCCGCTGTCGATGTTTTGGAGCAGGCAGGTTTCCAGGTGCGTGTGCCTAAGCAGAGTTTGTGTTGCGGCCGTCCGCTGTACGACTATGGAATGCTCGACACTGCCAAAGGGTTATTGCAGCAAATCATGGACACGTTGCGGCAGCCGATTCGAGCGGGCGTACCGATCGTCGGGCTCGAGCCGAGTTGCGTCACTGTTTTTCGGGATGAGCTGATCAACCTGTTCCCGAACGATGAGGATGCCAAGCGGCTCAACACTCAAACCTTCATGCTGAGCGAGTTCCTCCATGAAAAGGTAAAAGACTATCGGCCGCCGCGGCTCCAAAGGAAAGCGCTCGTGCACGGGCACTGCCACCACAAATCGCAGCTGCACTTCGAGCAGGAGGTTGACCTTCTCAAAAAAGCAGGAGTGGATTGCAAAGTTCCGGATTCAGGTTGCTGCGGGATGGCGGGGTCATTCGGCTACGAGGCCGAACATTACGATGTTGGCCTAGCCTGCGGGGAGCGCGTGCTGTTGCCTTCGGTTCGCGATGCAAGCAACGAGGAGTTGATCGTGACAGACGGTTTCAGTTGCCGCGAGATGATTCGGCAGGAAACCGCCCGCGGCGCGCTGCATTTCTCTCAGGTGCTGCAGATGGCTCTCCAAGAGGGCCCCAGTGGCCCTCCTGGGACACTCCCGGAGACAAACTACGCCAGGATTGCACCGACTTCGTCAGTTCCCGTCGGCATCATCGCTTCTGGGGTGGCGATGGCAGGAGCTGGGTTGTGGTGGGGCATGCATCGAAATGCAAAGTGACGACGTTCAGTGCTCGCACAACTAGGAAGTAAAAAGAGGATTTGTCGCCTATAGAAGATCAAAAATCGGTAACTCACTTTATCCAGAGCAGGCAAGGCCGGCTCTGATGAACTTCCGCCAGCGAGTCTGCCTAGAAATAACGTGTCAAGTCAGATTTCACTCCCTCACTTTTCTTCAAACTCATAAGACCCTGAACCGATGCTGGCAACATAACTGCCGGACTGCCGACGAACGCGGACAATCCTCCCATTGTCCATAACTTTCGCATTCGGAATCGCCGGCAGGAAAACTTGGGCCGTGGTGTTCGCAGGAATCGAAACTTTCAGCGAAAACGGCCCTTGTGCCGTTCCGCTCCAATCTGTACTGATCTTTCCGAACGCTGATTCATACTGACCGTGCGCTTCATGAATGCGCGGGTTGAGCCGCGGATGAATCGTGATTTCGTGAAACCCGGGACCGCTCGCAGCGGTGTCGATGCCCGCTACACACTGATACACCCAGCCAACGACAGAGCCAAATGCGTAGTGATTATACGAATTCATCGCCGGATCGCCTGTGTCGCCGTTCCATCGTTCCCACCATGTGGTTGCACCCTTCTTCAGCATGTAGCCCCAAGACGGGTACGTATCAGTGAGCAGCAATTGGTACGCGACATCCGTGCGGCCGTGATCGGCGAGCGCAAATAGCAGAAACGGAGTTCCAAGAAAGCCCGTTGTGAGATGTCCGTTATGAGCTTGAATATCTTTGACGAGTTTGTCGACCGCCGCTGTCTCCAGCGACTCTGGCAGGAGTTTCATCTGCAGTGCCACAACATACGACGTCTGCGAGCCATTCCCGACCGTTCCGTCGTCCTTTACGTAGGCCTTTTGAAAGGCTGTGCGAATATCCGCATACAGACTCGAATAACGCGTCGCATCATCATTTTTGTCGATTGCGCGTGCCATTTGGGACATCATCTCTGCAATCAATGCCCAATACGCGGTGTCAACCAGGTCTTTGGAAGTGCTTGTATCCGGCGCTAACCAGTCTGCAAAATTTGGCCCGACCTTATTTTTCCGAATGAAGTCGGGATTCGCATCCTGGATGAACTTCATCCAGCCCTCCATTGCTTCCCAATTACGTTCGATCGCAGCTCGATTACCGTACTGAAGCCACGTAGTCCATGGCACGATCACCCCGGCATCGCCCCAGCCAGGCGCGCCTTCGATATCGCCGACACCGATGTTAGGCGAGACATTAGTGAATGCTCCATTCGGCAACTGGGCATCATCCACATCGCGCATCCACTTGTTCGCGAACCCAGCTATATCGAAGTTGTAACTTCCCGTACGCCAGAACACGGCGGCATCGGCCATCCAACCCAGACGCTCATCGCGCTGCGGGCAATCCGTCGGGACACTCAGGAAATTGCCGCGTTGCCCCCAAATCCCAAGCTTCCACATCTGGTTCACCAGTTCGCTTGAGGTCGTCATAGAAGCGGTCGGTTCTCCGCTCAAACTACTCACTACCTCCGCCGTTACGTCAGCAAGCGTTGGTTTTCCCGGGTAGCCGCTCAATTCTACGTAGCGGAAGCCGTGGAACGTGAATCTGGGTGTGAACGTCTCCTCGGATCCCCCGCGGAGCGTGTACGTGTCGGTCGCGTCCGCATTTCGCAGATTCGTGGTGTAAATCGTCCCGTCCGGGTTGAGGATTTCGGCGAACCGTAAACGAACCGTCGTTCCGGCCTTACCGCTCATTCGCAGTGCAACCCACCCCACCATGTTTTGACCCATGTCAAAGACATAGGAGCCATCCGGCAGCGCATTCACTCGCTCCGGCTTGAGCGCCGCCACCACTCGCGGCGGAGCGTCTATCTGACCGGACAGCGTACCGCCATACGGTTCGCATACAACGGGGGGCGCCCATCTACGATCATCGAACCCTGCCTTGTTCCATCCGGGGATTTCGAGCCGCGCGTCATAGGTTTCACCGGCGTAGATTTCTGCATGGAGAATGGGCGACTCAGTTATCTTCCAAGATTTGTCCGTGGTGAGCGCATCGTGTGTGCCGTCCGCGTATTCTATTTCAATCTGTGCAAAAAAGCGCGTCGCGGGAACCAGCTTGAAATGTTCGGCTGTCCAGGACATGCCACTGCCGAACCAGCCAGCTCCGACGATGGCGCCCACTGCATTCCGGCCATTCTCGAGTAAACCGGTTACGTCATATGTTTGGTACTGCACGCGCTTGGTGAAGTCGGTAAAACCGGGCGTCAGAAGATCGTGTCCGACACGCTGCCCATTGATAAACATCTCGTAAGCACCCAACGCTGTTACGTAGGCGCGTGCCCGCCGTACTCGCTTTTGAACTGTGAACGCTCGTCTGAACAAAGCTGCAGGTTGCGGCAACGGCCCAGGAACACCGCCCAGAGATTCGCTGCCCAAACGCTGATCACTGAGCTCGCCTATTACGCTTGCTGGTGTCCACTTCGTTTCAGATTGTAAGCGCGCCTGCCAGCGGTCTCCCGTGAAAATCCGTTCAATGGTCCCGTTTTGGTGAGTTATTTTGAGCAGAGCGGCGAGGGCGCCCGGCTGAGGACTGTTAGGCGGTGCTGCACTTGGACCGAACTGCGGGGGCTGTGGAATCTTCACAGTTACGTCGATCGAATTCTTGCCCTGGATGAGAAACCCATCGATCTCCCGACGATCAAATTCGTTCCAATGAGGCTTCGCACCAGCATTGTGACCGTTGACCGTCACCTTCCAATCGCCACGCGCAATCAAGAACAGAGCCGTTCGCCTCGGTATCTCGGAAAGATCGAAATCCAGATGGAACACTGCTTCGG
The DNA here is from genome assembly GCA_051003475.1 of Bryobacteraceae bacterium. Classification (GTDB taxonomy): domain Bacteria; phylum Acidobacteriota; class Terriglobia; order Bryobacterales; family Bryobacteraceae; genus Bog-105. The sequence goes on from JBPCLH010000004.1 coordinate 6,175, forward strand.
TTCCAGGAGCCACTTTCAAAAAATCTTGCCCTTGCACCCAAATCCATCGAACTCCGGACTCATCTGCGGGTTCATCCGGGTTATGCCAGCGAATCCATTTCGCACTCCAGTCGGACTTGCGGAGTAACCCCATTTCCCACCACGCAGGCTCGGCCGCTTCGGAAACGTGCCCTTTCGCATCCCACACTCGCACCGTCCAGTAGTAACGTTTACGCGATTCGAGCGTCCTCCCGGCATATCCGATGCCTGTCGATTCTCCAGAGCGTTGCTTCCCGCTGTCCCATAGGTCCGCGTTGCCGCTACTGAGCAGATCCGCTCTGCTGGCAACCAGAATCTGGTATGCGCTCTGACGCCAATTCCGTTCCTCGTTGTCACTCTGCCAGGACAGAATCGGCTTCTCAATATCGATTCCGAGCGGATTGACAAGGGACTCGCACCGAAGGCGTACAGGATTGGCTTGCAACGTTAACCCGGACACGAGCAGCATCATTACAGTTGCACGCTTTAATCGGCTGGAAACTGGCGTCTTCGATTTCGCTATCATCTTCGATCATTAAATACTACGAAGATCCCGAGAATCGTGAACGATGTGGGTGCGCGATAGCCTGAAAGTTGAGCACATCCCCACACATCTGTCCCGCAATCATCAGAGCTCTTCTGCTTTTTTGTATGGCTGCGGCGGCTCTGCTTGCACACACCAGTGACACCCCCGGGCTGAAGCTGAATACCGGGAAAGAAATTTATGAAGCCGCGTGCGTTGCGTGCCACGGACCCGATGGGAAGGGCATGCCCAAATCAACCGTAGGATTCGAACCGCCTCGATCCTTTCCTGATTTCACTCGGTGCGACCAGACTACGCCCGAAATGAACAGCGACTGGGAGGCGGTCATCCGGGAAGGTGGAGAGTTCCGTGGCTTCTCTCAAATCATGCCGTCGTTTCGAGATGCGCTAACTTCCGAGCAGATGGACAAGGTTATTCATTACCTGCGCGGCTTCTGTCGCGAATCCTCCTGGCCGCGTGGCGAGTTGAACTTGCCCCGGGCCTTCGCGACCGAGAAAGCTTACCCCGAAAATGAAGCTGTCGTGACCACGACGCTCAATGCTCAAGGGGCACCGGGAGTCGCCAACGAGATTGTGCACGAGCAGCGCTTCGGAGTGAAAAATCAAATTGAAGTATCGGTCCCCGTCGATTTCGTGAACCAGAATCACGTCTGGTACGGCGGCTTCGGCGACGTGGCGCTTGGATTGAAGCGCGAACTATTCTCGAATCTGCGCTCGGGCTCCATTCTGAGTGTGCAAGGTGAAGCGATATTCCCGACTGGAAACGTGTCCCACGGCCTGGGCACCGGCGTAACGACTTTCGGAGTTTTCGCCGCGTTCGGGCAGCTATTGCCGGCCAAGAGCTTCGTCCAGTTGCAGGCAGGAAGCGATTTGCCCATCGACACTGCTAAATCTCCTCGGACGTTCTACTGGCGAACAGCCCTCGGTAAGAGCTTCAACCAGGGCCATGGCTTGGGGCGCATGTGGTCGCCCATGATCGAGATGCTGAGTGACCGGGATCTCGAAACGGGAGCGAAAACGAATTGGGATGTTTTGCCCGAGATGCAAGTCACTCTGAGCAGGCGTCAACATATCCGGGCGAACGCCGGTGTTCGCATTCCGGTCAGCAACACCGCGGGACGCTCCATGCAAGTCATGTTCTACCTCTTATGGGACTGGCAGGACGGTCGGCTCACGGAGGGCTGGTGAATGAACCGGATTCGCGCATATTTCTCTACGCGCATGTGTCCCAAGTTGGCTCTCCTTGTCTGCTTGATTTTCGCCCCGCGAGTTGGCCAGAGCGCTGAGCATCACAAAAAATCTCAGGTGAAGTTCCAGACTTCCGATCGCTGCGTCGCCTGCCACAATGGACTAACCACCCCATCGGGTACGGATGTTTCCATCGGATTCGATTGGCGCGCCAGCATCATGGCGAACTCGTCTCGAGATCCCTACTGGCAGGCGAGCGTACGCCGGGAATCGATCGATCATCCCGAATCCCAGCCTGCCATCGAAGACGAGTGTTCTGTCTGCCATATGCCGGTCACTCGCTATGAGGCTAAATTGCGTGGGGGCGTCGGTGAAATTTTTTCCCATCTTCCTTTTGACGCCGACAAAAAGGAAGGACCCGAAGCCGAAGACGGCGTGACCTGCTCGATTTGCCATCAGATTGGCAAGGAGAAGCTGGGAACTCGCGAGAGCTTCAATGGCGAGTTCGTTATCGACGAGGCAAAATCCAAGGACGACCACCCGGAATACGGACCGTTTGAAATAGAGGGCGGGCAAAAGCGCATTATGCAAACGTCCTCAGGCGGTTTCGTCCAGACCGCAGATACCCACATTCGAGACTCTCAGTTATGCGCCACCTGCCATACGCTCTTTACCAAAGCTCGAGGAGCCGGCGGCAGGGTAATTGGAGAGTTGCCGGAGCAGATGCCTTATCTTGAATGGCTCAACAGCGATTACCGGGATAAGCAGAGCTGCCAGTCCTGCCACATGCCTGAGGTCAGTGAAGACACTCCGATCTCGAAGGTTTTGGGAGTGCCTCGGCAGGGATTGCACCGGCACGTGTTCGTTGCCGCCAACTTCTTCATGCAGAAAATGTTGAACCGCTATCGCGACGACCTCAGCGTGGCCGCACTGCCGGATGAGCTGAACGCCGCGTCTGCGGGCACGGTCGCCTTCTTGCAATCGAAGACTGCTCGCCTCAGCATCGATTCTATCAATCTCATTTCAGGACATCTCCAGGCCGACATAACCGTAGAGAATCTCAGCGGCCACAAAATTCCTACAGCGTTTCCATCAAGGCGTGCATGGCTGCACGTTTCAGTCCGTGACCTCAATCATCGAATGATTTTTGAATCTGGTGCTTTGAATCCGGACGGCTCCATTCAGGGAAACGATAACGATTCCGACCCTGGACGCTTTGAACCTCACTACAGCGAGATCAACGATAGCCAGCAGGTAGAGATCTATGAATCGATCATGAAGGATGAGGCCGGTAATGTGACAACAGGGTTGCTAACCGCCGTGGGCTACCTCAAGGACAACCGTGTTTTGCCGCACGGATTCAAAAAGGATGCAGCCCAGAAGGATATTGCCGTGTATGGGGAAGCAGCCCTGGACCCCGGCTTTACTGGGGCCGGAAGCCGGGTGAGGTATTCCGCAGCGCTTGGTGAGGCGCAGGGTCCCTTCGAGGTGATAGCGGAACTGTGGTATCAGCCGATTGGCTATCGCTGGGCCAACAACCTCAAACTGTACGGCAAGGCCGCAGAACCCCGCCGCTTTAACACCTATTACGATTCAATGGGTCCGGGAACCGCCGTTATTCTCGCCCAGGCGACCGCGACGAAGTAAGATGCGATCGCCGCGTGTTTGTTCACCACACTAACTTCAGCCCGAGTTGGATCTGGCGCGACGTAGTCGATGTTGCCGTGATCACGCCAGCCGTTGGGCTGGGGGTCGCCGATGCTGAACTAAAGACTACCGCGTTTGGTGTTGCAAAATTCGCGCGGTTCAGAAGATTGAAAAACTCAGCCCGGAACTGCAGGTTGACTCGCTCCGAAATTGCGGTATTTTTTAGCAGCGACGCATCCAGTTCCGCGAGCCCGGGTCCGATTAGCACATTCCTGCCGACATTGCCGTAAGTGCCGTTAGGCGCAACCACAAAGGCATTCGGATTAAAGTATAGATTCGGACTACCGAGGATCAATCGCCCATTAAATGCCGGATTCCATGAAGGTCGGATCGGGTTCCGGCTATCTCCATTGTTCGTAGGATTAAATCCCAGTTGAGGCGTGAACGGAAACCCAGACTGGATCGTTTCAATCCCACTCAACACCCATCCACTCGCCAATCTCTTGTGCCACCCACGCACGTTGCTGAAGAAAGGCTTGCCATGACCGAACGGCAGCTCATATCCTCCGTTGATCACGGCCAAGTGCCGCGCATCCGACGTCGAGAGACTCCAATCGAGCTTCGTGTTACCCGGGTACATCACGAATCCCGGCGCATTCGCCCCCACACTGCTGTTCAGAGCCGTTCCATTGTCGAGGCTCTTTGAATACGTGTACACCCCGCGCAATTGGAATCCACTGGTCAGCCGACGACTCACGTCCACGTTCAGGGCGTTATACGAGCTCACGCCTTCCGTCAACCAGGTAGTTGTATTGGCCAGTTTTGGATTGGCGAGCTTCGCGCCGGGCGGGTAGTATAACGTTCCCGCTGCTAAAGTTGCCGGGCACGGTGCAGCGGGGCACACAGTCGGGAAGGGCTCGTTCGCATCCACTGAAAGTAACTCATGATAACCGCGCGAGCCGTTGTATCCCACTGCCACCGATGTACGGGGAGTAATCGTCTGCTCAATTTTGAAACTGTATGCGATCACCGTTGGAGTGTACGGATCAGGCTGAATTCCGCTGGGCGAAATCTTACTGCCCGTGAGGCCCGCGATTCCGGGAGGCGTTGAAATCTGCGCAACAGTTACATTCTTGAACGCTTGTGTCGCGTTGAACGGCGCGGTCTGGGTGAGCCTGTAGTCCAGATTGTCGAGTAGCGCGTTATACATTCCGAACCCCGCGTGAATCACCGTCTTTCCTTTGCCGAAAGGATCCCAGGCTAGACCCACTCGAGGTTGGGGTAGAAACCTCGCCCGGTTCACGGTGAGCGCGGAGCCTCCAATGCGCGGATTTGTCTCAATGACCCCGTTCACAAAACCGTAGTTCGAAGCGCGCCCCTGCGCCTCATTCCAGCCGTCCGTCGATTCAAAACGAAACCCGATCCGGACGTTGAGATGGCTTGTCACCTTGATCGCATCTTGCACGAATCCGGCACTCTCAAGCGATCGCCATCCCAGTTCGGGCGGTGAAGGAACTACGCTAAAGGTCGAAACCTTCCCCAGCAGAAAATTTTCCAAGCTGCCAAACGACGCCTGGCCATATTGATTCTGCGCCATGTTGTCGTTGGCCTGGATGCGCTGGAACCACACGCCAGCCTCGATCTGATGTCTTCCGCGCAGAACAGAGACGTGATCGTCATATGTGAACAGATTCCGCACAGCTTGCAAATTGCTTCCCGCGTTTGTACCGGCAAGCGTGATCTGCGAAGCTGCATTTAAGGCCGTACCACCGCCAATTACTATTGCCCCGATCGGACGCCCGGCAACCCACCCGGGGAGATTTACCGAAGTCTCGCCCGTGAAGAAATAACCCGCGCGAGAGTATCCAAGCCGCGCTGTGTTCAGTACGTTCGGTGAGAATACGTGTTGTTCTTGAACGCTCGCCACCTGCTCCCTTAACGTTTCGGCAACGCTGCTCAAAGGATTGGCAGAGGGTGTACTATCTGCGCTGTCGTCAATCGTGTAAACGGCAAAGAGCGTGTCACGGTCGGAGAACGTGTGGTCCAGCCGCGTCGTCCCAAAATTCTCGCGAATGATCTGTAGTGGATTACTAAATGCTTCCGCAATGCCGCTCCCTAGGTCGGGACCATTCTCGGCCGGCCAGAGTGCAAACAGCGGCTGAACGCCTGGGGCAACCCCGACATACCTTAGTTTTCCGTTCGAGTCTGGCAAATATCCCATACGCGCCTGCCCGTTAGGCACGAGCGTCACATCACTTAAGCCCAAGTGCTGCCGGTAACCTTCGTAGTTTCCAAACAGGAACGTTTTGTCCTTCCGAATGGGGCCGCCCAGCGCAACTCCAAAGTTGTTCCTCTGAAACTGCGGCACCGAAGCGTGATCGAAAAAGTTTCGTGCATCCAGATCGTTATTCCGTAGGAACTCATAGGCCGATCCGTGCACCGCGTTGCTGCCCGATGCCGTCACAATACTTATCTGCCCACCGGGTCGCTTGCCGAACTCGGCGCCATACGTATTCGAAACCAGGTTAAATTCCCGCACCGCGTCCACTCCAAGCAACTGACCGCTCGCGCCTCCTGGCGTGAGATTGATCAGTGACGCGCTTGTGAATTCAATTCCGTTCAGCAGGAACAGGTTTTCCTGCGGTCGCCGCCCCGAGACCGCGAACATATTGCCGAGGGAAGAACTTGAACTTCCTACTCCTCCTGATCGCTCCCAGCTGTAGTTCACGACTCCCGGGTTCAGCATCAATAACCCGTCGTAGCTACGGCCGTTCAGCGGAAGCTGCTTCACCTGACGCTCATTCACCACGCCCGATGTGTCCTGTGTGGACAAGTCCACCGTCGGCACCGGTTCCTCGACGGTCACCACTTGTCGGATCTGTCCGACTGTGAGCACCAGATCAACCGTTGTATTCTGTCCCACAACCAGATCGATACCGGTTTTCACTTGTGCGGCAAATCCCTGCTTTTCTGCTTGCACTTCGTATTTGCCAATGCTGATGGAAGGTGCCGCATATCGTCCGGCAGGATCTGTTGCCAGTTTCCGCACGGCCCCTGTTTCCAGATTCTTCACAGTTACGGTCGCATCCGGAATCGCGCTTCCAGATTCGTCCCTCACTGTCCCAAACAACGACGCCCCAACCACCTGTCCCCACAACGACATCCCGAGTACCATGGCCAGCACGGGGCCGAGTGCCAGCCCAAAAAAAGGTCCTCATTTCTAATAGACTATAGGGTGAATGGCCGGATCTGTCAACAAGGCCCACTCTACAACTTCAAAGAAGATCAATGCTTACAGTAGAATACATTGAAACCTCATCCCCTATCGTATTTGTAGAGATTATGGTACCCTGCCTTTGTGAGCACGCTGAGTCACTTGCGTCAGCTCGAGGCTGAAAGCATCCACATTATGCGAGAGGTGGTTGCCGAATCCCAACGCCCAGTCCTGCTGTATTCCATCGGCAAGGACTCCTCTGCGCTGCTTCGCCTGGCACAGAAGGCCTTCTATCCGGGGCCCATCCCGTTTCCGTTGCTGCACATCGATACCGGTTACAAATTCCGGGAGATGATCGAGTTCCGCGACCGCTATACGGCCGAGCTCGGTGTCAAGCTGATCGTTCACAGAAATGACGCAGCTTTGGCCGACGGTGCAAACCCCTTCGCGTGGGGAACACAACGTTGCTGCGGCGCGCTAAAAACGACTGCGCTGTTGGATGCCCTTCGAATCGGCGGTTTCGATGCTGCCATTGGCGGCGCCCGGCGCGATGAGGAGCGTTCTCGCGCCAAAGAGCGTGTCTTCTCTTTGCGTGACACACGAGGCCAATGGGACCCTCGCAATCAACGTCCCGAGCTCTGGAGCCTCTATAACAGCCGCATTCACGCCGGGCAAAGTCTGCGTGTATTTCCGCTTTCAAACTGGACCGAGCTCGACGTCTGGCAGTATATCCACGCCGAAAGCATTCCAATTGTCCCGCTCTATTTCGCAAAACTCCGGCCCATGCTGGTGCGCGGCGAGTCGTTACTGCCCATCGAGCATCGGATAGCGCCTCGGGCTCCGGACGAAACACCTCAGCTTGTAATGTGCCGCATGCGCTCGCTCGGCTGTACGCCTTGTACGGGTGCAATACGGTCGGATGCAGACACCGTGCCCCGAATCATCGAGGAGTTGGTCACAATGCGCAAATCAGAGCGGCAGAACCGGGTCATCGACCACGATCAGGACGGTTCGATGGAAGTCAAGAAGCAGGAGGGCTATTTCTAATGGCGGCTGCAAGAATTATTCCCGTTGACGATACTTTCGGCGATTTCCTCACGCAAGAGAAAACGAAGGACCTTCTGCGCTTCACCACCGCGGGCAGCGTGGACGATGGCAAATCTACGCTGATTGGCCGTCTGCTTTACGATTCGCGCAACGTGTACGAGGATCAGCTTGAATCGGTCGCAAAAGCTTCTGTCGGACGCAATGCAGGCGTAATCGATTTTTCCCTGCTCACCGACGGTCTACGCGCCGAGCGCGAGCAGGGCATCACGATCGACGTGGCTTATCGCTATTTCAATACGCCGCGCCGCAAATTCATCATTGCCGATACCCCGGGCCACGAGCAGTATACCCGTAACATGGTGACCGGCGCGTCTACCGCCGAGCTGGCGATTATCCTGGTCGACGCGCGCAAAGGATTGTTGCAGCAATCCCGCCGTCACGCCTTTATCGCTTCACTACTCGGCCTCGAACATGTGGTTGTAGCTGTGAACAAGATGGACCTGGTCCACTACGACCAGAGCGTGTTCACACGCATTGAAGCCGAGTTTCGCGAGTTCGTATCGGGCTTCCAATCCATTCAGCCATACTTCATCCCGATCAGCGCACTCAAAGGCGACAACGTTGTCACTCGCAGCCACAGGATGCCCTGGTTCCACGGCCCGAGCCTTCTCGAGTACCTGGAGTGTGTGCCCGTCGGCAACCGTATCCAGCACGCGCCGTTCCGTTTTCCAGTGCAGCGCGTCGTCCGCCCAAACCAGGAATTTCGAGGATATTCCGGCACCATAACTTCCGGTCACATCGCCCCAGGCGATCCGGTTGTCGTTCTGCCGTCAGGTCGTAGGACGAAGATCGACAAGATTGTCACTTTCGACGGCGACCTGGCCCACAGTGTTGCGGGACAGTCCATTACGCTCACGCTCACCGACGAGATCGACATCATACGCGGTGATATGATCGCCTCGCCCGACGATCCGCCCCACACCTCCCACTCGATCGAAGCAACGCTAGTGTGGCTCAACGAGGCGCCCGCAGAGCTGAACAAGCAGTACCGCCTGAAGCACACAACCCGCCAGGAATCGGCGAACCTGAAGCAGATTAGCTACCGTATCAACGTCAACACGCTCAATCACGAACCTTCGAAAACACTCGAAATGAACGCCATCGGCGTCGCTACTATCGAGACCGCCCGGCCGCTCATCTTCGACAGCTACTCACAGGATCGAGCAACCGGGAGTTTCATTCTGATCGATCCGGCAACCAACGCCACAGTCGCGGCTGGCATGATCAATGGACCGACGCCTGTCCACGAATCGCGGGCAAGCCTACCTTCCGCTCCGGTCTCCTGGCAATTCGTAAACGGTTCACTCCTGTTATCAGGGGTCGAGGCAATTCGAGCAGATACAGGGCCCTCGCTGATCGACGATCCCGAAGCTCTCAATGCTCTCGATCGCCTCCTCAATCGCTTACGTTTGGGATCTGATCGCGGAACGAAGTGAACGCCGGAGAGGGAATGCGATGCCACTACTGATCTCAGAACTGGAATCGAAAACTTCCGCCGCGTGCAAATCAATAGATCTTGCTTTGAGTGAGCAAGGTTCTGCATGCTTGACCTGCAGTTTCCAGGCCGAGGATATGGTTGTACTTCACCTCGTCCGTGAGCGCCTGCCTGGCATCCCAGTTCTATTCCTCGAAACCGGGTATCACTTCGCCGAGGTCTATCGTTATCGCGACGAGATGACCGCACGATACAAGCTCAATCTGATGAACGTCATTCCCGAACAAACCGTTCCCGAACAGGAATCTCAATTCGGTGTGCTCTATCAGTCGCGGCCAGATGAATGTTGCCAGCTACGCAAAGTTCGTCCGCTGTTTGCTGCGCTTCAGAGCTACGAAATCTGGTTCACTGGTTTGCGCCGCGTGCAATCTCCCACTCGCGCAAGCTTGAAAGCGCTCGACGGTTTCCCGTTGCCCTCCGGCAAACGGTTATTGAAGGTCAGCCCTCTCGCCGACTGGCTCGATAAAGACGTGTGGGAGTTCGCGCGCGATCACGGCATCCCGTTGTTGCCACTCTACGCAAAAGGTTACACGAGCATCGGCTGCCAACCCTGCACGGAGCTGCCCGCAGATGCCGCCAATCCGCGATCCGGACGCTGGACGGGCCGCAAGCTCGAGTGCGGCATCCATATCGCTCAGCCTCACTAAGATGCGGGGACACTGACATCAAGGGCCAATGAATGGAGCTGCTGCTCGGATTCGTCATCGCGCTTGCCATCTCACTGACCGGCGTCGGGGCTGGCAGCATGACTACGCCGCTGCTGATATTGCGGCTGGGTGTCTCGCCCGCAACCGCCGTAGGCACTGCGCTAGCCTTTGGCGCAGTGGTGAAGCTCGCCTCCGTGCCCATGTATGCGCTGCGCCGTCAGGTCAATCTCCGCGTTCTACGGTTGCTTCTTGCGGGCGGCCTCCCCGGCGTCATTGCCGGTGCTTTTATGCTGGAGCGTCTGAAGCGCGGGCCTTACAACGGTGTCTTGTATGTGGCGCTCGGCAGCCTGATCGCTGCCACCGCTGCCTTCCATCTGTATCGCGTATTTCGCCCTCGGCCGCAGCCTTCGAATAACAACCGCTCCCGCTTACTGCCTTGGTTCGCATTTCCGATCGGAGCTGAAGTGGGATTCTCTTCTGCCGGTGCGGGGGCGCTCGGTTCCTTATTGCTGCTCGCCTTGACACCGCTCACGGCCGCCGAAGTCATCGGAACAGATCTTTGCTTCGGCCTGGGTGTATCGCTCGTCGGCAGTGTCATCCAGCTAGGAGCAGGGAACTACGACGGGGCTTTGCTGCTGAAGCTAGTTATCGGGGGGCTTTGCGGTGCCTTCGCAGGTTCGCTACTTGCGGGCCGCATCGCGCAGCGTCCACTACGTGTCGGACTTTTGCTGGTGCTGATTCTGCTAGGATTTCAACTCGCCCTGCATGGATACTCACTCAATCCCGCACTCAACGTGCACGCGGCCGTTCAGGCGCCCCGATAAACGCTAGCCTGCAACTCCTGCCGGGACATGGCCCGCAGCGCGGTCCCGTTCAACTGGTTCGAACTCCCCGCCTGCTAGCCATCCACGCAATTCAGAGTCGCTGTAGCGTCCAAAAAATTCGCGCAGATTTTCACCCGGAAGTTTTGCATCCAGATACGCCCGCAGCAAGCGTTCGATTGCGGCGGGTACGTCCGTCGCTGCACATCGGTAACCGAGCGGCCGAGCAATCGCTTGAAACGCCCCAACAGCGCCTCCAATACAGAAGTAGTAAGCATCTACCCACTGCCCGTCCACCTTCAGCTTTTTGCCTTCGATGCCGATATCGGAAATCCAGTGCTGTCCGCAGCTATTCGGGCAGCCCGTCACGTGCAGCTTCAGGTGCTGCTCGAACCCTGGTAAACGATCCTCTAAATCCTCAACCAGCCAGCGCGTAAAACTCTTGGTTTCGGTAATCGCTAAGCGGCAGAATTCCATTCCAGTGCAAGCGATGGCGCCTCGACGGAATGCCGAAGCCCCAACCGGCAAACCGACAGCATCGAGTTCTTTGGCAAGCATTTCCACATTGCGTTCGGGCACATTCACGATGACCAGGTTCTGCATGGTCGTCGTTCGAAGTTCGCCGCTCGCCAAAGAGTCCGCCAACTCGGCTGCAGCACGCATTTGGGCGGGCGTGATTCGACCACGGAGTACGGATGACCCAACGTAGAAATATCCCGGCTGCTTCTGCGCATGTATCCCCACGTGGTCGCGGTACACGTCGGCCGGGGGCTCCTCATGCTCGGCTGGATCCAATTGAAACCCAATCCGCCGCTCGAGTTCTGTTTGAAAGATTTCCTCAGTCCAACCGTGCAGTTTGAACAGATATTTCAGACGCGCACGTTCGCGATGTTGCCGTAGAACCTCAGACTCACGAAAAATTTGTGTCACACCGAGCACCACAGCAGGCACCTGGTTCCAGTTCACAAAAGCATTCAGGCGCTTTGCCAGGAACGGTTCCGCCGACAGCCCGCCGCCGACTCGCAGCGAGAACCCGACGTCTTCCTCGCCATCCCGCACCCGAGTGATCGCAGTCAAACCCACGTCGTTGATTTCCGGATAGCAGCACCAGGAACGGCATCCCGTGATGCAAATTTTGTATTTCCGCGGCAGGTTGTAGAAGTCGGCGTTTCCCACCAGCATGTCGGTCGCGCGCAGTGCCAGCGATGAGGCGTCGCAAATCTCATCGGCGTCAACGCCGGACAGCGGGCAACCTGTGATATTTCGCGTGTCATCGCCGCAAGCGGCCATTGTGGTCAACCCGCAGCGCCATAACTGTTCGAAGACTTCAACTAGAGCCTCGGCAGTCACCCAATGTAACTGAATGTTGTGCCGCACCGTGATATCCGCCACGCCTCGCGCGTAGCGATCGGCCAGATCGGCAATTGTACGCAGTTGGTGCGAAAGCAAAAGTCCGCTTGGCACCCGGATGCGCACCATGAAAAAGGGCACCGAAAGCCCCTCGCCGCCTTTGCCGCCCATAACTCCGAAACCATCGCCCTGTGGGTATACACCCCACCAACGCAAATAGGTGTTGCGCCATTCTGCGGGCATCGCGTCGTAACCCTCGCGGCCAAACCGCCGCAATTCGTCCAGGCACTCCCAGGGATTCTTTTCTTGCTTTAGCCGTTCAGCGCGCTGGGCTTTGGTCTCTTTTGCAGGTGACAAGGTGAATCCCAATTAGATCGATGGACTTGAATGAATTATAGCCTATGTTGCGGTTACGATGCGATCTCTACTCCTCTATCGATTCTATAGAGATTGTGGTAATCTGCCAATGTGTACGGGGTTTGCCACAAGCGCCGTTGGCGCACACACGTTCGAGGCGCAAAGGGCCAATGAGCGCTCTATTCCCCATGTTCATGAAGCTGCACGGTCGTCGCTGCCTGGTGGTCGGTGCGGGAACGGTGGCTGAGCCAAAAATCGCAAGCCTGCTCGAGGCCGATGCCACGGTCAAAGTCGTCGCACCTCAAGCCACTGAACAGGTCAGGTCGTTGGCGCACCAAGCGCGCATTCAGTGGGAACAGCGCTCCTTTCAGAGATCAGACATCGAGGACTGCTTTCTCGTGGTCAGTGCGACCAATAGCGTCCAGGTGAACGAGACTGTCTATCGCGAAGCCGAGGCGCGAGGCGTTATTTGTAATGCGGTTGACGATCCCGACAGATGTGATTTCTACTATCCGGCCGTGGTTCGCCGCGGACCTCTGCAGATCGCGGTTTCGACTGCCGGCTATAGCCCCGCATTGGCGCAGCGTCTGAGGCGTGAGCTTGAGGACCAATTCGGACCCGATTATTCCGGTTGGGTAGAACAATTGGGTCGGGAGCGAACCCGATTACGAGACGACCGCGCTATTTCTGCGGAGCAGTGCCGTCAATTGTTGCACTTTCAGGCGAGTGCCTCCGCTTATCGAAAATTCATTGCCGACCGGCATCTCACTCCCGAATTACAGGACGCGAAAAATGGCGGGTAAGGTCTACATCCTGGGAGCCGGCCCGGGCGATCCCGAGCTGCTGACGCTCAAAGCAGCTCGGATTTTAGGGATGGCTGATGTCATCCTGCACGATGAGCTCGTCAACTTAGCGATCCTTCAGCACGTTCGTCCGGGAACCATCATCGAAAACGTCGGTAAGAGGTCAGGTTGCAAGCACTATCCCCAAAACGCGATTAACGCCGCAATGGTCCTGCATGCCCGGCAAGGACAATGCGTTGCGCGACTCAAAGGGGGCGATCCATCCCTGTTTGGCCGCTTGGGAGAAGAGCTTGGCGCATTACGTGCCGCGTGCATTGATTTCGAGATCGTACCGGGCATTACGGCTGCCGTCGCGTGCGCAGCAGAAGCAGCGATTCCGCTAACCGATCGGCATTCTGCCTCATCGGTCATGTTTCTTTCAGGTCACAGCTGCACGGCAAACCTCCAGCCTGACTGGGAAGCCGCGGTGCAAAGCGGCAGCACGATTGCCCTCTATATGCCTGGCGATTGCGCTCTAGTTGCTCAGCGGCTGATCCGTGCGGGCCTGCGAGGCGATACTCCATGTGCGATCGTTGCAAACGCGAGCCTCCGGACCGAGCAAGTATTTCGGGCGAAGCTCGATCAGATCGGAGATACCCGTGTTGAGGGTAGCCCAAAGCTTATGATCATCGGCGAAGTGGCCCGAGTTGCCGAAATACGCGCTACGGTGTGGGCGGCGAACAATTCGGCATCTGAAACGCCACCGCCTTTGACATACGATTCGCCGGCACCACTTTTGACAACCGTCTAGGGCGTCTTGACGTTTCCCTAAGCCTTTCGACGAGCAATCATCGGATCGATTCTCGATGCAGGCCTCGCAGCGCAAGGGGAATTTGACCGTTTGCAATGCGACCCGGCAACATGGAAAGCGGCGACCGTTCGAAGCGTTGCTTGTAATGATCCGTCCATCCCTTTCTTTGTTAAAGTTGGGAGGTTGCCAGGTTTCCCGCTCACGCGGAGCCACGCAGTCCCGCTGAATCCGATCTCGCAGTCTACCAGATGCTACCGGAGTGGTTAAGGGATCGGTTAAAGGCTTTGGTCAAAGGCCAGCTCGAAAGGAGGGAAGCTCCGCGCAAACTAGTTGCGAACCTCACGGCACACTACTGGGAGGGGAGTGGCGCGGCCAGCCACGTTGTGCGGGATATCAGCGCAAGCGGCGCTTTCATTTATGCCGAGTTCCAATGGTTGCCGGGGACAATCGTGACCATGACGCTGCAATGGGAGGGTCAGGTCGTGCGCTCGGGATCACCGGTTGCAGTAGTTGTACGAGGGAAGGTGGTTCGTCACGCGCAGAGTGGGGTTGGTGTTCAGTTTCTTTATTCCGACAAGAGGGAGCAAACGAAACTAGCAACTTTTCTGCAAGGTGCCCTTGACGCTCGACCATCGTAATCCCCGCGGCATGGCGGCATTGCAAAACCGTTTTCTATCAATGCTGTGGCTCTCCCACAACGCTTCGCTACGTGAAAGGTCTAGCTTGGCCCCGCCTTTTGCAGATCGAATCAAGCATGCGGTAGCCTCACCGCTGGGCCTGCCGTGCAAAACGTTCCATCCCCGTCTGAATTCCACGAGTGCGGAACGCCTATGAACGGATCAGTAAGCAATGTGCTGCCAAGCCGATGCTCCCCAGTCCCCTCATCCGCAGCGGTTGGATGCTCAGAGCGTTCCTTTGGGGCCGAACCTTGCCTCGGACATCGAGTGACATGGGTACCAGTACTCAAAACACTGCTAACCCCAGTAAATTCACCAAGTTGACTGTCATAAAACCACAAACGTGAACACACGGAGCTTACCGGCCTAATAATGCCAGTCTGAACAGGAACTTTAAGGAAGTTTGTATAAATCAACCTAGAAATAGTACGGCTTAGAAAGGAGTTAACAAGAGTACTACGATGCCTTGTAGGCGCCCAATAAAGCCGCTATTCTCAAATCTCTCCACAAATTCCCATGCCCATTGTGATTCGCCTAGGACTGTTTTCGCATGACGTTAAGTTACAGACGCTGCTGGCGCCCGCTCTGGGGAAAGATTTCCAGGTGGTCGCGGAACTGGATGGCGACCGGCTCAAACAATTAGTGTGGGAGGGTTGCTTCGAAGTTCTGCTGTTGGATCTGGATACTGATCTCGGCAACGTCGAGCAGCAAGTGAAATTTTTCGACACGATAAGTGAATCCGGTGCCGCGGTTGTCGTCATGACCGACGATACCGCCCGGTCGGCTGCAATCGATCTTGTGCAACGCGGGGCACACAGCTATTGCCGCAAGCCGCCTGCTTTGCGCGAGCTAAAAACAACCATTCGCCGTGCGCACGAACACGCGGCTATGAAGCGGGAACTCGAAGGCAAGCGGGCGGGCAGCGTGGAGCGAGTGGAACCGGAACAGCCGTTGCGGTGCGATGGACTGATTGGATCGAGCGCCGAAATGCGTGCTGTATACGATCTGGTTCGCCGTGTTGCCGGCTTAAATGCTTCCGTGCTCATCTCGGGTGAGAGCGGAACGGGCAAAGAACTCGTTGCTCGCGCAATTCACAATTTGGGCGATCGCGCCAACTCGCCGTTTATCGCAGTCTCCTGCGGGGCCATTCCGGAGACTCTCATCGAATCCGAGCTCTTCGGACATGAGAAGGGCGCATTCACCGGCAGCAACGGCACCCGAACCGGTTATTTCGAGCAGGCTGCAAACGGTACGCTTTTGCTTGATGAAATCGGAGAGTTGAGCCTGCAAACTCAAGTCAAGTTGTTGCGGGTGCTGCAGCAACGGGAGTTCTCGCGTCTCGGTAGCGGCCGCGCAATCCCCTTAAAAGCGCGGGTGATTTTCGCGACGCACAGAGACCTGCCTAAGATGGTTTCGGAGGGCACGTTTCGCCTCGATCTGTATTACCGCATTAACGTGATGATTATCAAAGCTCCAGCGCTTGCGGATCATCTCGAGGACGTTCCTGTCCTTGCGAAGTCTTTCGTCAAGCAGTACTCGGATCTATACGGCAAGCAGGTAACGGGTCTTGCACCCGGTGCGCTCGCGTTGCTTCAGGAATACGACTGGCCAGGAAACGTTCGTGAGCTGGAAAATGCCATCCAGAGCGCCATTATCCGCGCCGACGGAGACATGATTCAGGCAATCGATCTGCCGGAGCGTTTGCAGGAACAAGACGTTTTAGACGCAACCGATGTTCCGCAACTCGGGACCTTCGAGAGGCTTCTGCGAGACTATAAGGTAAAACTCGCGACTAAGGCAATTGAAGAATGCAAAGGCAATAAGACACTGGCTGCGCGGAGCCTCAATATTTCGCGCGCCTACTTGCACCGTCTCATCAGATTGCCGGAGGACATCGAAAACATCGATGCTGCTTGAGGCATCGACGGAGCCACAAATCGAGGTTAAGCCGGAAATCCGAGCTCACCGGGGATGGCGGGCTGTTTTCTCGTTTCCCGTGGTGCTCGCGCTTCTTCTTGTAGTCCTGACCGTCATTACCGTTCGATCACGCTTTAACGACCCCGACCTGTGGTATCACCTCAAAATCGGCGAGATCATGTGGAACACCCACTTGATCCCGCGGGTCGATGTGTTTTCATTCACAGCGTACGGCCATCCCTGGGTTGCCCAAGAGTGGCTGTCGCAGCTCACGTTGTACGGAATTTACAAATTCGGCGGGTATATGGGCTTAATGCTGTGGCTCTGTACGTTACCGTCTCTCCTCATCGTTGCGGAGTTTGTACTTTGCGCTTTCTATTCCGGAAACGTTAAAGTGGCGTTTCTGGGTGGGCTGATTACCTGGTTGTTTGCGACGGTTGGTTTCGCACTTCGGCCGCATCTCGTCGGATATCTGCTTCTAGTCTGCGAACTGCTCATTCTCTACGTTGGCCGATCGCGCGATGCGCGCTGGTTTCTCGGGCTCCCATTCTTGTTCGCTTTTTGGATCAACAGCCATGGTTCCTTCTTTTTCGGCTCGGTTGTACTTGCGGTGGTCCTGTTCTGTTCTTTTCTCGAGGTCCATTGGGGTTTGGTGGTTTCGCGGCGTTGGGAAAAGCGCTCTCGGAACATGTTGGCAGTCGCTTCGGTGCTATCGCTGGCAGCGCTCAGTATAAATCCTCTAGGGCTCAAACTGATTCTTAGTCCCATTGAAGTGATGGGAAAATTGCCTGTAAACCTATCACAAGTTCAGGAATGGCTGCCGCCTCACTTTGATACCGGTCGTGGGTTCGGGCTATTAGCCGTCACCGGATTGATTCTTCTGGTACCGCTGCTTCGCCGGGCCGAACTAAGCGTTGAGGAACTCCTTCTTACGGCATTGGGCTTCGGATTTGCGGTTCTCCACGAACGCATGGTGTTTATCTTCGGAATCCTCGCTGCGCCTATCTTGTGCCGCGTGTTGGCCGACCTGTGGGATCGGTATGAGCCGGACCGCGAGCAGCCACTGCTGAATGCGGTTTTTATCGTGGTCTCGATATTGGCTATGGTTTGGGCTTTCCCCAGCGGCCGCCAGCTCCAGAAGCAAGTGGAAGATGGAAGTCCTGTGAAGGCGCTGGACTATATCAAGCGGGTTGGCCTTTCAGGACCGATGGTCAACGAGTACGTATATGGTGGGTACTTAATTTGGGCGGCGCCGCAGTATAAGGTCTTTGTGGACGGTCGAGGAGATATCTTCGAGTTAACCGGAGTTCTCAGCGAGTATGGCGATTGGATCATGGTCCATACCGACCCTAAAGTGCTCCTGGACAAGTACCATATCAATTTCTGCCTGCTTTCCCGAGACGCTCCCGTTACTCATGTGTTGCCGCTATTATCGGGATGGAAATTGGTGTATTCCGACAAAATGTCGAACGTCTTCGTTAGACAGATGTGAGGCAGTTCGCACTCAAATACTAAGCGAAGCCGCTCGATGGATTTCAGATTTCGCGGGAATTAGGGCGAAATCGGTTATCCTGTTCGCTGGATAGGGCGTTTTCTCGCAAGTCCAGCCTCATGACTCTCATCTCGGTTGTTGTCCCGACTCACAACGAAATTCTCAACGTGGAGCCCCTCTACCGCCGCCTGGCTGCGGTTTTCGATGTCGTACCGGATTGCAATTTCGAACTGATCTTCTGCGATGACAGCACGGATGCCACGCCCGAAAGAATCGCGGAGTTGAACCGGGAGGATTCCCGCGTCAAGCTGGTTCGCCTTTCCCGCCGATTTGGACAAGCAATCGCCATCACAGCGGGTGTTGATCGCGCCGCAGGCGACGCAGTGCTCTTGATGGATGCCGACTTACAGGATCCGCCGGAGAGCATTCCAACCCTGATCGAGCGCTGGCGTGAGGGTTATGAGATCGTGTATGTGCAGCGATCCAGCGTCTCCAATTACGCGCTATATAGTCTTTTCTCCTTCCTTTTTTATCGGCTGCTGCGAAAAGTAAGTTCGATCGAAATACCCGTCGATGCAGGCGAATTTCGTTTGCTCGATCGTAAGGTCGTCCGTTACCTTCAGAAACTGACGGAGCACACCCGATACCTGCGTGGCCTTACGGTCCTGCCGGGATTCCGCCAGATTGGGGTCCAAATTCGGCGTGCCGAGCGCGTGCAGGGCGCGACCAACTACAATTTCAAGCGCTCGTTCCTGGTCGCGCTCGACGGTATTCTCTCGTTCTCGACGGTTCCTTTGCGCCTCGCTACGTTTCTCGGCTTTGCAATGACGTTTGTCAGTCTTACGATTGCCGCGGTCTATTTTGTATGGCGCCTGTTTGACCCGGCTATTTTCGGTCCGGGCTGGCCCAGCATTTTCGTGAGCGTATTTCTTCTCGGTGGACTTCAATTGATCGTACTGGGCATTTTAGGAGAGTATGTCGCCCGCATCTTTATCGAAGTCCAAAACCGGCCCGTGTATTGGGTGGAGTACGAACTGGGTTTCGAGAGGGAGCATGATCGGCGACATAGCTTACTCGAGATGAGAAGTCCGTGACCAGGAATTACAACGATTACTGGTCGAGCCTGACCGTATCGCACAGCGACCATCCGGGAAATCGGTTCCGATACAACCTGATTGCAGACGAATTGGTCCGACTTGGGTTGCAGCCGCGTAACGTCCTCGATTG
The DNA here is from genome assembly GCA_051003475.1 of Bryobacteraceae bacterium. GTDB lineage: Bacteria > Acidobacteriota > Terriglobia > Bryobacterales > Bryobacteraceae > Bog-105. The sequence continues at coordinate 25,468 of JBPCLH010000004.1, forward strand.
TGGCTGCGGCGATGGCTCACTCCTGTCCGTGATCGCCACGCGCATACCTTGCGGGACCCTCCACGGAATGGACATTGCCGATAACGTACCGCTGCACCGTGCCGGCCTCCCGATTCAGTTTCGGGCAGAGGATCTTGGCCGTTCGGTTCCAGGGGAGTTGCACGGAATCTATGACCTGGTCCTCTGTTCGGAGGTGATCGAACACGTCGAAAATGATGGAATGGTGTTGCGCAACCTCGCTGATGTGACCGCACCGGGCGGAACGGTTGTGCTTACCACCCAAACAGGCAACATCTATAGAACTGAGGAGTTCCTCGGACACATACGCCATTACAGCCTTCGAGATCTCTGCGGTCGGACGGAGGAGGCGGGGCTCAAGGTTCAGAAATCGTATGTGGCAGGGTGGCCGTGGCTGAATGCACAAAAAATCACCGCCCATTATCTGCGGGACACGGTTCAAAAAAATGTGGTTCAGGCGAGTACTTTGAGCTTCACAATGCGAGCTTTGTTTGGTGTACTTTCTCGCCTTTACACATTAAGTTCTCGACGGTGGGGTCCGCAGATCGTCATCGTGGCCAACAAGCCGGCTCAGACCGCTCGAACCTGACATGGAGGATCTCTCGGCCCCGCAAACGGTGTTGATCACAGGAGCTGCCGGATTTGTTGGAAGTCATTTAACGGACCGCCTCCTCGAACGGGGTCACCGCGTCATCGGCATTGATAATCTATCTCGCGGGACACGCGGCAATCTGGATGAAGCGCTGAGAAATCCGGCTTTCCACTTTTTCGAGGCCGACCTCGCCGATTTAAGTTCGTATCGCCGGATAGTAGCGGATTTCCGGATTACGACCATCTGGCACATGGCCGCGAATTCGGATATTCCGGGCGGAATTGCAGATCCAAACGTTGACTGCCGCGATACCTTTCAAACTACGTTCAACACTCTGCTCGTCATGCAGGAAGCGCGAATCCCGAGGATTGCCTTCGCTTCTACGTCGGCCATATATGGCGTGCACGATGAGCCTCTGAAAGAGGATACCGGCTCACTTTTTCCGATCTCAAACTATGGCGCGATGAAGCTTGCCTCGGAAGCTCTCATTAGCGCCGCGTTGGAGAGTTTTCTTGAACGTGCATGGATCTTCCGATTCCCCAACGTAATCGGCCCTCGCGCAACGCACGGTATTATTTTGGACCTTATGGCGAAGCTGAGGGCGAACCCTCCGGACCTGGAAGTACTTGGAGACGGCACGCAGCAGAAGCCCTACTTACATATTTCGGACTTACTTGACGCCATGTTCACCATTTATGAGCGCACTTCCGACGCACTGAACTACTTCAATATAGGCCCGCCTGACGAGGGAACCACCGTGCTCTATATCGCGAAAGCTATTCTGCGTGAGGCAGCTCCCTCTACGCCCTTGCGCTTCACTGGGGGCAATAGAGGATGGATAGGGGACGTTCCCCGATTCCGATACTCTATCGAGAAGATCAAGCGTCTCGGCTGGCAACCGAAGCTTACATCCTTGCAAGCAGTGGACAGGGCGGTAGGTGAGATCTACCGGGAAATCCGCGCACGTCAATCATAACGATTGCATGCAATTGGTGATCATCGCTGGCGGAAAAGGCACGCGGCTGAAAGAGCGCACGGCGGACCTTCAAAAATGCATGGTGGAGGTCGGAGGTAAGCCCCTGATCGAGCACCAGGTTCTGCTGGCGCGCAGCCAAGGAATCTCAGACATATTGATCCTGACGGGTTTCGGCGCCCAATCCATCGAGCAGTATTTTGGCAATGGCGCGCCTTGGGGGGTGAAAATACGGTATCAATGCGAACCCGAACCTCGCGGAACAGCCGGCGCAGTTATTGATGCGTTCGATAAATTGGACGACGTTTTTTTCGTGATGTACGGCGACACGATG
>JBPCLH010000005.1:0-2425 GCA_051003475.1 Bryobacteraceae bacterium
GAGCCGATCAGCCTTTCGATCCCGTCGAATTTGGGTTCGAATTTTCAATCGAGCAGATCGAGCAGCACTTGGATGATCTGATGAAGCGCATCGCCATTCGCCAACACACTTACTTCTCTCAAAAGGACGCCGCCTAACACCAGACGGAGCCCAGAGAGATGAGCGACCCGGCGGATTACTTCCAGCGCATGCGTCGCAATCCGGTTGCTGCGTGATATGTGCCAAGGAACATGGCCGCATTGATCATCGAGAAATAATAAGGCAGCATCAGAAACTTGGGGCGTAATCGAATCAAGGCTCCGCAAATCACGAGAACATAAAAACCGATCTGGCCTGCCAAGATCACGCGATATATTTGTTCGTTGAGAAGGAAAACGTTGGCAATTAACCCGAGTGCCATTGCAAACGGAACCAACAATCTCAGCCCTTTGTGGCATACGAAAAAGAACAGCGGCAGTGGACGGACCGGGCGGAGAAGCGGTCCGATTTCGCGCAGTTGCTGTATGTTTCCTGCCATGATACGGACCCGGCGCGTAAAGCCCGCCATTTCGTGTGCTTCCTCCCGAACCACCGCTTCAGGTTCGTAAACTGCTCGCCAGCCCCTCGCGATTACGGACGCGTGAATGATGTAATCGTCGTTGATCGTGCCGAGCGGCGGAAACGGATACAGCTCCGCCCGGATTGCATGAAGATGACCATGGCCCCCAAGCGTTGACGAGAGTTCCGCCTCTTGTGTCTTTAAGAAAGTTTCGTATCTCCAGTAGAAATCTTCGGATGTCCCTATTGAGACTTCGTGCGCCTTTATTACGGTATACTTGCCGCTCACCGATCCCACACTTTGATCTGCGAAGTTGCGGACCAACACGCGCACAGCGTCCGCATTCAAGATGGCCGAGGCATCTGAGAATACAATAATTTCTCCTCGAAGCTGTCGCGCAGCAGCATTTAACGTTATAGTCTTGCCTCTATTCACTGGAAAAGTGAGCACCCGAACGCGTCCTTGCGCCTCACAGGAATTCGCGAGGCAGCTCGCAAGCTGTGGCGTGTCGTCGGTCGATCCATCGCATGCGACGACGATCTCGATCAGATCCGGCGGGTAATCGAGCACCAGCGAGTTTCGAATCTTTCGTTCGATGGTGGCCGCCTCGTTGAACGCAGGGATGAGCAACGAGACCCTGGGTGTAATGTCCCGCTTTCGCACGTCCCGCTTAAGAACGTGTCGGAGAGCAATCAGCGTTATGGGGTATCCGAGATAGGCGTAAATCGGTATTGCAACCGCCGTCCAAAAGAGGAATTCCCAAAGCACGAGGGCGCCCGAAATGACGGAAGGGATCAATGATATCTAGTACTGCCCAGCGGGAGAATATATCTCGCTTAACACGCCTGCGTCGTGTTCAATGGTTTTATGCGTGCACTGGTGCAAAGGGTTTCAGAGGCAAGTGTCGCCGTTCACGGCTCGGTAACAGGTCGCATTGACAATGGACTGCTCGTCTTACTGGGCATAAGGTTTGACGATACGCCTGGGCGGGCTGAGCTATTGGCCCGAAAGGTCGTTCAATTGCGGATCTTTCCAGACGATGACGGTAAGATGAACCGGAGTTTACTTGATATCACGGGCGAAATGCTCATTGTGTCTCAATTTACTCTCTACGGACAGACAGATAAAGGCAACCGGCCATCCTACTCACAAGCCGCCAGACCCGAAATCGCCGAGCCACTATATTATTATTTTCTTAAACTTTGTCGGGATAGAGGTGTATCGGTTACGACAGGCACTTTTCAGGCCTATATGCAAATTCGGCTAGTAAATGATGGACCGGTAACCCTAATGTGCTATTCGGAAGGATAACTCAATAAAAACTATCCTTGATAGAGTTACCTTTTGCTTATTATTTGTGTTACTAAGTAAGGTATATGGCAAAAAGGTCCGCCGCTCCAAGTAGAGAAATTCTTGAAGCGGCACTCCAGGGTTTGGAGGCGCAGAAGCAAAAATTAGAAGAACAAATAGACCAGGTTTGCGCGATGATGGGGCGTCGCGTCGGCAGACCGCCAAAGGCAAACGGCGCTGAAGCGAGTGCATCCAGAAGAACCGGCCCTGGGCGAAAGAAGCGCAGCCTGAGCCCCGAAGCTAGGAAGAGAATCGCAGCCGCCCAGAAGAAACGCTGGGCAGCCTTCCGTAAAAATCAGACATAGGGATTCCAGTCGAATTCCCGAACTACTTCCCTAAGTTCGCCGTCCGCTACCAATCGCCCGCTCTCGAGAAAGACCGCTCGCTCGCTGAGAGCACCGGCGAAGTGCAGAGGATGTCCCGAGCTTAGTTGAAGGTTAGGGCGGCTGAGTTTCATGTTACGCCACTTTCTCAGAAGAGGCGCTGGATTTGTGTTCTCTCCCGAGGGCGACGGCAAGAGCCCAGAGGTCTCGATGG
>JBPCLH010000006.1:0-7592 GCA_051003475.1 Bryobacteraceae bacterium
TTCCCGGAAACCTGGATCGGTTGCGCATTTTTGGGCAGCGACTACGGAGGTTGTGGCGCTTGATTCTAAGTCGTCGCAGCCAACGCGGCATGCTGCCGTGGGTTCGGCTAACTCCGACCTTCAATCGCTGGATTCCTATCCCTCGTGTTTTGCATCCTTACCCAATGGAGCGCTTTATCGCCATTCATCCGAGGCGGGAGCCGTATGCGTAAACGCGCTCGTACGGTTCTGTGCGGGGGGCGATCAGTGATGGTCGTCCCTACCGCGTCCAAGTGCAGGGCAACACCAGTGTATAATTTCTAAACCCTTGCCGACCAGCTAGGAGCTACCTCCCCCCCAAACGTTTGTTATCCCGGCCCGCCATCGAATTACTAAAAGTCGCTCAGCAGAGATCTTTGCGTCTTATGTCTTTATCCTTTCTCAAGGCGTTGGGCGATACGCTCAAAAAGTAAGCTTTGATTGTTCGATCCGGATTGCGATCGAGAACCGCACCCATTCCGTCTGGATCGACGAACAACTTAGGCTGTGTCATGGGACCCAGAATCTCGTTACCGCAAGACGGAAGGTAGAACCGCGCTGCGCAGCTTCGCTCATTTAGTACGTCTCTTCCTCCGCCTCGTTGGCATCGTTTGTGCTGTCGCTGTAGTAGCAGCTATTGACCTTCGAATTAATCACGTCAATAGCTCGACGGCGGCTTTCTCCTTCCTCTTGCTCATTCTGGCTCTGGCAACACGAGTTGGCCTGAAAGAGTCAATCGTCGCCTCGTTGGCCAGCATGCTGGCGTATAACTTCTTCTTTCTTCCTCCTCTCGGCACGTTCACCATCGCCGACCCACAGAACTGGGTAGCCCTCTTTGTCTTTCTTGTAACAGCGATTACTGCCAGCCAGCTGTCTTCCAGCGCTCGCCGAAAGGCTGAAGAAGCGGCGTCCCGAGAACAGGAGGTACAACGAATGTATGAGTTTAGCCGAGCTTTGATGCTTCGAGATGATGAGCGAACCTTGCCGGATCAAATCACGCAGAAAATTTCCGAGTTGTTTGGTGCCGAGCACGTATCGTTTTACGATCGCGAAACAGATTCAACTTGCAGAATCGGGCCACCGAACTCGCCACTACAGGAGGCCTCTCTCCGCGAGGTTGCGAGAACTGGCGAAATAGGGCGGAAACCCGAATCAGCCACGGTTATAGCTCCGGTACGCTTGGGCGGCCGGTTCCTCGGTAGTTTAGGCGTCGCTGCAAGCAACCACATCTCTGAAGTTGCCTTACAGGCAATTGCCCAGTTGGTAGCGATCGCCTTAGAACGAGCAAAAGCGCAGGACGTGGCGGCACGGGCGGAAGCGGCTCGCCAGAACGAGAAACTTAAATTAGCACTGCTTGATGCGCTCGCACACGAGTTCAAAACTCCACTCACGTCGATCAAAGCGGCCGCAACAACTGTGCTTTCCCGCAACAAGCTTGGCGAAATCGAACAAGATCTGTTGACGGTCGTAGATGAGGAGGCGGATCACCTGAACGATCTCGTCAATGAAGCGATTGAACTTGCGCGTATCGGTTCTGGTCCAGTGAAGGGCGAGTTTTAGACATGAGGATCCAACCAGATCTGCCGTTGATTGAAATCGATCGCAAGTTGAGCGAATTGGCTCTGCGGCAGCTGCTGAACAATGCTTTCCAGTACTCTGCTCCTTCGTCGCCAATTCAAATTACCGTGGAAGGTCAGGGAGAGGGCATCACGATTGCAGTTTCCAATGTAGGCTCCGGCATTCCCAAAGCCGAACGGGACTTGATCTTTGAGAAGTTCTACCGTGGCCGTGACGTGCGGGCACGCATCCCTGGAACGGGCATGGGACTAGCCATCGCTCGGGAAATCATTGAGGCGCACGGCGGCCGCATCTCCCTGAAGAGTGAACCGGGGAAAGGAGCCCGATTTTCCTTCACGCTGCCAGCTATCAGGTCTGCGGAGCAATTCGGAAACCGGTAGGCGCAAACAGTAGGATGACCCCAAAAATACTCATTGTTGATGATGAACCGCAGATTCGTCGGGTGCTGAAATCAGCATTGACTGCAGAGGGCTTTCTAGTGGTAGATGCAAAATCTGCGGAAGAATGCTTTGCGAAGCTGCGGGAGGATCGGTTCGAAGTCGTCTTGCTCGACGTTAATATGCCGGGCACGAGCGGATTGGAAGCCTGCCAGGAGATACGGCGCACTTCGGATATTGCAATTATCATGTTGACGGTTCGAAATGCGGAGGCAGACAAAGTGGCTGCACTCGACGCCGGTGCCGACGATTACGTAACAAAGCCGTTTAGCACGCCTGAGTTGCTGGCGCGCATTCGCGCTCACCTCCGCCGAGTTCCTTTTTCGACCTTAAACGGTCCAAGATTCATAAGGTTCGGCGAAGTCGAAATGAATATCGCAACGCGTCATGTGTCGGTGCGTGGGCAGGATGTCCGATTCACTCCAAAGGAGTTCGACCTGCTCTATTATTTTGCGATTCACCCTGACGTCACGATTCCGCACGGGAAATTATTGCAGGCGGTCTGGGGCCCCGATTATGGAAATGAGATCGAATATTTGCACGTGTTCGTGAATCAGATACGCAAAAAGATCGAGCGTGATCCCAGTAATCCCCGTCATCTCATGACCGAGTTGCGTGTGGGATACCGCTTTTCCATGGGCCTTTAGTCAACCTTTAGGCGTCGTTAAGTCGTTCCTTAGCCCTCGTTCTTTATCTTATGAGCGGGTGCATCCTCGTGAGTCATAAGCTGCTGGTAGATAGTCCCGTTCGATTTTTGTTTCCGGCGTGTGGGGCGACGCCAAACTCTCTTGATTACGGAGAAGAGGTACACGGGCTCTCCGTTATTGTTGTATTTACGACAGTCCCGGAGACACTGGTTTCCCTGAGACATGCTGGGGAACTCGCACAACAACTTGGGGCGCGAATTCGGATTCTTGTGCCCCACGTCGTACCCTACCCGCTTCCTTTAGATTGCCCACAGGTCGCTCCAGATTTCAAAGTCAGGCATTTTCGGACTGTCTCAGTTAACGGCGCAATTGAAACTCATATTGATGTCCGCTTGTGCAGAGATTTCTATGATGGCGTTATCCATGGGCTTTGTCCCCAATCGGTGGTTTTGATCGGCGGCAGAAACCATTGGTGGCCCACTCGCGAAAAACGTTTAGCGAGAAGGCTCGGTCTCGCCGGCCATCACGTCATCTTCGTCCAGCAACAGTGAGCACGTTCGAGCTAGCAATCAACTCAAAACATGAAACCCGCTTCAATCTCGCCGCGAGGCTGCGTTCGGTTCATGCCCAGGGCACCGAACCCGTCACCGGGCGTGTAGCTCGTCGCCCGAAGGATGGAGAACTCTCCGCGGATGAAGAAGCCATGATCTTGAAAGGTCGGCGTCAGCGTAATCGACCAAGCACCGCTGCCAGGACCAAAGATCAGATTGACAGCTTGCTCACCAGCGTTGCCGGTGCTCGAAATATACTCTCCTCGCCCGGCGAGTGAGAAGCCACGTTTGAAACTGTAATTCACCAAAAGCGCCCCGCCGCGCGTTGCAGCCCCGTGCACGACGCCGATCTGCTGGTTGGTGGGCACGTCGGTAAATTGAACATAAGGCTGGATGATCCACGCGCCCTTCGTATGCGTGTAGATTATGTTGTAAATGCTGCCATTGTTTTGCACGGGCGTGGCCTGGGCTCCGAAAAGCCGTCTGCTCCGCGTTCCCGCCGCCCACGAATGTCAGCGTGTTGGCCGCATTGAAGGCGTAGCCCAATGATCCGGTCACCCAGGTATAGCGGTTGGAATAGAAGCCGTCGTTCCAGCTCAGTGAGGCACTAAGCTTGCCAAAACTGCCATTTACCTGTACTCCGCGATTCACTGCGTTTTCCTGGTTCCACAGCAGGCCGCGCTCGATGTTCATGTTTTCGAAGGTGAACGTGTACTCCACGCCAATGAGCGTGGGCAGACTGCCGATCAGAATGGAAAAATTCTTAGTCGGCGCCAGCTTCAGAAAGCCGACTGGCAGCGGGCCATAGAAGTCGCTCAGCGTATCGGCGGTGGAGAGGAACGGCGTACCCAGGATCGGAATATTATAGGCGCCCGCCTGCAGATAGAATTGCCACCACCCCTCCGTCTTTTGAATAAAGATTTGACCGTTACTCAGATCCCCCTGCGGGGTGTCGTCCCCTGGGACATGATTGCCTTGCACTAGGCCCATGCCGCTAACAACGCCCGTGAGATTGAGCTTGCCAAAGGGCCCGGCATCGAACGTGATAGGCGACCCTGTCTGCAGCGGACCTGCCATGGCAGGGGTGGGGAGCGGTGCCGGTTGTGATTGTGGCTGTTGAGCAAAGCAGATCGAAGCACTCATCGCGAACCCGAAGAAAAAACAAAGAATGGGCGTTGATTTGGGAAACAAAATGAACTCCTCGAAGTGGGGAACTGTGAGATGAGCTTGGGTTAGTGCTTAGGGACTTGGCGGTCAAGCTCCAGATTGAGCTTCAATACGTTTACACGAGGTTCGCCTAGGAAGCCGAGATCACGATCCTCGATTTGCGGATGCAATGAGGTTTTCGATTCTGGATGTGCTCGCGCCGCGTGCTTTAGCAACACGTGCTGCCTGGGTCTTGGCGTTCGCCACGCTGATGTGCGGATCGAGTCCGCTACCCGACGCGGTGAGCGCATCCGCAGGAATGGGCCCACTGTAATCCGGATTTTCTTTCCGGAACTGCTCGGCGGAAGCTTTTACGCGATCGAAGAACTTCTGATTGGTGGGGCCGAAGTTCGACCCAGTTGATGCAGTTGGATCGTAGCCGTCGTTACCAGCAGCCGACGGGCGTGGGTGAAAATATCCTGGCTTGGCGAAATTCTGTCCCAAGAGTAGCGACCCGATAACCTGGCCATTTTGCACGACCAGGCTTCCATTTGCCGGACTGCTTAAGAGCACCTGGCATAGGCCCGTCACGACCCCTGGATAAATCAGTCCTGTAAGCACCGTAAGCAGTACCGTCATGCGCAGTGCTGGGGCAAGTTGTTGTGGCATTTTTCTCTCCCTGGATTCCTACGCGAGGTGCAGAAGTACCAGCAATTGATCGATTAGCCAGATACCAGGAAATGGCACGATAATCCCCCCGATTCCGTAGATCAGAACATTGCGCCGCAGCAATGAGGCGGCTCCCATGGGCCGATATTTAACACCACGCAGAGCTAGCGGCACGAGAGCAATGATGATCAGCGCGTTGAAGATAACAGCGGCCAACACCGCGCTTTCGGGTGTATGCAGCCCCATGATGTTGAATCGCGCCAACGCGGGATAGGTCGCCATGAACATCGCAGGAATGATCGCAAAGTACTTAGCTACATCGTTTGCAATGGAGAAGGTTGTAAGCGCACCGCGGGTAATGAGCAGCTGCTTGCCAATCGCAACCACCTCGATGAGCTTCGTTGGATTGCTGTCCAGGTCCACCATGTTGCCGGCTTCTTTCGCGGCCATCGTTCCGGTGTTCATGGCCAATCCCACGTCAGCTTGCGCTAAGGCTGGCGCGTCGTTCGTGCCATCTCCGGTCATCGCTACCAACCGGCCCTCCCGTTGCTCACGTTTGATGTAGTCAAACTTGTCCTCAGGCGTCGCTTGCGCAAGGAAATCATCCACACCGGCTTCCGTCGCAATTGCGGCTGCCGTGAGCGGATTATCGCCAGTAATCATAACCGAGCGAATGCCCATTTTTCGGAGCTGCCCAATGCGCTCCTTCATGCCGCCTTTGACAATATCTTTGAGGTGAATCACCCCAAGTGCCCGGTACCGGTCGGCGACGGCAAGCGGAATTCCACCGGTTCGCGAAATGCGATCGGAGATCTCTTGATGGTTTGTGGGAACGGTCCCTCCACACTGGATCACAAACTTTTCAATGGCGCTGCTAGCGCCTTTGCGCAGCATTCGACCATCAATATCGACACCGCTCATTCGCGTATAGGCCGAAAAAGGAATGAAGCGCGCTTCGCGTTCCGCGACTTCGCGTCCGCGCAACCCATACCTTTCCTTGGCAAGCACAACAATCGAGCGGCCTTCGGGTGTTTCGTCAGCGAGGCTGGACAGTTGCGCCGCGTCAGCCAGTTCTTCCCCTGTAACACCTGGAAATGTAATAAATTCGACCGCTTGGCGGTTGCCAAGTGTGATCGTCCCGGTCTTGTCGAGAAGCAACGTGTTGACATCACCGGATGCTTCTACCGCCTTGCCGCTCATAGCAAGGACGTTGTGCTGCATAACCCGGTCCATACCCGCGATACCGATTGCAGAGAGCAATCCACCAATAGTCGTCGGGATCAGACAAACTAACAATGAGACCAAGGCGGCGATGGTCGGTACAGTTCCTGCTCCGGCAGACGACACCGCGTAAATGGCAAACGGGTGAAGCGTTGCCACAGCTAAAAGGAAAATCAGCGTCAACCCCGCGATCAGGATGTTCAGAGCAATTTCGTTTGGCGTCTTCTGGCGCTCGGCGCCCTCGACCAGCGCGATCATCTTGTCCAGAAATGTCTCGCCGGGATTCGAGGTGATTTTGATCTTGATCTGATCTGATAAGACTTTCGTTCCGCCCGTGACAGCGCTGCGATCGCCCCCCGATTCACGGATCACTGGCGCACTTTCACCTGTGATCACGGCCTCATCGACCGTGGCAATGCCTTCGATTACTTCTCCGTCGCCCGGAATCAGTTCGCCCGCGTTCACAATGACAATATCTCTGGCCCGAAGCTTCGAAGCGGGAACGACTTCGATCTTTCCCTTTGATACCCGGTTTGCCATCGAATCTGTCTTTGTCTTGCGGAGCGTGTCAGCCTGCGCTTTGCCGCGAGCTTCGGCCATAGCCTCTGCGAAATTGGCGAAAAGCACCGTGAACCACAGCCAGACAGCGATCTGGAACTCGAATCCGATTTTACCGGTAATTCCGGCGAAAACGTCTCGCACAAGGAAGATGGTGACCAGCGCCGCACCGACTTCGACCACAAACATGACTGGATTCTTTAAAAGCGTAAGCGGATTCAGCTTGACAAAAGAATCCTTGCTCGCGCGACGCACAATCTCCGGATCAAACAGCGGCCGTGCACGGACCAGCTTTCCGGGAAGCAGCGAGGTGAGATCTTCCGAGGGGGGCGCCTTCGGCGCTTTGGAAGAAGGTGGCTGAAGTGTAGTCGCCATGATTTAGCTCCAAAACGGGAACAGCAGGAGCGAGAACAGCCTGCCGTCCTGCATCAAGTAATGCTCAACAATTGGGCCCAACGCGAGCGCCGGGAAAAACGTCAGCGCTCCGACTAGGATTACCGTCCCCACCAGCAGGCTAATAAAAAGGGGCCCGTGAGTTGGCAGAGTGCCGAGGGTCTCGGCGACTCTTTTCTTTCTTGCAAGGCTGCCGGCCGCGGCTAGAAGCGGAATCAGGAACAGAAAGCGCCCAATCAGCATGGCTAAACCAACATCTGAGCTGGTCAGTCAAGAGGTGCGACAGCGATTTTGCTGAAGCCAGCGCAGGTTTTCCACTGGAGTTGCACAGTTGGAGTTTTGACTGCGAGTTGACGACTGCTTAATGCTTGTTG
>JBPCLH010000007.1:0-5193 GCA_051003475.1 Bryobacteraceae bacterium
CATGATCTTTTGATCCGGTGGATGCAAGGCACGGATCCGACGCTCGAAGGCGTTCGAGCGTTTCTCGATCAGAACCGTTTGCGATTTCCTGTCCTCAGAACCACAGCGCCATAAGCACCTTGCCTGACCGGCATCTCAAGCGAACGCGCACTTCGTACTTCGATTATTATCAGCGTTCAAGAACGCATTTAGCTCTTGGAAAGGATTGCCCGACACCCCGAGCGGTGTTAGGCCAGGGGAAGATTATCCCAATTCCCTGCCTGGGCGGTTTACATCATTGCTATAAGCGCATCTCAGCATAGTGCCTCCCGCAGATGTGATTGTGGCGAACCACAAGGCTGCACCTAACCGGAACTCTGGTAGTGACGGGCCGTGGTGTCGGATCACCATCTCACTTTCTTGTCGAGGCGGACCGACCACCCTCCCCTTACTTTCGAACTAAATCTGTGATAGCCTCACTGAGCATCCAGGGGGTTCACATGATTTGCAACTTCTTTTTTCCTCTCTCGAAAGTTAGATTTATGCGAGCAGGGATTCCTCTCCTTGCTTTCTGCGCTTCCCCTTACGCTCGCCTCATTGGTCAAACCATCGACACGGCGATTCTCGGCACAGTAGTCGATTCCGGAGGGGGCGCAGTCGCAAACGCCACAGTAACCGTAACGCAATCAGGAACGGCTTTATCAAAACTCGGCCACACGGGAGCAGACGGAGGGTATGAATTTCGATATCTTCTGCCAGGGCCGTATGTGGTCGAAGTGCAATCCGGCGGATTCAACGGGGAACGTCGCAGTGGCGTCGACCTCCAGTTGGGACAGCAGGCAAAAGTCGACTTCACTCTTCAAGTGGGTGCTGTCCAGCAAACAATAGAAGTCAAATCGGCCCCGCCGTTGCTGCAAACAGAAAACGCAAGCTTAGGTGAAGTTGTGGGGACGGAGCGCATCGAAAATCTCCCGTTGAACGGGAGAAAATTTGATGATCTCGCGATCCTTACGCCCGGAGTGCAAGTCTACAACCCCGATCTGCATTCCTCGAGTACGGACGGTTCGCAGATCGGAGGCAATGGTGGGCGCCTGATTTGGGGCCAGGTCAACGTAGACGGCATCACGATGGTCAACAACCGACACAACTACGTCAACCTCTATCCGTCCGTTGACGCCATCCAGGAATTTAGGGTCCAAACGGGCAACTACTCAGCCGAGTATGGTGGCAACACAGGTACCAACGTCAACATCCAGATAAAATCCGGAGCGAATCAATTCCACGGGGATGCGTTCGAATATTTACGCAATTATGCCATGGATGCTCGGAACTACTTTTCCCCATCCCCGCTCCCCCAAAACATCCTGAGGCAAAATCAGTATGGCGCCACTCTTGGGGGCCCCGCGGTACACGACAAAACCTTCTTCTTCCTGAGTTACGAAGGTCTGCGATCCATTCAGGAGAGTCCCGGGGCGGCTGTTGTCCTCACGCCTCAGCAGCGCCAAGGAGACTTCTCTGCCAGCACAACTCCCACCATTGATCCCACGACCGGCACGCAGTTCGCTGGAAATATGATCCCCGCAAACCGGATTGATCCCGTATCCCTAAACATCGTTAACAAATATATGCCTCTGCCGAACACGTCCGGAGCAGTTAATTATGCTGGGGCTGCCCTTGGTGATCTGACGGTAAATCAGGGTATTGCACGTGTCGATCAATACTTCAGTCAGCGAGACCAGCTCTTCGTCCACTACATTCGGGCTTTCCGCAATTTCCCCGAACGCGATCTGAATCCGAACTTCACGTTTACCGGAACATACCCGATTGATAACCTGTCAGCTCAGTGGATCCATACTTTCAGCCCAGCCTTTTTGAACGAGTTCCGGGCTGGCTTCGATCGCGAAAATGTTGCGCAATTGAGTACCTTGACGGGGACCGGTTTCACCCTTGAGTCTCTCGGCATCAACGGCTTGAAAGTCGGCGGCCCAAATGGGCGTCCTTTGCGGCCGAACGAGGAAGGATTTCCGCTCATCAACATCTCTGGCTACCTCGGCATGGGAAGTGATCTCGCCGCTTCGAATCTCGACAATAGTCAGACTTACCAGATAGTGGACAACGTGATTTTCGTAAAAGGCAAACACACCCTAAAGACCGGCCTCGACCTCCGCAAATTGTACGACAACGCCACAACAAATAACTGGCCTTTCGGAAGCATCAGTTTCACAGGTGACATCAGTGGTGATCCTGCCGCTGCGTACATGCTGGGCTATCCGAGAACGACACTTACTCCAGAAGGTGTACCCATCACCAAGGCTCGCCAGTGGAGATCGGCAGTGTACATTCAAGACGATTGGAAGGTCACGCCAAATCTGACCCTGAACCTTGGCGCCCGGTGGGATCGCTTCGGTGTGCCGACCGATGTGAACGGCATAACGCGCACTTTGGATTGGAGTAAAACCCCGCCTGAGTTCTATCCGGCTCCGGGACAAGTTGTGCACAACCTGTGGGACATCACAAATAAGGACATCAGCCCACGTTTCGGATTCGCGTACAACCCAGCTGCGAAGTGGGTCTTGCGCGGCGGTTACGGAATCTTTTACTTTGGCGGACAGTTCGACAACATCAACATCCTCCAGTTGAATCCGCCCGCAGCAGGCAGTCTCACGATTACGAATCCTGCACTCAATCCGATCGCAACCATAGAAAATCCCGTTCCAGCAGCGTTATATCCGACCAACCCGTTCTTCAATGCCGTCACACTTCCGGCCGATCGGCTTCACCCGGATACCTACGTCCAAAACTGGAACTTCATGGTGTCGAAGCAATTCGGTGCCAACGTTCTCGACGTGGGCTATGTCGGGAACAAAGGAACGCACGTCGATTCAAGCTTTAAGAACTGGAACCAGCCCCAGCCAGGCCCCGGCGATATTCAGGCGCGCCGTCCCTATCCGAATTACGCGCGCATTCGACTCCAATACTACGGTGCAAACACAAATTACAATTCGCTCCAGGTTCGTTTCGAACGGCGATTGACGAAAGGGTTGAGCTTTACGACGGCTTACACCTGGTCACATGAAATTGACGACGCTTGGGAGACTACGAACAGCGGCGGTTGCGGCTGCCAGAATCCGCACGATTTACGCGCTGAGCGTGCCAGCGGTGTATATGATCAACGGCACAACTTAGTAATCGGCTACGTCTGGCAGATGCCTTTCGCAAACAATCTCAAAGGAATTGCCGGAGCAATCGGCAAGGGCTGGTCTTTCGACGGCATTGTGACACTTGCGAGCGGCAACCCGTTCGATGTTCTCGAGAGCTTCGATTCTCAGAACAACGATGGGCTCTGGGAACGTCCGAATTTGGTGGCGGGCCAAAGATTGCCCGTCCCGAACCAGGGCCCCTCGCTCTGGTTCAATACGAATGCCTTCACGCCAAGCGTCCTGAGCTATGGCAACTCGCCGCGCGATCCGGTCGTCGGTCCTGGAACGGACCTTGTAAACTTCACAATGATGAAGGCCTTTCGAATGCCTTGGAGTGAACAGCACTCCCTGGAATTTCGAGCAGAAGCGTTCAACGCGTTCAACACTCCGCAGTTCTCCAATCCCGACCAATACCTCGGAGACACGGCCTTCGGCCAGGTCACGAGCACAAAGCTGGCTAATCGGGAGCTGCAGCTCGCCCTGAAGTATCGCTTCTGAATGCGCCGGAACTAGCGCAAAGCGCACGCGTGGTACGCGCTCAGGCCGCGTCCTAGCGCGGACTTCACACGTTAGGCCGGAACCGCATTTCGCCGGATGTACTCGTCGAGTGTCTGCTCCGGGCCTATGTAGTGAAACTCCTCAGCGTACTCGAGCCCATGCTTTTCTCCAATTGCGCGGTCACGCGCAACAAAAGCTGCCTTGATAAACTCATCGGCCCTCAGTGCTGGCAAACGTAGCTTGCGTTGGGCAAGCGAATCATTGAGGTCTTTCATCATGTGATCGACCATTGTCTTGCACGAGCGGATTGCATCAACTTTCGCAGCAAGAGTCGGACCGATATCGACTACGCGATTGACCAGCTGCGGTCCCCTGGCAAAGTAATACTTCTCGGAAACCGAATGCGGCTTCAGCCCTGCTGCGAAGTGCTCGGGTAGATCGAGGTTCCCGCCTGACATCCAACACGCGGCTTCCACCGCCTGAGCAGTCACGTAGTGATCCGGGTTCTCCTCATAATGACCCCAAGGATCGTAACTCAGGACAGTATCTACCTTCAGCAATCGAAACAAAAATATAAGTCGCCCGCGCAATTCAGTTCGCGCCACTTCGTCCATACGATGATTCCGGTAACTGAGATCGAACGCGCGCTTCAACCCGGCAGCTTGCACAAACTGAGTCGTATCGTTTTCATTGGCGAACACCGTCTCGCCGAGCGTCAGCTTATACGAATCTTTTTCATCATTGCTGGTCCGAATGAAATAGCCGTCATAACCTTCTCGAAGCAGCTTGGCAAGCGTACCACCCGCAAAAATCGGGCCGTCATCGAGATGCGGCGTAATCAGCGCCAGGACCTTCCCGCGATGTGGCTGTTCCGAAACAGACTTCTCGACAATGATGTCGCGTTGAGGAGCAGCCTGGCCGGCCAAGGCTGCCGCTGCACCGCCAGCCAGAAAACCGCGTCTGTTCATTCACGCCTCCTCAACGCTTCGCGCTCCCGAGACGGCTATTCTAATACACGCCGAGTTCTGAAGAGCCCATGTGGAGGCAGATAAATCAGACCGCGTTACCGGGAGTGATTCAGTTACCCTCTCTTCCCGGACGTATCGCCCACAAGATTGAGTGCTGGCAAAGCGCTACCAGCATCGATCTTGTCGTCCGAACCCGGCAGATCGCGCCAGCCCTGGGCTTGAACAACAGATCCATGACCAAGCCAGTTCAGCCCATCCCCATTCGAGGAAGCACCACACCAAAGGATGACAGCAGTCCTGATTTCTCCCAGCAACTTATCGAATCGCACACTGCATACTGAACATCGCAAATTAAGCCTGGTAATTACGATTCGAAGACGGCGAAGCAAGTTTTTTGAGCGAGCCTAAACATTACATTGCAAACAAAGCACTTGTCTCCGCCACTTCTGGCGCTGTTAACCAACATCTGAGCTGGTCAGTCAAGAGGTGCGACAGCGATTTTGCTGAAGCCAGCGCAGGTTTTCCACTGGAGTTGCACAGTTGGAGTT
>JBPCLH010000008.1:0-80360 GCA_051003475.1 Bryobacteraceae bacterium
CCGAGGACTACAACATCTTCGATACAGACGTGCCTACCCCATATAACAATGGCGTCACGCATGGTGGTCACAGCCGGACCAAGACGAGTCCGGAATTTATGCTCAACTCGCCCAGTGGGGCTAATGATGTTAAGCTACAAGCGACGTCTCCAGCAATTCGAGCCGGCACTAACCTGGGGTCGTCGTTTCGTTCAATCCTGAATCCATTGGGCGCAGCGGCTCCGTTCGGCACATATGATCAATCTCTCGCATGGATGATGGGCGCGTTCGGGTATGCATTTCCGGCCGCCACGCCGACCTTCAGCCCGTCTGCAGGCACATACTCTTCCGGTCAGCCCGTAAGTATTTCAGATAGCTCGGTTGGCGCGACGATCTACTACACAACGAATGGGGCCACACCGACTGCATCTTCGAGCGTGTACACGGGTCCGATTGCAGTGAGCGCAACGACAGCCATTAAGGCGATTGCGGCGGGAGGTGTGTTCTCAGCTGGGGCGGTAGGGAGCGCGACCTACACCATCCAATAATTGGCTGCGGCAAAGAAACGCGAAGTTACCACGAGCGCTGTGCATTCGCTCGGCTTTCGTATCGATTCAACCTCACCAATCTGGCCTTCCAGTAATCGACCACATCACAGCATGCGGGGCGTGCTTCAGAACACGCCCTTGCCTGATTCCTGGACACGAATCACAGCTTAGTTTGCGGGGAGTACGCGTTGACTCAAGGCAGCCTAATATTGTGACAAGCCATAACATCACCGCCGGCCTCTGGAGCGGAAAGTCGACCAGACTGTGCACAAATACGGCTACTACGCCGATCCCCCACGGCGCTCGCCGGCACAACCATGCTGCCCGAAGTGCAACTAACACCATTAAAACCGCGAATGGAATTCCTCCATCGCCCGCCCACTCAGCCCAGTCGTTGTGGGCGTGATTGACGAAAACAATTTCATCATAATTTGAATACGCCGGATAAATGGTAGGCCAAGTCCCCAATCCAAATCCAGTCCACGGCCGCGCTTGTATGATTCGCATTGCAGCTAACAGCGTCCGTCTTCGAAAGGCTAGCGGATCCCTCTCAGCAAATCGATTAACCAAAATGCTCGAGCCCACAGTAAGAGTTGCGATGACGAGCAACGCAGCGGCGGCGGCCGCAAAACCCACTCTGCTGCGCCGATTCGTCGATTTTTGACGAAGAATAGTCCACAGAATAACTAGCACTTCAAACGTGGCCAGTGCCGACCCTGCACGCGAAGCCGATGCTATTACGCTGCCGTAAAGCACGGCTGCTGCGCACAGCCAAGTGAAAATACGCTTACGGTCTTTCCATGCACCCCAGAGCGCGATGGGAAGCAGTAGCTCAACGAAGGCCGCGTAGTGATCGTAATTGAGGAAAGGGCCCATCGCCCCTTCAGGGCGCCTGACTGAAATGAGCCAAAAGACTTTGCCATTCGATGCGAACTTCTGCAAGGTGGCTTCCACCGCGACCACAACCCCGAAGACAACAGCAGAAGCCCGAAACTGGCGCACCACATCGGCGTGAACGAAAACGTGAAGCGCGATCCAAAGCGCCCCTGCATAACTGGCCCATCCAAGTGCAGCTGTCCAGGTAGCGTATTCATAGACAGAGATTCCCAACCAAATCTGAACTGGGCTCCAGCAAATTGCAGCTAAGAATGGCACCAGAATCCATCGGAACGTTGCATTGGCTCTTCTGAAGAGGACGAGGACGGATATAGCGGTGACCAGCACGAAAATCCCCGCTTGAGCCAGGTTCGATGGCCACTGATCTGGGATCCATGCGCTCACAACCAACCAGGCCAGAACGGCTCCAAGCCCGACGGCCAGCCATCGCTCGAAGGTTGAGGGACCAGCTTTCATCTGGAAGCGTCTATGTCGACAGAAATCAGTTGAAGGCTACCCTCAAGGCGCTCTGTGCCGGGCCTACGATTGTAAAGTAACTGAAGTAACCCCCACCTTAACTCCGAAGGGGCGACGAACTCTGCATGCTCCTCTTTCGTATGGGCAGATACTAAGTCCAATGAGGCACGCTCCACATCTCTCCCGGTAAAAGGGTCAAGAACGCGCCATCTTAAGCCGGTTCCCGGAGGAATACCTTCGCTCTGATATCTCACGCGGAGTACATATCGAGTTCCCGGACTTAGGTGGACATACTGGGACAAAATAACAGCTTGATCGGCTTGCTTGCCGGAAAATTGTATGCGCAGGCCTTCGGCGCCTTCGCTGTCGACGAGCACTCCTCCGGGAGCGCTCGGCTTCCAGTCGAAGCCGAGTCCCGTGAGCGACGCGCGGAAATTAGAATTACGGGTTACGTGTGCCGAGTTGCCTCCGACGGTTGGGTGCGGTATGAGGCCGCGGCCGCTTAATGCATCCCACACGATAACTGCCTCGTCTGGATGCCCTGCGGCAAGCGCGCTGTCGCAGTAATCTAACAAGGCTGCGATTCGATCACGATCGGCTATCCCGACCAGCCTCATCGCGATTGGGGTTGCCTCGTCAGAGCGGTTCGTTGAGAAAAGGAATTCCAGGTATTGACCCAAAGCCGCAGGACGGTTCGGCATCGCGTCGCGCAAGATCTGGCCGGGGTCTGTGGTCGCCTGCCAGCACAAGCGGAATACAGGGGTCAAATCGCCTTCCCCTATGTACAGCGCCTTCTGTATCCAGCGCAAGGCGTTCTTTGTTGCGCCGCGCCGAAAATAGAAATTGGCAAGTGTCCATCGCGGCTCAAACGATTGATCGACGCGCGCCGCCTTTAGCAAGTCTCGTTCGGCTTCTCCGTACCGGCCCTCACGCTCAGCATGAAAGCCTAGCTGAACCCAATCACTTGCAGCATAGGGCTTCACTATTACCGCCTTCCTGTAGTAGGCGGTGCCATCTCCGCCAGCTTCCTCGGTAAGTTCAGCGGCTTTTCGAAGGTATTCTTCGTTTCCAGGTGCAAGCGCAACTGCATGTACTGACGCACTCGCACTTGCACGCTGTCCAAACCAGTTCGCACTTATAAGACGCACACTCCAGTACATAGCTAGACCAGATGCGGCTATGACAACCAACATTAGAGCAGCAACCCATTTAGTACCCTCTTTGTTGCTATCAGTTTGCATTTTATAATAATTGCTCTTGCTAATACATTTGTCTTCGCACAGAATACAAATGACTTAGAAATGAAAGGGTGGCTTCTATGTTTCGGACAATTTTTATTTATCTTTCAGCTGCTTTAGGATTAGTAGCAGGCAACACTTCGATCGGCATTGCTACTGTGGTTGGTTCGATGCGTATGGACAACGCCGACGTGCGTGGCAACGCGACCGTCCTCAATGGTGCGTCCCTTGAAACTTACAGTAATCCGTCTCAAATTGCACTGAGCAATGGCAATCGGCTTGAACTCGCGGCTGATTCTGCTGGCACCGTTTATACAGATCGGCTGTTACTGGATAGAGGGTTTGCCCAACTGCACGCTTCATCCAAATATTCGGTTGTTACCAATTCGCTGCAAATCGTTTCGAAAAATGGGTCGAGAGTCCGAATCGGACATCTGACCGGCAACACGATTCAGGTCTCCGTTGTTAACGGTGAAGCACAGGTTCTGAATAGGAATGGGATTTTGCTTGCTTCCGTGCTCCCAAAACGTGCGCTTGAGTTCACCCCGGAGGATACCGCCGCCACGTCTGAATCGAGCATCACGGGTCGGGTGACTAAGAGTAACGAGCATTACTATTTAACGGATAGGACGACCAATGTCACTTTTGAATTAGAAGGCGACAAATTGGACGCAGCTGTTGGGAACTGCATCAATGCCTCCGGACCCGCCGACACCACTACCGTCGCCAAAGGAGCAAACGAAATGATTCACGTTACACGGTATCAGGCAAGTACTTGCTTTGCACAAACTGCGTCGACTGGCGCCTCTGTTGGGCGGATACCTCGCGGCAATAAGCCCGCAATTATCGCCGGTGCAACTGGTGCATTTCTGATTCTGACCGTGACTCCTCTGGCAATGGCGGGGGCGTTTTCTGGCGGAAGCGCAAATCCCGTCAGCCCGCAATAGAAAGAAGACTGCGAACGAACACCTCAGGATTCGAACTGTCAGCAAAGTGCCGCGCTGATGCGGGATCAAAACCGGTCAGCCGGCCAGTTGACACGAACGTTTCGATACATGCTGCAAACACCTTC
Organism: Bryobacteraceae bacterium; assembly: GCA_051003475.1. Taxonomy (GTDB): domain Bacteria; phylum Acidobacteriota; class Terriglobia; order Bryobacterales; family Bryobacteraceae; genus Bog-105. The sequence continues at coordinate 4,191 of JBPCLH010000008.1, forward strand.
GGATCTCCCACGTCGATCGCCTGCCCAAGTTTATGACGTCGCACTAAATATCCAAGAAGACCTTCGCCAGTCGAGATCACCGGCTTGCCGAAATGAGCCGCGCGAATTAGAATTCCGCTGCTTCCTTTGAATCCGCAGTACGCAGTCAAGACCGCATCAGATCTCTGAATGGAAGCGTCGAGTTCGTCGTCAGTCACGAGTCTCAACTCAGCTACCACCTTCCCCCCTGCTTCCTGAAGCTCTTTGAGGTTTTGCATTACGTACCCGGCATGACTTACTTCAATTTCGCCAACGACGGCCAGGGTCACACGGCGTCGTATCTCCTCAGAACTGAATGAAAGGGCGCATACGACTTCGCGAATCCCTTTCCGCGGCGACAGCACTCCCGCGATAAGCAGAGTCAGAGATCGGCAAGGCCCTTCCCGAATGATTCCCATCGGACGCGGCATGCCTGCTTCGGGGCCTAAAGGATCTGGTATCGCTTGAACTTTTGAGCAATTCCAATGTGAGCGGGCATGCTCCTCTGCGAGAGGATCCAAAGTAAAAACTCGAGAGATACCGGGGCGCTTTGCGCAAGCATAGGCCGCCATCCACTTGATCAAAAACATCGCTCGACTCGGAATTCCACGGGCCAGCATCTTCTTTCTTCGGTAGTAAAAGGTCGGGCGAAACATCAGACCTGATAAGTTGAATCGCGGCAATGGACAAAAGGCGACCTGATAGAAAACACTTTCAAGGAACAAGAAGAAAACCGTAGATCTGCGCCCTTCAACAAAATTGAGGTACTCGACATAAAGACAGCTCGCCAGGTTATCGCGCCTGATCCATCTTTTTATTTGCCGCCATGCCCGCTCTTCCTCAAGAAGCCGCACACGTGTGAGAAATGGCCCGGCTTCAGAAGTCGAAAGTTGCGTCAGAACTCTATCGCACAGTTCGCGAGGAATCAAAAAAGTGATGAGATTCAGGTCACAGTTCAGTCCAAAACGAACCAGATGCCGGATGTATAACGCATGATGTCCACCCGCAACAAAGTCGACCATCAAAAATGGCTTATCCATTGAGTGTTACTGGCTAGCCGAGGTCGTCGAGCCAGAGTCCGCCGATGTACTATCGGTATGTTCTCCAGCCACATAACTTAAGAAGAAAAAAAACACCAGAAGCGCGGCACTGAAAAGAGCTACTTGGATCACCTTTCCACGACCGCCTTTACTCAACCAACGCCTTTTGAATGCTCTGCCGCTCGATTTCCATACTAAGCTGTCCTTCGGATCAGCCAGTTTAACGAGAAAGCGAGCGCGACAGTTACGGCAACGGTAAGCTCTTTTCCTCAAGAGCAGGCTTTTGATATCCGATATCTTGCAATGTCGCGAAGGTGTTACGTTTTGGCTGCCACACGCGCTACAGTTCATGTTCTAATACGCTCCTCTAGGGAGTAGAACTGTTCTTACTGTACAGAGCAAAATGTAAATATCAAGCCAGAGTGACCAATTACGAATGTAATAGGTGTCCTCTGCTTCCTGAACTATAAGGTCACCGTCACTGCGTTCCGAAACCTGCCACAAACCTGTAAGTCCAGGTGTCACGCTGGTTCGAAGGTCGCGAAAACTGTTCGAAAAGTTGCTCAAATGATAATAAGGGAAGGGTCGCGGTCCGACAAGACTCATGTCGCCCCGGAGGACGTTCCAGAGCTGGGGGAGTTCATCGAGACTTGAATGCCGGAGGAACCATCCGACGCGAGATACCACCCGCGGATCCTTCTTCAACTTGTAATGGCGCAGCCAGTTCACCTTTTCGGCGGGATTGGCCTGGAGATAATTCGCGAGCACCCTTTCTGAGTCCGGATACATTGTTCTCAGCTTCCAGACCGTGATGCGTTTTCCATCTTCACCTTCGCGCTCTTGGCGGAACAGCACAGGACCCGGGCTGGCCGCTTTAACCCATACCGCACAGATTGCGATCAACGGTGCGCTGATGAGAAGCGCGGGCGCTGCGATCGCGCAATCGAGCATACGCTTCAGGAAACGGTTCTTAGGAACGAGCAAGTTTTTCTTTAGCTCAAGGCCCAGAACACCGCCCAAGTCGCGCGACGTGATCCAGAGTGTCTGTAGCCCATTCAAGTTTGGAACGACGATCACGCTTGCAAATGAGAGGTGCTGGACAAGATCCGCCAAGCGTCCACGATCCATCTCGGGTATTGCGATGACGGCTACCTTCGCCAAGCCCTCGTACTCAGTAACCGAAGCGAGTGGCCCCGATACTGGAATGCCGTGAATGACGGTTCCCCATTTGTCGCGGTCGTCATCCAAAATTCGGATCGGCGACAGGCCCAGGTCTTGATCTTCTTTTAGCTTCTTCACTACCAAACTGCCCGTCTTGCCGGCGCCCAGTATCACGACTGGCAGCCCACACACGCCATATCGAATGAGTATTCTTCGTGAAAACGATTGCAAGAGGGGCGGCAACACCAGGGCAAACACGGCAGTGCAGCACAGCACGCCGCGCGACCACAGTCTGTCTTCGAACGTATAGTTCCACGCCAAGAGAACCACGAACACCAGAAAGGTTGTGTAGACGCGCCCGCGAAGCCGTTGCACCGCGCCCATTCCGTAACCGGGATAGAGCCCAACCGAAGCGTAGGCAAGCGGAAGCGTTAATACGCCTATTGCAAGGCCGATGTACTGAGGCGGCCCAAGGCTGATCGGAAACAGAGTTTTGAATGTAAAACGAGACAAACAGCCGAGCAGCAATGCCAGCTCGAGGCCAAGCGCGTCAATCAGCACAATCGCCAAGCTTCCGCAAGGGTTCTGTTTCCGGGGCAATGTCGTTAGATATTGAGCGGCGGCACTCATGGGGAGAGAGGGGCTTTCGTTCCCTGCGGTTAGAACTTAGTATGTATGTTGAACGGGAGGATCAGTAAACGCGAATGAATGACGGAGCTTGCGCTGAGGGCGGTAGTGACTCAGCAGATTCCATACCGCTCCGAGGAGAGCGACTTAAAGATTCCTCGAAAATTTCCATTGATCTCACGTAATTAATCTCCGCCGTGTACTTCGTCCCAAATTCATGGCGTGCCTCACGCCGCATTGATGGGAGGATCTGCTGATGCGTGAGTATGTGGTCCACAACGGCCGCGAGGGCTTCGGCATTTCCCGGCGGAAAATACCATCCTGTTCTGCCATGCTCTACCATTTCTGAAAGAGCGCCGATATCCGAGAGCACTACGGGCGTACCTTTGGCAAACGCCTCGATGGCAACCCTACCAAAGGTTTCGTACCATTCTGACGGGAATACCAGGAACTTGGCGTTTCCCATCACTCGGTAGACCTCCTCTACAGGTTGTCTCCCTAGCCATTCGATGCACGGTAACTCATCGCATTGCTGGGCGACATACGCGCCAAGCGGTCCCTCTCCGATTATTTTAAGAGGCAATCGGCACTTCAGTAACTTCCAGGCCCGAATCAATGCCTCGATACCTTTTTCGGGAGCAAGCCGTCCGACAAACAGCGCAAACTCGCCCGAGCCATCTCCGATCCCGGGATCAGGATAAACGAAATTTGGCTTAACACGGATCTTCCCGGCAGGAAGCCCCACTTCAATAAATTTTCTGCGGCAAAACTCCGTTAAGGTGACGTACAAGCTCACTCGATCTTGCCAAGTATTCAGTAAACGGTGCACGCCAATCATGGTGGCGACTGTCGCTGATCCAAACGCACTGTTGCGATAGCATCTATGCTGGATTCCGGGATAAGGGAACGGTTTCCCAAGACAATCCTCGCAGGGCTTGCCATCTCTAAAAAACAGTGCGCCAGGGCAAATTAGCCGATAATTGTGCAGCGTCTGGACAACAGGCACACCCTCCGCCTCACATGCGTAATATGCCGAGGGAGAAATCAACGGAAAAAAGTTATGTAAGTCTACGACGTGGGGCCTTAACGTACGGAGTAAATCTCGGATGTGCCGATAGGATTTACAATTGTAAATAGTATTTCCAGCAATCTGGGCCAGGTTAGTAGAACGAATTATGACATTGTCTTTCTCATAGCGGAAAATGACATGTCCTCTGCTCCGAAGCATACTGTCTTCGCTTTCAGACGACTCATCCTCGCCCCCTCGGATCTTGTACTTATTATGCAGAGTTAGGATTCGCACCGGAGCTCAACTTCACCACACCTGGACAATGTTGCCTCTTCTAACAAAGACGCATATCGCTCCGTCATTTGCGATACGCGATCCTCCCAAGTATGCAGCGAAGCGGCTCTCCTGGCCGCGAAGCTCATTCTCAGACGCAGGCTTTCGGAATCGTGCAATGTTACTATTGCCGAAGCGAACCGCCCTACTGTCTCTTCAGGGCTCGAGGACGGCACCTTAATGACAGCTTCAGAGGGACAGAAGGTGGCTACGCCTCCAAGATCCAGACTTACTACCGGTAGACCGTAGGACATTGCTTCTAGAACAACTGATCCGAATGACTCTCTTACGCTCGTAAAGAGAAAGGCATCACCCTCGACAAATAATGAAGGCATTCGCTTCCAATCTACTTTTCCGCGGAACTCCACTCGATCTCCTATTTGTAGATTTGTTACTAACTCCTCGCAGCGGGGGCGATCGCTACCATCTCCGGCGACGATCAGCTTTACGGAATATCGGGGATGAACTGCCGCGACGCTTCGAAGAGCTAATTCCAAACACTTCAACGGGATGATGCGGCCGGCCCAAAGCAGGGTCAACCCTTTGTGGCGAGACCGGTCATGAACTCCGGCTGGAATGTACGCCTTCGGGATGCCGCTGTCCGGTAAAAGCTCTACTCTGCGAGCGCCGAGTTTTCCGAGCACATCGCGCGTTTCACGATTTGTTGCCAGCAGCAACGATGCTTTCGAAACAGACTTGCGAAGTGACGGCGAGAACCTCAGCGCAGCTATACGCACCGTCCTCAGCCGCTCAAGCATCGCGGCTTCTCCGTAGACAGAAATCAGCGCTTTTGGAGTAATTTGGCCACCGCCCAAGGGTCCCCATACAAGCGGAATCCCCAACTTCCAGAACGGCGATGCGACACTTACCGTTCCCCACCCGACGTGGTGGACAAGGTCGAACTCGAGCCCGCGATGAAGACGCCGGGCAAACAGAAATGCTCGGCGAAGCCAAATGATGTAGTGTAATTTGATGCCCCGACTCCCAATGTTCGGATCCCACGGATCCAGGCGTGCGGGTACGGTAACCCAATTTAGATGAAGACCATGGTTCGGATGGTTCCGCAGGTATGCCTCTACTGCGTCTCTGCTATGAGGATGCGCAATCAGGTGCACCGTATGTGTTTTGGCCAGGCGATATGCCCAGTTCCAAGTCATGCCAGGCTCAGATCCGGTGTTTGGGTCACATCCGTGCCCGATGACGAGTAGTTTCATAATGCTCCTAGGTTGAGGTCGGCAAGGTTCCGCGAGCCGCGTAACGCGGTCCAACTTGGATTGTCTGTAGGAAGTAGTATTCGCTAATTGTGTGTGGCGAGGGTTGCTAAGCCGCGTAAGCTATGACTTATCTGTAGTCGACGGACGGCGAACCGCGGTTTCCTAAGCCTGAGGTTATTTGAGGGGTTTCGTCGAGAAACGGAAACTGAGGCAAGCCCGGCGATCAGCGCGTAATATGGAAGCTTGAAATAGAACTGATTGATAGAATCGACCGTATTGAAGAGTAAGCTAAGAATCAACCAACCCAATACCGTAAGAGAGGCTCCGTCTCCTTCTACTGAGTAAAGCTTGAAAGTGCTTCTGGTGGCAGTCAAATAGAATGCGAGGTTGACTAAAAGGCCAATAGCACCCGTAGCGAGAAACTCATCCAAATACCCGTTGTGTGCTATCGGTGCCCTCCACTGCACGGCGTTCCACACGATGGCCATCTGCTCAGATGTCCAAAATGCGCCGAAACCTGTGCCGCCAAGCCAGTTTGACGGCCTGTGCCGCAGCAAAAATATCCAGAGAGAAATTCGCCCATTCAGGTCATTAACTGTCTTATTGTCGTTTCCTTTGTCATACCACGTGAGTGCGCCATTCACAATAGCAATCGAACCTGTAGCTCTGACCGTTAAATAGGAGATCCCCGCAAGCAAGCCGATGCTCGTGATTACTAAGACAGCTTTCCGGATTGATCGCCCTTTGACAAATAAGACGATGAATGCACAGGCAAGAGTAAGACCAGTAAGCGATCGAAATTTGAGAAACACCATTAATACGGTAAAAGTCACGCAGAGCAGAATTCTCATTTTTCGAGTGAAAACGTTGAAGTGTGCCACCATTGCTATGAAAGCCAGTGATAGCGGGTACGCAATGTACAGCCCAATGGCGCGCACCCCTGGATCCCACGATGGTGTCAGGAAATGCTCAAGGGTTAGATCATTCCATGAGTAGGCAACAATCGCAACGGCTGTTAAAAGGGCCGCTACGACCATGTGCTTACTAAGCAACAGATTCGACCTGCTGTCGCGGCCATAATAGCCGGCACCAATGAAAAGTCCGGCTGCAGTCAAGATCACAAACTCTCCTAAGCGCCGCACCGAAAGAGCAAGATTATCGCTCCACAAAATGCTTAAAGCACTCCAGCCTGTGTATGCGAATAGCACGAAAAGCCATTTTGAACGCTTTTGGCAAAGCCGGTGAACAGCTATTGGGCTGTGCCAAATCCCGAGCGCCCCCAGAGCCGAAATCAGCACTTGGTTGGTGACACTACCCTGCTTAGTGGCTATAAGGCCTAGGTTGGGATCGTTTTGTTTCCAAAGAAAGAGGGAGGTTAGATACGAAATCCACCAGACCAGGAGAAAAGTCGACGTCCAGTTGACGCTCATTGGCTTACGCGATCTTTGGGCCTTGCAGCCCGAATTCAGCCCGGCATTCCCTAACGAACTCAATTGGGCCCCCCTGCTCGTTCTTACGGACCGCATACCTCTCGCAGCATCCGCCTTGGTGAGGGGTAGGGACTCATGCTAGCGAACTCTAAGGGCCTTAAAAAGAAGAAACATCGTCGAGGCAGCCATTGCCACAGTCGTCGCGGTTAAGACAACCGATGTGGATAAGCTGCCAAAAAGGAGAAGGCAAATACCGATCAACACGATGTTCGAGATTGATTGGATTACGTTTCCGACCAGAAGGGTTCTCAGCCTTGCGAGCGCCGCCAAAATATAGAATCCCGGTGTCCCAACAAGGCTGAAAAATGTTCCAACCAGAATGATGCGCGTTGCTGGGGCGAGTTCCGGATCGTACCGCTGGCCCAGCCACCATCTGAGTGCGGGCGCAGCAAACACGAAAGCGATCACATAGACCGGCAAAACCCAAGCAAACGCGCGAATGGTGCGTGCTCCTAACTTTCTTGCTCGAGCGTATGCAGCACCGGAAGACGCCCCCGCCACTCTGCCAATCTCTGGGATAAGCGCTCGCTGTCCGGATTCGAAGATATTGCGAAGCCGCATACTGCTGTTGAATGCAATGTCATACAGCGGAACGCTTCCAACTCCCGCGTACCGTGCGATCACAAGCCTGTTCAACGGGCTCAACAGGAGAGAAAAGATCGAGTTTCCCGCAAGTCCACTTCCGTATGACAGTAGCGCCCACAACCGATTGAGCGAGAAACCTTGGAGAGAGACAAGGCAGGTTCCGGTTAGGCGTCTAGTAATCAACGCTCCGAGTACGGCAAGGCAAATAACGGCTGCAGCATTTCCAACTAGCAATGAGGTTAGTTCCAGCCCCGAGCGCAGCATGAAAATTGAGATACAAACTCCCAAGCCTTGTGTTACGCATTGAGCATAGTTGTAAAGATCCATGCGCCCCAGACCACACGGTGTTGCGGAGATAACTTCAGCGATCATCGTGCAGGCAGATACGATCCCGATCCAGGGTAAAAGCGGGATCACGGCTGTGATCTGTGATGGGTGCAGCCGAAATACAATGAGGAGACCGCGGCATCCGAAGCAAAAAAATAAAATAATTCCTAAGCCGATGCAGATTATGGCCACGAGTGCCGTCGTGACGCAAGATGTGACTGCTCCCATGTTATTTGCGCCTACCCGTTCGGATACTTGCCGGGAGACCGCTTGAGCGATCCCCAAATTGCCCAGTTGTGCGAAGGTCGTAATGGTATTTAACAGCAACCAGATTCCGTACAGCTGGTAGCCGAGCGCCTTCAGATACACCGGATAAGCAATGAACATCAGAATGCATCCAACGAAGGAGGAGATTGTCCCAGAAAGCATGTTCCGCCTGAGTTGAGAACCGAACAGGAAACGAATCGCGTTCTGCCGTATGAAGCGAAACGGTAGCGCGGGAGCAAGGCTCGCCATGTGTTGATAGCTTTCTATCTACAAAGCGAAATTGCTCAATCGAAGGCAGCGCAGCTTCAGCCATTGCATTCCCCAGAAGGGTAGAAACAACGGAGTGATAAGAAGGTAGCGCTTAGACAAGCGTTTCGGCTCATTGAGCAGGCGGAAAAGCCATTCCAGTCCGGAGCTTTGAATCCACTCCGGCGCTTGCTTGACTCGGCCGGCGTGAAAATCGAACGCCGCGCCAACGCCCAGCATTACTAGTCCGGGGAAGACAGCCAGATGATCTGCCATCCAGCGATTTTGCTTCGGCTCGCCGATACCGACAAACAAAAAGCTGGCAGTTGCTTTCAAGAATCATTTTTTGGATTGCACTGTCCTCTTCGGACGTCGGTGTATGGAACGGATCCGGGCATGATCCCACTATGTTCAAGAGCGGATATTTGATCCGTAAATTCTGCTCCAGTTGATGCAACGTTTCGGGCCGGCTGCCATATAAGAAGATGCGGTAGCCAGCTTCGACGGCGCGGCTGCACAAGGCGAGCATCAAATTAGGGCCGTATACGCGCTGCTGACCTTTTATGCCAAAAGATCGCAACGCCCAAACGATTGGCATACCGTCGGGCGTTGCGATGTTGGCGCAATTGATGATAGAGCGCAACTTGGTATCCCGTTGGGCCATCATCACGCCATGCACGGAGGTCACACAGATGTACTTTGCGTTGCCAATACACTTACTGAGATGGCGCTGGTTGATCCATTCGGTGCATTTATCGACAACTGCCGCATAGGATGTTGGAGTGATATTCACTCCGAGCACCGAGCATTTACTCAGAGATGGTGAAATCGCTTGGTTCATTGATTTCCCGGTGCTAGACGGCTGGCTTCTTCGCGGAATAGTAGTCACGGTAGTAGCCGTAATAGTAATATCCATTGCTGCTGTTCTTATTGACCTCGTTCAACACGAGGCCGATTACGTTGCCCCGAAGATGATCGAGCGTTGTAAGCAGAGTGGCGACGGCTTTGCGGCTGGTCTGCCCAGCGCGCGTGAGCACAACTACTCCGTCGACTGCGGTTGCAATCTGCATCGCCTCGGCGAACCCCAGCAGCGGCGGGGCATCGACCAGGATCAAATCGTATTCCTTCGACGCTTCGTCCAGAATGTCAATCATCATGGAGCCGATCAGGTCAGAGGCGCGGCGCGAGGCGTTACCCGCTGGGAGCACGTGTAATTCGGGCCAATGCTCCGTTTTAAGTACAGCGCGCTTCCATTCGATGTCACCGAGCAGGACATTTGAAAGACCAGTAACTCCGCTTAGGCCTAATTTTTTATGTATGGAGGGTCGACGCAGGTCCGCATCGATAATTAATGTCTTCTTTCCTTGTTCGGCGTGGGCGATTGCCAGATGAATCGCTGTGGTCGACTTTCCTTCACCGGGTGCTGCGCTCGTAATCAAAATAGATTTGATTCGGCGGTCGAAATCCGGAAGCAGAATCGAATTGCGCAACGTTCGAATCGACTCTTCATATGAGGAGATACCCTTATAGCCGTAGCCGCCCAAGCGTTCAGACGGCTCATGAGGTGAATCACTCGCGATGCTCACAGGACCGCGACCGTCCCCGTCGTAGCGGATGATGCCGGAACCATTCGGAGAAGCCTGGCCCGTAACAGCGGCGGGTGATACTGCCAAGTTGTGCGTTGCTGGACCGATCAAGCGTTTCATCTCCTTCACTGTCGGGAGGGTTCCGATGACAGCGGTGTCCAATGCGCGAGCTACCTGTTCGGCATCGCGAACCGTGTCGTCGAGGACATCCGTCAAGATCGCTGCGGCTATCGCAATGATTGTGGAAAATATAAAGGCGAGGAGCAGATTCAAACCTGTTTTCGGAAATACCGGTTTGTAAGGCGGCCGCGCGAGATCGGCAATGCGGATCGAATTATTCTGGAAGCCGGCGTTAATTCCCGCTTCTTTAATTCGACGTTCAAGATCGCCATAGAGGCCTCTGTCCGCCTCCGCTTCGCGTTTGAGTTGCTGATACTCGAACGATCGCGCGTTCAGCTGATCGTACTCCGCTTTGGTCTCCTTAACAGATAATCGAAGCATTTGCTCGCGATTCGTTGCCTGGCGGTAGTCCATCTCGACGCGCTGGGCGACGTTTCGCCGTGTGTCTTCAAGCTCCCGTTGAACCTCGGCGAGCGCATTCGCGGCTTTACGGTACTCAGAGTGGTTCGCTCCATAAGTAGTCGACACCTCGGCGAAATGCTGTTTTGCTGTGTTCAAGCGATCATATAAGTCGCCCAAAGCTTCGCCCTGGCTGGACACTTGGGCTGCGGCCATCGAGCCGTTTTGCATCGAATTGAAAGCGGCTTCCTTGCGCACGCGGTCGGCTTGGGCATTCGTGTACTCAGTGTTCAGTTGCAGCAAGCGCGAAGAAAGTATATTGGTTTTTTCTTCGGGATTGATGACATTGAGTTCACGCTCGAACTGAGCGAGCGCCATGCTGGAGCGCTCCATTTTAGCCTTCAGCTCATCGAGCTGTCTTTCCATAAACTTGGACAGCGCGGCGGATGTCCTGACGCGGATGTTGAAGGTGTGTTCGAGATAAGACTGCGCAATTGCGTTCGCGACATCTGAAGCAATCTGCGAATTCGGGGAGCGATAGCTAATTCGCAAAACGTAGGTGTTGGCTGGCCGGGCAATCTTCAGCTTTTTCAGCAGAACCGGTGCGTTTGTTTTGCGTTGGATTTTATCGGTATCCAGGTTCTCAAGCTGACGTTCGCGTTCGAGCAGGTTATAACGGGCTGCGACTGGGCGCAAGACGGCGTCGGACTGGATGAGCTCAATCTGTGTAGCCAGAAACTGGTCTGAGTCGTTGAGCTGCGAAAGCTGACTCGCCTCCTGCCCGAAGATTCCAGACGGAGCGTGCCGGTCGATGTCGATCTCGGCGGTACCTTGATACATAGGTCGAATGCGCAGCGAGACGATCAACGTGGCAATCATGCAAGCAACGATGAATCCGAGGATTCGCCACTTGTGCCTACTGATAATCCACAGATAGTGAGAAGGCGGAAGGCCGCGTTCCTCGGCCTCAACATCCGGGTATAGAGACGGAATATGTTGAGGCCGTCGGACGCTCTCCCCCAACTCAGACGGAACTCTTTCGATTGGCCTCATCTAAAGCTCTCTGTTCTCCGAAAACGCGTTTGGCCGCTCAGTGCTGCCAAATCACTAGCCCCGACGCGGTCGCGCTGCCGAACCCGACGATGCGATCGAGGGCGGTCATCGTCATCCTGCGATGCTTGTTGTCCGGAATGTACAGCACGTCATTGGCTTTCAGCGACACATCCGGCGACTTGCGATCGATGATGCGGCTGAGCTCAATCGGGATTTCGTTTTGAGTTTTCGTACCGGATTCCCGCCGGTAGATATAGGCTTGTTTGGCTGCGAACGGAAGCAAGCCTTCAGACAGCGCAAGGACCTTCAACACCGTGGTCTCGGTTCCATCGTGAACGGCGAAAGCGCCGGGCTGTTTGACGTTGCCTACTACATAGACTTTCCCTGCTTCGGGGACACGAATCTCCTCCCCCCCGTAAAGCTTCATGTTCAGCGACGGATCGGCTGCATCAATCAGTCCCTTAACCGGAATACGCTGCACTAACTCGGTGGAAACGCCGTTCTGCTCCGAGCGTGCCCGGCTTACCAGAATTTCAGGACCGGCATCCGGACTGAGACCTTGCGCCTGAGTAAGTGCGTCGAGCAAGGTAACATTGCCGAGTGCCTGGAAAGTGATTGGGTACCGGACAGCACCCATGACACTAACCGGCCGGCTACGATACTCGACAACAGAGGCGGACACAACCGGGCGGACGAGCACCTCTTCAGTGATAAGTGCAACAGTAATTTCCCTTTCGATTTCGATCGGGTACTTGCCATTCGCGTTGATCGGCTCTTTTAGGAGCGGCAGTGGCAGTGTGCCGTTCGCGGCAACGCGGAACGTACGTGTCAGCTCCGGGCAATCCACGACGAAAACCGAAATAAGGTCATCAACTCCTACCTTCTGAGTGGGCAAGTTACTCTCGACTGTATACAGCATTGGCGGCCCCGATACTTTAGGTGCCTGCGTCTGTGCTACTGCTCCAAACAAAGACGCAAGAAGAGTAAGACGGTTCATGTTCGCTCAGATCCTTCCAAAACAAATCTTGAATACTCGGATGCAGCGACATGCGAAAGCGCGCCGTTGGAGGGAGTTGCGGAGTCTTCTGCAATTCTCTGAATTTCCGATGTAAGGAAATCTAGCCGCAGGCGTATCTCGGTCATTTCCGCATCGCGAGGAAGCGAGGCATTCGGAAAAGATTCAAAGGCGAGAAGCGCGGAGCGGGCGTATAGCGACATGCTTCTGAAACCCCGAGTGCGGCAGGTGCTCACCGCGGCTTGGTATTCCGCTGAGGAAAGGCGGAAACTCACCATTCTGGACTTACGATCTAATACGGCCATTTTTGAATCCTTAGTAAGTAATGTGAACTTGGTCCAAGAGAGAACTGATTAGACGGGCCGAACCTGATGCTCGTCAATCTGAAGGGCTACGGATCGCTGCAGAAGATCGATCGAGATAATGAGACGGCCGGTGCTTGCATCACGAGCCAGGATGCCTTCGACACCTGCTAGGGCGCCGTATTCAACGCGCACGCGCTGACCGACTCTGAAATACGCTACGGGATGCGCGCCAGCTCCAAGGACGCGGCGAATGCTCGCGATCTGTTGTTCCGGTATGGGCTCGGGCGTTCCGTGTGTGCCGACGATATACTCGATTGCGCGACTGGTTATGACGGGGATTTTCTTGCGCAGATCGAAGCGGCAGAACAGATAACCGGGAAACGCTACGTTTTCGACTACCTTCATTCGATCCGAATAACGCCGGCGCTCTCGATAGGTCGGGCAGAAAGGCTCATAGCCTTTGTTTCGCAGTCCCTCAAGAGCTAAGAGCTCGGAACGCGTTCTCACTTTCAAGGCGTACCAGAAGAATTCATCAGATGATGAGTTTGTTGGGTTGATGTCACCGGCCATGACACTCAGAATTTGCTAAGGCGCTAGCTGCTTTATCGAGGGATTCTGAAAAGGCAGGCTCCGCCCATTTTCGACACACGCTGGAGCATCTCGACAAGCGACACAACTTGTCAGGGCGGGAGCAATTGCACTTACACCCGCGCTGCTGTATCTTCACAAAGAAGCATTAACGGGCGATTCGCGACTCAACGGCCCACAAGGCTTCAGAAGCCTTACGCTGTTCGCGATTTATGTAATATAACTCGACTTGTTTCTGTGAAAACTGTACCAGTACGGTCTACAACTGTCGAGAGGCAACGACCGTCGCTAGTACTGTCGATCAGTGCACGGGCATTCGTAAGCTCCAGCCTTATCGGTGCTTTGAGCTCCAGTACTTTTACGATTACTCTTCAGAATGTCTGTTGTCAGCCACGCACCCTATTCGGATTGGGTTGCAAATGGGAACGGCAACTCACGATCGTTTAAAGACATTCACTCACTGCAGGCCAGAAACGGTTTGAGTGGTGCTGAATATCTAAGTGCCAAGCGGGCAGGTATCGCTGCATGTTTTCGTTGCGCAGTATTGCTACATCCCGCCACAAACGATGGCAGGCATCTCGCCCCGTCCAGTGACGGCCGAGTTTGATGAGATCTAGTTTGGTGAGATCTTAGGAAGATGCGAGTGAGACGTGCGGTTCTTACCTTACTGCTGGTCCCTTTTGAGATGTGTCTCGCGGCCGATCAGGTTCACACGGAATCCGGCATCGTCGAGGGTGTCCCGAGCGCCGATGCAAAGATTCAAATATTTAAGGGAGTCCCGTTTGCCGCGCCTCCCGTCGGAAGGCTGAGGTGGCAACCACCGATGCCTGCGCCGTCGTGGAGTGGAGTGCGCAAAGCGACGGAATTTGGAGCCCGCTGCATGCAAGGACGGATTTATGAGGACATGGTCTTCCGCGATGCCCGCCCGAGCGAAGATTGCCTTTATCTGAATGTTTGGACGCCAGCGGCTTCCGCCGACGCACGTTTGCCAGTGATGGTCTGGATTTATGGAGGCGGCTTTCAGGCCGGCAGCGCTTCCGAACCGCGGCAGGATGGCGAGAACCTCGCGAAGAAGCGTGTGGTTGTCGTGAGTTTCAATTACCGCCTCGGCATCTTTGGTTTCTTCTCATATCCGGAGCTCACCAACGAATCGCCACATCACGCGTCTGGCAATTATGGTCTGCTTGACCAAGTGGCTGCTCTCGAATGGGTGCACAAGAATATTGCGGCATTCGGCGGCGATCCAAATAACGTCACAGCTTTTGGCGAGTCGGCTGGATCGATTTCCGTCAGTGCTCAAATGGCTTCGCCGCTTTCAAGGGGCTTACTCAAACGGGCCATTGGCCAGAGCGGCGCAGTATTTATGTTGACACCTCGTACGAGATCTGTAGCAGAGACGGAACAGACAGGCGACCGGTTTGCCAAGTCGTTGGGCGCGAGCACGCTTGAGGCGCTGCGTGCGATGTCAGCAGACCAACTTCTCACAGCTACTGTCAAGGACAGAACTGCTCAATACCGCTTCTGGCCGAATGTCGACGGCTACTTTTTTCCTGAACGTCCCTCGGCGATCTATGCGGCCGGCAAGCAGGCTCATGTTCCACTTCTGGCGGGATGGAATGCCGATGAGCAGGATTACTCTGCATTGCTTGACAAGAAAGCACCGACTCAAGAGAACTACGCTGCCAAGGTGCGGAAAAAATATGGAAGCCATGCCGAGGACGTTTTGAAGCTCTATCCGGGAGAAAGTCAGAAACAGGTGAAGGAATCCGCGCGCGATCTGGCAGGAGACCAGTTCATTGCTTATTCCACCTGGAAATGGCTCGATATGCAACTGGCGACGGGCGAATCTCCGGTGTATCGGTATCAGTTCGGGCAAGCTCCTCCGGTGCCTGCAGGCGAACCGGACCGCGGCGCTTATCATTCGGCTGACATCGAGTATGTTTTGGGGACGCTCGATTGGAAGCATCTGCCTTGGACGGCGGATGACCGGAAGCTTTCAGACATGATGTCGTCCTACTGGACAAATTTCGCTAAGACTGGGAATCCGAATGGCCCAGGGCTGCCCGAATGGCCAGGTTACAACAAGAAGGACCGCTACGACGTCATGCACCTGCATGCGGGAACGCTCGTCGACACTGTTGGACGGTTGACAGCCATCTCACACTCGATCCCGGATGCCTCGCCGGACGCTCTGCGGCCTCGTTACGAACTGCTGGATCGCACCGCTCACGAACGTGCGGTACAGCAAGATCGCAATGCGCTGAAGCGCTGAGCGTTCGCTCAGCATCGAGAGAATATGGCTCTACTGCTTCATTACTTGAGAAAGCATTGGCCGCTAGTGTTTCTGGCGCTTCTGCTTGCGGCGGTGAACCAGATTTTTTCGTTGCTCGATCCTCTGATTTTCCGGTATATCATCGACCGATACGCAACCAAGTTCCATCAATACACGATTTCGCAATTTGTCCAAGGCGTGAGCTTATTGTTGGGCGCGGCGGTCGGGGTGGCATTTATCTCGCGCGTCGCCAAGAACTTCCAGGACTATTACGTGAACGTGGTAACGCAGCGAACCGGCGCGGAGCTGTATGCCGACGGTGTAGAGCGTTCGCTCTCATTGCCGTACGCCGTTTTTGAAGATCAGCGCAGCGGAGAAACGCTCGGGAAGCTGCAGAAGGTCCGTACGGATGTTGAACGTTTTATCTCGGCTTTTGTAAATATCCTATTTACTGCCACTGTAGGAGTAATCTTCGTTACGATTTACGCTCTGCGGGTGGATTGGGTGATCGCGCCAGCCTTCTTGTTGACTGTTCCGCTGCTCGGCGGCATCAGCTCCGTTTTGAGCCGAAAGATCAAATCGATTCAGAAAACGATTGTAACCGAAACTGTCGCGCTAGCCGGTGCCACCACTGAATCGCTCCGCAATATCGAATTGGTAAAGACCTTGGGACTGGCGCGACAGGAAGTGAACCGCCTGAATACCACGACGGATAAGATCCTGAAGTTGGAGCTCAAAAAAGTGCGCTATCTTCGCAGCCTCAGCTTTCTGCAAGGGACAGTTGTCAACCTTTTGCGAACCAGCATTCTGTTCCTGATGCTCTATCTGATTTTTACTCAGCGCATCACCGTGGGACAGTTCTTCTCGCTGTTCATATACTCGTTCTTCATCTTCGGCCCGCTGCAGGAGATGGGCAATATCATCAACATCTATCGCGAGACGGAAGCGTCCTTGAACAATCTACAAGAAATACTGCAGATTCCGCCCGAACCAAAGCCAGAGAACGCGGCACGGTTAGGAAACGTGGGCTCACTCGAGTTTGAAAAGGTCACATTTCAACATCGAACCGCCAGTAGGCCGGCGGTGTGTGACGTGACGTTTCGGATCTCGCGAGGTGAGACGGTGGCGTTTGTTGGGCCTTCCGGAGCAGGTAAGACAACGCTGGTGAAATTATTGGTGGGTCTATATCACCCGCAGAACGGCGCGGTTCGCTACAACGGGCTCGATGCGGCGGAGATCGACCCGGATGAGTTGCGGGCGCAGATTGGCTTCGTGACACAAGACACCCAGCTGTTCTCGGGGACGATTCGAGAGAATCTGCTTTTTGTTCGGCCAGATGCTACTGACGCCGAGTGCTTGGACGTGTTACATCGGGCGGCGGCAGACTCATTGCTTGCCCGCGCGGATCAGGGGCTCGACACGCTGATTGGCGAGGGTGGTGTGAAAGTATCTGGAGGCGAGAAACAGCGGCTCTCCATCGCACGAGCGTTGCTGCGAAAGCCACGATTGTTGGTTTTCGATGAAGCTACATCCTCGCTGGATTCGATTACCGAAGAGGAGATTACCCGAACCATTCGGGAAGTTGGAGAGCGCGCGGACGTAATGACGATTCTTATCGCGCACCGGCTCTCGACGGTAATGCATGCCGAGCGCATTTACGTACTCGAGAGAGGACGGATTGTCGAGCAAGGGACTCATTCCGAGCTCGTGGCCAAGACGGGTCTTTACTATGCCTTGTGGAGGCAACAGATCGGAGAGGGCGCCGCGGAGACCGCGCCCGTGGTTGTGGGGTGACGCTGCGAAAACAGCCGTTTCAGTGCATCGGTGAGCAGCACGGTTTGGCCGTGGGCTCGAATTCCATCAGCTCGGCGCGCGTGAAGTTTGGATCGTATAAGTTCAGCTGCCACTTACCATCGCGGCCAATTTTCGGCGGCTCGGGAGGGTTGAGGCCGCGCGCAAGAACTGTCCGATAGGCCGGCTGAATGTCAGAAACACCGAGCGCAAAATGATGCATAACGCCGAGGGTCTTGGGAGATGGATTGTGCACCCTCAACATGTATTCGAGCCAATCAGTGCCGTCGGGCACACGCATATCGACCCAGTTTATTTGATTATTCTTCATCCCGCCGTACCATTTCATCTGGAAACCGAGAATGTCTTTGTAGAAAGCATCAGCCGCGGCGCGATCCCGTACGGTGATGCCGACGTGAATCATGCGTGTTGAAACGCGCGAGTCGGGCAGAAGCTTACCGAGATTCCGGGTGTGGAGTGAGCCCGGCATGTACTGCACGAACTCTACATTGTGCCCATCGGGGTCTTTGATCATAAAACTTAAGTTGCCATCCAGACCCGGTTTGAGCGTCTGCGGGACTTTCACATCACGGCTGGCCAAGTAATCCCGAAGCTGCCGGGCGTCGGCCGTTTCGAAGGCGATGTGCGAGAGCCGATCTTGCATCTCGGTCTTTAGATCAGGAAAAATCTCGATGTACTGATGATCGTTCACCTTGAAGTAGGTCAACATGAGGCCGCCGCCACGTTTATCAAGGCTGAAATCCGCGAACCCAAGCTCATGACCGTAGAACCTGTGAGCTGCCTGCATGTCATTGCTCTCCAAGCCGATATGAGCGACACCTAATATCGGTGGACGTTTGATAACGCGATCGGGATTCGCCGAAGCGGCGGCGCGGGCGGATCGCGCGTGATCGGCCAGCTGGAATGGAGGATAAGCAGCTAGAATTGCGACGAGAGTGGAGGCAAGCTTATGGCTAGCGGGCATAATTGATCCAGTATTACTCGACGCGGTGACGAAGAAAAAGAAGATTCCTTGCCCCGAACTGTCATCTAAGTAATAGGACAAGTTTATGAACATGGTCAAAACAGTTCTGCTACTGGGAGTTCTGAGCGGGCTCCTTTTGATTGGCGGTGAGTTCTTTGGCGGCCGCAACGGGCTTTACATTGGTCTCATCCTGGCGATCAGCATGAACTTTGTCAGCTATTTCTTCTCGGACAAGATGGCGCTGGCGATGTACGCCGCTCAACCCTTGACTCCGGAGGAGAATCCGGAGATTTATCGGCGTGTCGCTCCGATCGTGCGGAGCCTGGCGCAGCGCATGAGCATTTCGATGCCCAAGCTTTGGCTGATTCCAGAAGAGTCACCGAACGCATTCGCAACTGGGCGGGACCCGCAGCACGCCTCCGTTGCGTTTACAGCAGGAATTTTGAAGTTCATGTCGGACCAGGAGATTGAAGGAGTGGTAGCCCACGAGTTGGGTCACGTTTTACACCGCGACATCCTGATCAGCTCGGTTGCGGCGACCATCGCGACGGCCATTACTTTCCTGTCAAGAATGGCATTCTTTTTCGGGGGGCGCACACGCGATGACGAAAGAGAAGGCGGAGGCTTCGGCGGACTTTTCATGCTAATTCTTGCGCCGATTGCTGCGGCGCTGATTCAAATGGCAATCTCACGCACCCGGGAATACGATGCGGACGCCGCATCGGCCAAATACACCGGCAATCCGCGCGAGTTGGTATCTGCGCTAGAGAAACTCGAGACATATTCAAAACGGTTACCCATGGACGCAACGCCCTCGACAGCGCATTTGTTTATCATCAAGCCGTTTACGGGTGAGGGGTTGATGCGGCTGTTCTCGACACATCCTTCCACGGCCGACCGGATAGCCCGGCTACAGCGAATGGAACAGCAATTTAGCAGGTAACGCCGTACTGCAGCGCACAGCGGGTAGCAGGCCAGACAATAAACAATATGACTCGAAGAGAGCTCTGCGGCTCTGTTCTTCTTTATTCCATTTCAAATGTTGCTCGTTCATCGCAAATGACGCGACGATCTCACGGCTTTCCGGGAACGAAGTTCTACAGCTATTCACGATGTCTGCCGGACTATTTGTCGAGCCTGGCGCGCGAGGCGCTTGAAAGAAGAAATTCCGAATTAGTCAAACTAACGTCCGCTCCGGCGATTCAGGCTCGCCAGAAGTGGGCGAGGGAGACTCTGTGGCACCTTATTGGCGGCACGCTTGAGCGCACTCCGCTAAACGCTCGAGTGACGGGCGGCTTCGAACGGGAAGGCTATCGGGTCGAAAAAATAATTTACGAGAGCCGGCCCAGTTTATTTGTTTCCGCAAACCTTTATGTGCCGAAGCGAGGCAGCGGACCGTTCCCCGCAGTCTTGTTTCAAAGCGGCCATTACTGGGAAGGTAAGGCCTATCCAAGCTACCAGCGATGCTGTCAGGGACTGGCTCAGCTCGGGTTTGTGGTTCTCGCGTTCGACCCAATGGGGCAGGGGGAACGCATCAATTATCCCGATGCATCGGGGGCGCGAAGCAAACTTGCAAGCTGCGACGAAGAGCACACCGTCCCCGGAAAACAATTTCTTCTGTTCGGCGATTCGGCTGCCCGGTTTCAGCTCTGGGATGCGATTCGAAGTCTTGATTATCTTGTGTCGCGTCCCGAAGTAGATCGGAGGCGGGTCGCGTCGGTGGGCCACTCTGGCGGAGGAACGCTTACGATGCTTCTCGCGTGTGCCGACGACCGCTTGGCCGCTGCCGGGGTGTGCATGGGGAATACCGAGAACGTGGCCACACTGCCTTTCCTTCCTCCCGGCGCTACGGATGACGCCGAACAAGACTTCGTCAATTCCGGCCCGAACGGATTCGATCGATGGGATTTGTTTTACCCGTTTGCACCGAAGCCGATGCTGATCTGGCCAAGCGATCGCGATTTTTACGCGACGTACTCGCCGGAGTACATCAGGAACGGATGGCAAGAGTATCAGAAATTGAAGAGCGTGTATGAAATGCTCGGCCGTGCCGACCACGTAGGGTGGGCAGACACTCCTCTGCCCCATGCGCTTGCGTACGATAGCCGGCTATTTATCTACAACTGGTTCACGCGCTGGCTTAAAAATGATACAGGCAAGTTGCTGGAAGAGCCGCATGGGCAACCGGAGACAGTGCAGACACTATGGGCGACTGAGTCGGGGAGTGTGCTGCGTTCGCTGAAAAGTATTACGCCGTTCATGCTCAACAAATCGAGAGAAGTACGGCGCAGTTTCGTCGGGCTCGAATCGTTGCTCAAGGCGACGCGGCCTGCGGCGGACATCGAAGCGAAAAAGATAGGCAATGTGCAATGCCGGAATGTCAGGGTGGATGTCATCGAAGTTGCATTGGCACCTGCTGTGAGGCTTCCTGCGTACCTGATAATTTCGGACAAAATTCCCACAGGCAAGCCGGTTCTTCTGGTTCTTGACGAAGCGGAATGCGATCGCCTGTGGTTCGATCCTGAAGTGGATCGAATACTGCCGGAAAACAGTCCGATCGTATGCGCCGCCGATGTGCGGGGTGTAGGCGCGCTCATTCCTGAGTTCAGTCCGGGCGCGGCTGATTATGCGACCTGGCACGAGAAAGAAGAAAACTATGCATGGGGCTCACTGATTCTTGGCAGACCCCTCGTGGGGCAGCGAGTGACCGACATACTCGCGCTGGTTGCGTGTCTACGTAAATACCCCGCGACCGCCGGAAGACCAATTCACATAGCGGCTTTGCGCAAGCTGACCGTACCCGCGCTATTCGCAGCGGCGCTCGATGCGGAGATCAAAAGTGTTTATCTTGCAGGCGGTTTGGTCTCTTTTCAGAACTTGGTGGACACCGAGACGTACAGTCACCCGTTCGCTAACTTTGTTCCTGGCCTGTTGAATCACACGGATCTGCCGGAAATCGCTGCGTCCATTGCGCCGCGGCAAATCACGCTTGCTGGGTGCGTGGATGCGAAGGGCTTCACAATGGCTCGGGATGCTGTCCGTGCAGTGTGTAAATCTGTGGATGAGGTTCGTGAACGGGCTGAGTGGTCGGTTGACAGCTTGATCTCTTATGCAAACAGCGCGTGATTTTAACTAGACGCCGTCAATCTCTTCGGCTGCACGATGTGCAGACTCGAGCGCCGCTTCTTGTCCCCAATTCATTTGGGCCGCGTAGGCTCCGGCAAAGTGGATGCGTCCGCATGGGCGAGTGGCTTCGGGCCAGAAACGGCGAAGCTCGCCCACCCGGTAGGGGATGCGCTCGCACATTCCAGCCCACGGTTCTTTTGACCAATCGTGGACGATGGCTTGCTCAATGTCCGCCGACTTACCAGGGTAGAGCTTCGAAAATGTCGCCAGCGCCGCCGAAGCTGTGACACCCGCCTGAGCTCCGCCCAGAAGGATGCCGCGTGGCGTGCTTACGTCCTCTGCCATAGACCACAGCTCATTAAGGCGCGGGTCAGGAGGCAACCAATTGGGACTGATGCTATCTGTCTTCCAAAAACGCGTTCGGCACTGAAAGACAATCCGTGTGCGAGTGTAATAAGGCATTTCGTTTATCACAAACGCCTTGGCTTCCGGCCATGCTGGAGTGACCGGCAGCTGCCTCAGCATGACGAGCGAAATGCAGCTGACCAGGTAGTCGGCATCGCGTTTGCGTTCCTGTCCGAATTCGCGATAGGTGACGGTAGCGCCTGAAGAGCCGTGTTCAATGGCAGCCACTGGACACCCCAGATGGACGCGCTGTCCCAATCGCGCGGCGAACGCGTCTGTCATAAGCTGATTGCCGCCTTTCAGCCTGAACAATTTTTTGCTCTCGAGATCGGTGCCGCGCAGCTTCTTTATCGAGGCGGCCCAGATCCACTGCAGAGCTGAGCCGGAGCCCCCGAAGAACTCTAACGCGGCGGCAGAGGCACCCTCGCGCTCTAAAACTTGCGAAAGTGTGATCGTGTCAAGGTGCTCCAGGCCTGGGATGAACGGTTTGGTTTCGTCCCGGATTTCGTCTACATACCGCTGAACGTACAGGAGCGGCAACTCAGACCAAGCGCGCTCCGCAAGGAAATTCATTTCGCGCTGGTTGAACCCGAAGTTTTGAAGAACGGATCTCGAATGAAGATCCTCCTCCGTAAACATTTTTCCCTTAATGAAGCGGAGCATATTGTCCCGGCGCGGATAATGAATGGGCGTGAGATTGAACTCGTGGACATACCGCCAGTAGAGCGTGTAGCCGGGATAATAGAAGTGTTCAGCTCCGAGATCGGCATACAAACCGTCTGCGAAGGGATCGTGCAGCGTCCGGACGTGACCTCCCTCGCGCCCGCTTGCTTCAAGCACCGTAACGTCGTGCCCGCGCCTGACCAGCTCGTATGCACAGGAGAGACCGGCAATTCCCGCACCGATGACGATGATGCCCTTTTTCGGGCCATTACTCTGAGCGGGCAACGGCCGGTCGAGTGCGTCGCCGACGGGAGCAGTGAGCAACCCGGCGGTCAGTTTCAAAACATTGCGGCGGTTCAAGTTGTCCATTATTTTCTCGGAGCACTCTCGAGATATTTCACACGTTGAAACTGCTCGATGGCGAGCTTAGATTCTCCGAGCTTTTGGTAGATTCTGGCGAGTTGATAATAACGGCCGGTTTCCATGGGGCGAAGTTCGATCGATCGGCGTAGCGCGGCGACTGCATCTGGATAGCGATTCATTGCGATGTAAACTTTGCCTCGCAGATAAAAAATATCGGGATCAAGTGGATCGCTCTTTTCGGCTAGAAGAAGCTCGTCGAGTATCTTCGCATAATCGATGTGACCGGAGGCCAGTACGGCTCGCGCGATCAAGACGTGAATCATCGGATAATTTGGTTTCCGCTGGGCGAGATCACGAAGTGTTTGCGCTTCGTGATCCGAATCCCCGGTTTGGTGGTATGCGTCGGCGGTGCTGAGATATGCCTGGTCCTCGTCGGGCGATTGGCGAAGCAGCTCACGGAGAATGTCGATGCCCTCCTTATATTGCTGAGTGCGGACAAGGTCAGAGCCGAGGGGCAACAGAAGGGCGGTCGAGTTTGGAATATTGATGCGTGCCTGCTTCAAAATTTTCACGGCTTCCGCGTAGTTCTGCGATTGCTCGAATAAGTCGGCCAAGACAAGATATGAGTTTTCCTTCGAAGGATCGAGACGAATGGCGTCGCGCAGATTACGGATAGCCTTATCCGGTTGCCCAAGGCTCTCATGGCTGAGCCCCGCTATGCCGGCTGCGGATGCTCGCAATGGATCGGGGACGTCTGCTTTTTCCGCCACAGCTGTCGCGTTGCGAACGGCGTCCTGATATGCGCCGACTGCGTTCTCAAGAACGGCGAGCTGAACTTTTGATTCAGTATCGGACGGGCCAACACGCTGCGATCGGAGAGCTTCCGCAAGTGCCAGGACTACTAATTTCTTCTCGGCTAGAAAACGGGCAAGTGTCGCGTGCAGGTGTGTGTCCTGAGGAAACCGCGTCGTTGCATCACGCAAATTCGTTTTGATGGCTTCGATATCATTCAACGAAACATTCACCCGCACTTGCATGACCAGAGGCAAGGGGCTTGTGGGCTGAAGAGCATCCGCCGCGTGCAGCGATTTGCGAGCTTCGATAAAATCTCCCAAAGCCGCTTCAGCAACTCCGAGACCATAAAGCGCTCGCGGACTGTTCGGAGCTAAGCAGGCACCCTGATGATATAGCTGGACGGCCTCTGCGAATCGCTTCGCCTGCATGGCGGTCTGCGCTCGCGCGTCGAAGTCGTGAAAACGTTCCAGCTTCTGTTGCGAAGTTAGCTGCTGGGAGTCGCAATCTGCGCCCCAAATGCTGTCTTGTCGCAAGAAAAAGAGCAGCACAGCTGCCGCCCAGAATCTAGCGGACGGTGCAACGAAGCGAAACGCAGGAGTTAAGTTCATAGGCGTCGTTACGCGTGTGGTCACGCTCCAGTGGTTGCTGCCGGCCCGCGGCATCGGAAGCGCGGCTCATCAAGATGTAGTCGCCTGGTGTCGCATTCCACAAATAGCTCCAACGCACCCAACAGTGCGGCTCAGATTGAGCGTCCAGTTTTGCAGGAGTCCACGTTTTCCCTCCATTGGTTGTAATCGCGACATTGCGGATCTTGCCAGTGCCAGCCCAGGCAAATCCCCACACAAAATGCCGACCGGCTGGAAGCTTTAAGCCATCGAGCGGCCAAGCTACTGCGGATTTGACTTGGATAGAAGACAACCGGCTAACACGCGTAGCGCCCTCGCCGTTTGTCACACGATTATAAAGACGATTCATGCCGCTTTGGTAAAACGTGGACGCTTGCTGGTCTTGTGCATTCATCACGACGATGCGCTGCAGCCACTTCACTGAATCCATGCCGTACCAGCCTGGAAACAAAGCACGCACGGGGAAGCCGTTGCGCTTGGGCAGGAGAAGATCATTCAGTTTGAACGCCACTAGACTCGCCTCATCCATACACTTGTCGAGCGGCACCACTTGGGAATATTGAAAATTTGGTGTGTCCTGTAGCAGGCGGCCTGAATCCGCGCCTTCGAGCATCACGAACGCTGCGGCTGAGGCGGGCTGAGCGGGCTTAAGCAATGAGGAAATTGGCACGCCCTCCCACACGCCATTACTTACGGCAGAACCATTAGCTACGTTACCAGCACACTCGAGAACTGATTCGAGCTTCGTCGTGGGCAGTTCAACCAGGTCACTGAAGGTGAGCTCATAGGGGTGATCGACGCGCCCGTCGATACGGAGTTTCCAACTCTCCAACGATAAATCCGGTTCACTGAAATGATCGCGTACAAAGAACAGATTCGGCGCTGTGATGGAACCCTGGATGCTTCTGAGCGGGTAAGAAATGTTCTGCAGGTCGGATATTCCGGACGCCGAATGAATGAGTAAGCCAGCGCCCGGGAGTAGAAGTAATTCCCGCCGAGTCACCTTAAAAAAGGAATTTGAGCGCCATTTGGATGATGCGAGGATCCCGTGCTGTGGTGATTTGACCAAAATTGGGGTCTGTCACAGTCGTGTCCGGCATGTTGAACTGCGCATGATTCAAGAAATTGAAGAATTCCGCTCTGTACTGGAGCTTATATCTCTCGCCGAACGAGAAGACCTTATGAGCGGAGAAGTCGATGTTGAAGGTTCCGGGTCCGATGAGGATATTCCGTCCAGCATTACCGAACGTGTTGTCGGGTGGCGTTGTGAAGGCGTTAGTCGTGAACCATTGCATGAGCTTGTCATTCGTCGATCCCTGCGTGTAGTGCGGAGTCGCGACAACCTGTGCCTGATCATTACCTACTTCAGGAAGACTGAATGAGTAATCTCCACCGGACTTGATGTTCATCGGAAGGCCACTTTGCCAGTTCAAAATCGCCGACGTTTCCCACCCGCCAAGCAGGGCGCGCTCAAGGCCCTCTTTTGGCGACGGAAGCTGCCATAGATAATTGAGAACGAATCGATGCGGAACGTTGAAGTCGGAGACACCACGGAAGGCCCGCCGGTCATAAGGATTGATGATGTTGATTCCACATAGATCGGTCTGATAAGACACTTCGTCGATGCTCCTGCCCCAGGTGTAATTGGCGGCGACTGTCACACCGTGAGAGAAGCGCTTATCAACCTCGACCTGCAGTGAGTTATAGCTGGAATTGGCGTTCGAAGCATCTTGCGTGATTTGTTGAAACTGCTGATAGGGACGGCGTGCATCCTCATTATCGGCCGTCGCTGTGGGGCTGGGCAGAGGCGCGTTCACATCCGTGTTGTAGGCCAGATGGGTTCCCTTAGAGCCACATAACCAGCGCGTACCAAAACGTCTGTTGCCAGTTGGTGTTCTATGGTCAGATTCCAATTCATCACGTTTGCGGGCTGCCAATTCGGCGGGTAGGACACAGCCAAAGGCAGCGGGTTGGGAAACGTGACACTTGACGGGGGAACGAGGGGGGCGAATTGCGCCGGAAATGGGTTCGGCGTTCCGTTATATGGATTCATGAAGGGAGTGGGGATGATTTGAATTTGCGGGCTCCAGGGAGGACTATCGACCATGTTGTTGAAAGCTTCAACGAACGGCGGCTGATAGAAAATGCCCCATCCACCCCTGATCGTCGTCTTGCCGTTACCGCCCACGTTGTAAGCAAAGCCGACACGTGGCCCGAAGAGATACCAACTGGATTTGAAACCACCCGACGGGCAGCCCGGGTCACCCTCAAAAAGGTAACCAGTTGGAGAATTGGGGAACTTTCGAGACTGAAGCCCCGGCCGGAAGCATTCGGTGCGGCCCAACTCGTCGGAGTAAGGCGCGAAGGGATCCCAACGTAGGCCGAGGTTCAGCACGAGCTCTCGATTCACGCGGTAGTTGTCCTGGAAGAAAAGACTGCCGAGGTTTGCGCGGCGCTCGGCATACTCGCCGCCGCCCTGGATGAATCGTCGCGCATAACCCAGGAAGAAATCAGAGAGCGGATCGCCGCTGAAATTGGTGCTGCTGAATTGAAAACTTCCGTTCTGACGATAGGTATTGATGAGGTCCATATCTTCGCGCAGGAAATCGCCGCCAATCGCCATCTCATGCGAGCCGCGCACCCAGTGCACGCTGTCCGTAATGTGGTAGTCGTGACGATTCACCTGGGTCGGGTGCCCTGAGTCAATCGAGAAGTATCCGGAGACGGAGAGTGCGAGTTCCGGCGGATTCGTAGCAGCGATCGGGATACCTAGGCTGGCCCAACTAAAAGGAGCACTGGAGTCACCGTTCCGTTATTCCGGTTGTAAGAGAATATGAAACTGTTCAGCAGATTTGGACTGATGTTATACGTGTCGCTAACAGCCGCACCTTGATCAAAAAGATCCAGCCCACGACTCGAAGTCAAGATATTCTGGCTTCCGATTACCGCATCTGCTCCATACCGCGAATAGAAGTAGCGCCCGTAAATACGATGCTTGCTCAGATCGTAGTCTACGCGCGTGAGAATTGATTCTCGTGTGTGTTCTCGGGGAGGGTATAGTAAACAATTCCACCGGCTGCTGTGGGCTCCGGGATCAAGCTCAACAGCTTGACGCTGGCAGGCGCAAAGTCACTCACCGGAATCTGATTATTGGGGAAGGGTATGCCTGTGAACGGATTCACGAGTGGGCGGCCGATAGACGAGAAGTCTCCGCTACGCTCGGCCGCCGTCGGCACGGTGGCAGAGTTGGCTTCAGTGACATTGCGCGATTGCGTTCCCTGGTAAGAACCGAAGGAAAATAGCTTGTTTTTGAGGATCGGGCCGCCGATGCTGCCGCCGAATTGGTTGCGCTTGAGTTGATCCGGCGCGGTGGCGAAAAAATTCCGAGCGTTCAGATCACCATTCCGCAAGAAGTCGAACGCCGATCCGTGGAAGTCGTTCGTACCCGACTTTGTAACAACGTTGACGATCGCTCCGGACCCGCGGCCAAACTCGGCACTGTAGCTGTTGGTCTGAACACTAAATTCCTCGAGTGCGTCTGGATTTGGAAACGGGTTGTTGACGTTCGTGTAGGGATCTTCATTGCTGGCCCCATCCAGGTTGTAATTGACCATGTCGGTGCGCGCGCCGTTCGCGCTGACAGCTTGAGCGCCTGGATAGGAAGTACTCTGGACAGCGTCAATGTGGCAGCCCATGAAATTGCCCGCAGTGGTGTCGGCCGTTCCAGGAGTGAGCAGGACCAGGGTTGCTGCGTTCCTTCCATTCAGGGGCAATTCGACGATTTTCCGCTCACTGACGACCTCGCTCAGCGCCCCAGATTGGGTCTGAACCATCTCCGCATTCGACATGACGGTTACGGTTTGAGTCGAGCTGCCGATGGGCACCGAGGCGGATGCATCCGTCTTGACTTCGATGCCCCGCTGCTCAAATCCCTGGAATCCTTGTGCCTGAACTGTAATGCCGTAGATTCCAACGGGCACGAGCGGGAAGACGTAGCCGCCGTCGTTGCCAGTGGTCGTATCGCGCGCCAGTCCAGTGCTGAGGTTGGTCGCGACGACCTTCGCACCGATTACCGCCGCACCAGTCGGATCGGAAACTGTGCCCGTGATGGTTCCGGTAGGCTGCTGAGCCGAGGCAGTTATCGCGGCCAGAAGCAAGAGAGCGAAGAGCCCAGGACGCATATGCACGTGAAACTCCTTACACCGAGCGATTGAGACTAATTTCCGTGCATTGAAGGTGAGCTGTCAAGGGCCGATAGGCACTTCGAAAGCCGAAATCTTCAGCAGCGCTGTCTCGTTTATGTAATTCGCGTGTATATAATTCCTGCATGTCACATCCGGATCAGTTGCGCAAATTTTCGTATGGAAACGCGAAAGTCGAGATCTATGCGTCACCGAGCGGGTTGGGTAGAACTGCGGCTGAGATGGCTGCGCGAGTGATCAGGACCGCTATCGCAGAACGCGGTCGAGCGCGCGTGATTGTTGCCACAGGTAATTCCCAAATTCCGCTGATCGAAGAGTTGGTTCAACAGGATCTTGACTGGAAACGTGTCGAGCTATTTCACATGGATGAATATGCCGGGATGGCGGCGGATCATCCTGCGAGCTTCCGGCGCTGGATCAAAACGCGCGTCGAAGAAAAAGTACGGCCGGGCAAGGCGAATTACCTGGCGGGTGATGCTCCGGATCTCGAAGCCGAGATGGACCGCTATTCGCGGCTTTTGAACGAAGGGCCCATTGATCTCGCTTTCGTTGGGTTCGGGGAGAACGGCCACATAGCATTTAACGATCCGCACGTCGCGGATTTCAAAGATCCGGCTGTCGTGAAGCGGATTACGCTCGACGAGGCTTGCCGCAGACAACAGGCTGGCGAAGGACACTTCAAAGACGTAGCGTCGGTGCCGCGTGACGCCGTTACGGTCACATGCACGGGGCTTTTCCGAGCGGATACATGGGTCTGTTGCGTACCGGAAGCTCGTAAGGCGGAAGCCGTACGGAATGCCTTGGAGGGACCGATTTCGGAAGCTTGTCCTGCGTCGATCGTTCGACGACATCCACATGCGCATGTCTATCTGGATCAGGAATCATCGTCTCTGCTCTCATTTCCCGCGGCCGTTTCAGCCACCCCATGAAGATCAATGGAAAGCGGCGACCGGCCCAGAGTTCCTCCGGAGGTATCAGGGATCGGCGGCGTTGGTGGATTGTCTGGACTCTCTTCTTCTCGACAGCGATCAACTACGTAAACCGTCAAACACTGTCAGTTCTTGCCCCGGTTATTACACGGGAATTCCATTTAAGCCACAGTGAGTTGTCGACCATCTTTAGCGCATTCCAGATTGCATACGCAGGAACGTGGCTGGTCGGCGGTATTTTCCTCGACATTGTTGGGACGCGCCTAGGCCTTTCGATCGCGGTTATCTGGTGGTCCGTTGTCAGCGTGCTGACGAGTTTCATCAACTCGCCATTTACGCTCGGCGTGCTGCGGTTCTTTTTAGGAATTGGGGAGGGTTTCAACTGGCCTGGTGCAAGCAAAGCGGTGGCCGAGTTTTTTCCCGCCGAGGAACGCAGCCTTGCCGTTGCAATCTTCGACAGCGGCTCAAGCATTGGAGGCGCGGTGGCGGCTTTGACAATTCCTTGGATTGCTCTGCGCTTTGGCTGGCGGTCCGCATTTGCATTCTCGGGCGTGATCGGATTTCTTTGGCTGGCGCTGTGGCTGACTGTTTATCGATCCTCAACCCGGCCGTCGTACGCCGCGCAAGCAGGCACACGACTGTCCATGCGGGACGCTCTACCGATACTGAAACAGCGGGAAACTTGGGGGATCGTACTTGGGCGATCGCTGACCGATCCGATCTGGTGGTTCTACGTTTTCTGGCTACCGCAATATTTAAGCGACACTCGCGGGTTCAGCCTGAAGCAGATTGCAATCTTCGCCTGGATTCCGTTCATTGCTTCGGATCTCGGCAACTTCGCTGGCGGACTCACCTCTGGAGCGCTCGTAAAAAGAGGTATGCCGGTGATACGCGCCCGGAAATGGGTTTGCATTGTCAGCTGCATCCCTGTGCTTGCCGGGATTCCAGCGGTACTGGCCTCGAATCCGTTTGCGTCGTTGGGACTGATTTGCTTCGCGCTATTCGGATATGCGAGCTGGTCAACCATGGGCCTGACTCTTCCTTCCGATTTGTTTCCGCCCGAGGTAGTCGCGTCGGTCACGGGCTTGAGCGGACTCGCCGCTGGGTTGACTAGCACCGTGTTTACGCTGCTGGTCGGAACGCTTGTCGATCATTTCTCTTATCTGCCTGCGTTTGTGCTTGCTGCGACGGCTCCCGTGTTGGCGACCGTAAGCGTGGTTTTCCTCATCCGCAGACCAGCGCAGCCGGGGAGATTGCCGGTATGAAGCAGTCACTCACTGTCGGTTTGTCGAGACGTGAATTGCTCGCCCTGGCAAGTGCGTGCGCATTAAGTCCGCGGCTGCGGGCTGCCGATCTGCCGGGATTCTACTATCGTGATTACTCGAAATGCTTGCCGGATTATCTGTCCGCACTGGCAAAGGCCGCGTATGAAAAACGTAACAATGAGCTCTCGCGTTTAACGAGCCCAAACGCAATCAGCGCACGGCAGCGGTGGGCCCGGGAGGCTTTCTGGCAAATCGTAGGAGGGCGGCCGGAAGAGACGCCACTAAAGGCTCGGGTGATGGGCAAAGTCGAGCGCAGCGGATATAACGTCGAGAAGGTCGTGTATGAGAGCCAGCCTGGCATCGTTGTCAGTGCGAATATCTATTTACCGAGCAGCGGGAAGCCTCCGTATCCTGGCGTGCTCTTTCAGATGGGCCACTCGCCAGAGGGGAAAGCGGCTATAAGTTATCAGAAGTGCTGCCAAGGGCTGGCGCGGCTAGGCTACGTCGTGCTGGCATTCGATCCAATGGGTCAGGCAGAGCGCATTGGGTACCCGAACGAGTCGGGAAGCGACACGCGGCTTGGCTCCGTGGATGAAGAGCATAACGTTCCCGGAAAGCAGTTGCTGCTGCTTGGGGATACAGCTTCTCGTTATCAAGTGTGGGATGCAATCCGGAGTCTGGACTATCTCGCATCACATCCGTTGGTAGACTCGCAGCGGCTGGCCTCAACCGGGCAATCCGGGGGCGCCACGGTAACCATGTTGCTCGCCTGCGTTGATGAACGTCTGAGCGCGGTGGCTGTGTCTTCCGGTAACACGGAGAACCTTGCCTGCGCCGACTTCAATCCGCCGGGCTCGACCGATGATGCGGAGCAGGATCTGATTGGCTCGGGGCCTCTCGGGTTCGATCGATGGGACCTGCTTTACCCAATGGCTCCAAAGCCTCTGCTGGTGCTTGTGAGCGCGCACGATTTTTTTGGAACGTATTCGCCGCGTTACCTGAGCAGCGGACGCGAGGAGTACGAGAAGTTGGAAAAGGTCTATGGCATTCTCGGCCATCCGGATCACCTCGACTGGCGAGATATACCGTTGCCGCACGGGTTGACGTATTCATTGCGGCTCGATGTCTATAACTGGTTTGAGCGCTGGCTCAAGAACTCGGAGCGGCGGATTGAGGAAGAACCGATCACGGCGCCTGAAACAGCGAGCACGCTTTGGGCAGGTGCTACCGGCAGCGTGGTTCGCGATTTCGGCAGCTTGCGCCCATTCGATTTGATGAAACAACGTGCGAGTACCCAGCGTCTGGCGTCTCGAATGTCGGTAAGCCAGCTGCTCTCGATTCAGGTCCCCGCACGAGACCTTGAATGGCAAACGCTCGCTCGCACGCCGACAGAAGGTGCCCGGATCGAAGCAATTGAAGTTCATTCGGCGCCTCAGGTCTGGGTTCCAGCCTGGCTATTTGTTCCCGGCAACACGCACGCGAAGGGTTCGGCGCTGCTTGTTCTGGATGAGCGCGGTCGTAATGCCGGGTCGCGCGAGGACGGCACCTATCACCGCTTGGCGCGCGAAGGACGAGTGGTTTGCGCGGCCGACATCCGTGGAATTGGGGACATGCGGCCCGAAGTAGGACGAGGCGATCCAGCATACACGATGCCCCACGATTCAGAAGACGATTTTGCGTGGGCGTCGTTGATCCTCGGCAACTCTCTTCTGGCGCAGCGTGTACAGGATATTCTTGCGGTGCTGCAGGCGATGCGAAACGAACCTCGTATCGCCGGACGGCGAATCATTATGGCTGCGCGCGCGCGGCTCACAGTTCCGGCACTCTTCGCGTTTGCTGCGTCTTCGCTCGCCGAGTCGCTTTACCTGGCCGGCGGCTTGGTTTCGTATCAGAATGTGCTCGATACTGAAATCTATCGCGAGCCTCTCGCAAGTTTTGGATGGGATCTGTTTCGCCGCACGGATTTACCCCTTCTCGCAGCGCAAGCAGCGCCTCGGCGTGTTCATCTAGCGGGCGTGGTTGATGCGGCGGGCAACCCCGTGGATTTGAGCTTGGTCCGGCGAATCTATTCGAGTGAGAATGTCCACGTCTCGGCGATACCGGCCTGGGATGAAGCCGGGTTTCGGACACTCTGAATCGCGTTTACACTTCTTCGGGCACTACAAAGGGAGCACGATAACCGCGGTCGCCATCGCGAAGTAGCGTGGCGGCTTCTTCATCGCCGATCACCTGCTGTGTCTCAGGATTGAAATGAATGGTGCGGCCCAGTCGATATGACGCGTTCGCGAGATGTACCATGCCCGCCGAAATATGTCCTTCTTCAATGGGCGCGTTCAAGTCTGCCTTGTTGCGGCTCGCCACGCAATCGATAAAGTTTTGGTAGTGGGCCCGCTCACTCCCGCCGTGAACCGGCTGCTGCTGCGCCTGATCGGGGCCGAGCCAGGCGACATATGTAGCGGCATCTTCATCACCCGTCGCTAAATATCCTTTCGAGCCGTAGAAGACGGCGCCAATGGTGTTGTGAGATCCGGCGGTGGGCCCTAGCTTCGGCGCACCCGGCCGCGGTTTGGCCTCAGGCGTCCCAAGTTCCGGCGTGCCGATACCGGCTTCATGATTCGCGATCCAGTGCCTTACCTCAAACGTGATCATGCGATGTTTGCCGTCCGGCAGATCAAACTCAAAAGCACAGTTCAGGTCGTTCGGCGTTTCCTGATCATCGTCGAACATGAAATGGCCTCCAATGGCGCTGATCTTATTCGGAAATCCCACTCCCATTCCCCAGCGGGCGACGTCCACCTGATGAACGCCCTGATTTCCGAGGTCGCCATTGCCGTAATACCAGAACCAGTGCCAATCGTAATGAAAGCGATTCTTCGTGAACGCATGCAGTGGAGCTGGACCAGTCCACAAATCGTAGTTGACACCTGCAGGAACCTGCTGGACCGGAGGGCGGCCTATCGTGTCACGCCACTTGTAGCAGAGTCCTCGCGCCATATACATGTCGCCGATATATCCGTCTCGAAGCTTTTGGACAGCTTGGCGAACGGCGGTATCTGACCGGGACTGCGTGCCATGCTGCACGATGCGGTTATAACGTTTTGCCGCCGCAACCAATTGCTTCCCTTCCCATAAATTGTGGGAACACGGTTTCTCAACGTAGACGTCCTTACCGGCTTGGCAAGCCCAGATCGCCATGAGAGAGTGCCAATGATTCGGAGTAGCAATTGACACGGCATCGATCGACTTGTCTTCTAAGAGCTTTCGCACGTCGCCGTAAGTCACGGGCTTCGGCAGCCCCATTTTCTCCATTTGGCCGAGGGTCTTACGCAACACGTTCTCGTCGACATCGCAGAGAGCGGCGATTTGCGCGTTATGGATCTGAGCATAGTTCCGCAGGTGATCCATTCCACGCCCGTGCAGGCCGCAGATGGCCACTCGCACTCGTTCATTTGCACCCTTGACGCCCTGTGTCTGAGCGAGAGAGTTGATTCCACCGAGCGCCATCAGTCCGGCCGCTCCCGTGCCAAGAAAGTCGCGACGATTCAGTTCTTTTTCGTTTGACATAAAAGTCTCCTTGCTACTGTGCTGCGTACCGTTGATAGGCTTCGGCAATGCCGGCCTGCTTGTAGTCACCCTGATGAATGATGACACGATAACGAAAGGTCAGTCTCTCGCCTACGGGAATAGTCCAGCTACCATCCTCCTGGGGATGGTCAGTGAATTCGCGGATCCCAAACGGGTTTGCTGCAAGTAGACCATAGGCGCGCGCGTGCCAATATGTGGGGTGCCGAAAACTCTTCGGGCTCTCGAGGACAGCCACTCCCACCGGTTCACCGTTGAGTTCGCCGTAGTAATCGACCCAGTCCGCACGTTTGCCCCAGATTTGCTTCTCGCCCTCTGCACCGGTTGAATTCACCATGTGGCCGGGCGGCGAGTTCAACTCCTTCGCCACGCGAATTGCAAACGTTCCTTCCTTTGTATCGCCCATAGTTACGGCAGACCCGTGATTTGCTTGAAGGGTAAATTCACAATCGATTATGCGCGTGCGATCATCTCCCCGGAATACGAAGGCCTGATCTTCCTCGGCAATCACGCGGTCCCGGGGGCTCCTCAACGTGAAACTCGCTCGCAAAACTCCTGAGTCGCCTTCGGCCCGCATCTCTTCTACTTTCTGAAGCACTTTTCGCCCGAACACCGAGTCGTCACTCCACTTGGAGAACACTTCTTCACCCCAGTAATCGATACCGTCTACGCTGCCATGACTAAAGTACATAGACCGCTGATGCGGTTCAAGGCTTGGGTCTTTTAGATGTTCCGGTGGTATTTCGTTGCCATTGGGGAAGTCTCGGGTAATGATGGTGCCCCGTGCACTTCGTATGGGATGAAAGAACGGCTTGGCGATTTGAGGGTCAAAATGATAAGTCGTAAAATCGTGCCCGCCGATGATGACGTCGATTTTGTCGCCTGCCCGCCGAAACTCCACGTGTTGTCCGCTTGACTGGGCCCCCAGCCATTGCGACCCACACACAACCAGCATTCCAACGGCGAACGGAAGCAACACATAAATCGCGATACTAGGTCGTCGCTTCATGATATGGATGGAAACTCACAGATAACCTACATGTACCGCAGGGACTCTTGGACCAGTGTCTCGGTGCCACGAAACGGATCGCCAGCGCCGGTGTCGAATTCCATCGAAAAATAGCCCCGGTATGAATTTTCGCGTGCGATGGCGAACATCTTCTTGAGGTCCACAGTAGCTCGTTCACCATCGTCGTCGCCTTGAACAGTATCCTTCACGTGACACATGTTCCAGACGTGTTTGAACATTGCTCGCACGCCCTTTTGGTTGTAATCGGCATCGTGCCCGATTAACGAATTGCCGAAGTCAGGCAACGCTCGCAGATAGGGACTATTGACCTTTTCAATAACACTTACCAAGAAGAACGGATCTTCAGCTACGGGGTTGTCATTTTCAAGATTTACGACGATACCTCGCTTCCCACCATAGGCGGCGAGTTCTCCAAGGCTCTCAGCAGCCAGGGCAACGTCAGGCTTTGTGCCTGCAGATCCGGCAACGTGTTGACGAACGCTGGGCGATCCGATGACACGCGCGATATCGATCCATTTACGGCCCAAATCGACCCCAGCTTTGCGGGCGGTGGCGTCCGGAGCGTAAAAATGGCCGCCAGGCAGGCCGAGATCAACGATGTGTGATTTGGTCTTTTCGACTGCACGCCGGAACGCGTCAAGATAGGCAGAATCGGAAGAGCGGAAATGATCACTTAGTGGGTTGATGTTGTAGACTCCAAATTTCGTGGCGATCAAAGCCGGAAACTCGGTCAAGTCCATGCCTGGCTTGCTTCGATCTCGGCCGTGGTTGGTGGGACTTTCGATATAAGCTCGAAAGGGCCAGGAGGTGACAGCCAGCCTGTCTCGGGGTTTTAGGGGAAAGTGAAGCTCGGGCTGTTGCTGCGATTGTTGGCCCCTGATGAGAAGCGAAGTGCTAACCGCGAAAAATGGCGGATATGTTAAGAAATGGCGGCGAGTTAGATTCATCTTATGAGTAGCCCGGTGCTGCTTTCAAAATACTCGATCGGAGTTGGAGACAGATTCGCGCATCAAGCGAAGGCGCAATTGCAGGCGTGCATGAAGGCAGCCGAAGCGGGCGTGGATGTGATCCCAGTCTGGAATAAATCCAACCGCGAGCACACCATCATCGGCTCTGATCCGGCGAGCACCCGCGCTGCGGCGGACGAAGCAGTGCGAAGTCTCGGGTGGAAGAAACCGTACCATGTCGACGCTGACCACATCAACCTTGAAAGCGTCAATAAGTTTATCGACTCAAGCGACTTTTTCACGATCGATGTCGCAGACTGGATTGGAACTCCCGCTGATCCCGAGAAAGTGCAGAGATTCTTGGAACGCCATTCGGAGTTGAGGGGTGATTTGCACATTCCCGGAATTGAGCATCGTTTCCGCATCCCGCCACATTTCGTGCTCCGGGTTGCCAACAAATATCTGCTAGCGGTGCAGCAGGCGGGCCGCATCTACCGGCATATTGAGCGAAGAAAAGGCGCGGGACAATTCATCCCCGAAGTCTCGATGGATGAAACCGATTCTCCTCAAAAACCAATAGAATTGCTCATCATTCTGGCTGCACTGGCAGACGAAGAAGTTCCGATTCAAACGATCGCCCCAAAATTCACAGGCCGCTTCAACAAGGGCGTCGATTATGTAGGCGATCTGGCCAAATTCACAGAGGAATTTTCGAACGATGTCGCAGTCCTCGCATTTGCTGTCGAGCGGTATGGGATGCGCGGCAACTTGAAGTTGAGCGTGCATTCCGGCAGTGATAAGTTTTCGATCTATGGCCCGATTCACCAGACCTTAGAAACCTTCGACGCAGGTGTGCATTTGAAGACTGCAGGCACGAACTGGTTGGAAGAGCTGATTGGTCTCGCAGAAAGCGGTGGCGTGGGGCTGGAATTGGCAAAGGAGATTTACGCGCAGGCTTATTCGCACCGCGAAGAGCTGTGCGCTCCGTATGCCGCTGTAATCGATATAGATCCCGGCGAGCTGCCTACTACCGAGGCAGTCAGTAAGTGGTCGCCAGATCAGTTTGTGTCCGCCCTGCGCCACGACCCGCAATCTCCGGCTTACAACGGCAGCCTTCGCCAGCTTTTGCATGTAAGCTTCAAAATTGCAGCGAAAATGGGAAGCCACTACCTCGATCTCCTATCTGCGATGGAAAGCAATGTCGCAAAGAACGTGACGGACAATCTGTTCAACCGTCATATCAGGCCGCTGTTCATCGGGAACACGCTGCAGTAGTCGGCCCTAATCCGCAATAGTTCCTGCTGGGCTCGTTGTGTTGCGCGAATCTATCGGGCGTGTGGGCGCGTGGTGGCGGACTTGAATGGAGCGGCCAGTAGTGGTTTGACAGGTCTCAGACGGGATGGTCGACAATCTCTTCCGATGATGGATTCCAGTAGAGCCGCTTGCTCGACCAGTAAGATTGCGCCGCCATAATACAAGCAACCGCATGCGAAAATCCATGATCGACATTCGCGTTGGGCTGTTTGCGCTCGCGCATCGCGTTCAACCAATTCATCAGGTGATCCGCATCATCATCACTCGGACCTAGCGAGTCAGGCTCCCGTCGAGAGGCCGGCAAGCGCAGAATTTCAGCTGCGTCTTGAGCCGGACCCATGCCCGGCGGTGCGGTGTAGCGGGGGCGCGCGTTGTCTTCAGGGTCGAATTCGTACGGTCCTCCTTCTTTCGTCACGAGGAACAGCGATGCCCCTTCGCCTCCGTAGTTCTCGATCGTGCCGTTCCGGCCTTGAATGCGACTGAAACTACGATAGCTATTTGAGAACGTCGTCGAATAGGTATACAGAAATCCTTTCGGATAGGTAAACGAGACCGTGACATTATCAGGATTCTCGCGCCCATCTTTCCAGGTAAAGATACCGCCAGTTGCTGTCGCACTCACCGGATGCGTCTCGTTCGTCCAAAGGTGAACGAGGTCCGCGCCGTGACTGAGCCATTGATCGAAGATGCCGGACGAGAAATCGCGATACAGCCGAAATTCCGAATAAACGTGCGGATCAAACGGGCGGTTTGGTTTTCCGAGAAGCCAGCGCTGCCAGTCGGTGTCCTCTTCCTTCACGAGAGGCGGATGCTTGCCATCATCGATCTTCGGAATGTACCGCCAGCGCGGCTGATTTACGTTCCACTCCTGGGTGATCCTGACTATGTCCCCGATCCGGCCAGATTGGATGATGTCGCGTACGGCCAGCGGGTACGCCTGGCTGCGATGTTGTGTGCCCATTTGCACGACTTGCTTCGATGCTTTCACAGCAGCACGTGCTGCTTTCGCCTCGTCGAGCACGTTCGCAAACGGCTTTTCGACGTAGCAGTCTTTGCTTGCCTGGACGACCTCGACGCAAAGCTTTGCATGTTGGTGATCGCCGGTCGCGAGCATGACACCGTCGATATCGGAACCGGCCAGCATCTTCTCGGAATATTTGTAGACTTCGGGACCCGTGCCGAACAAATCCTTTACTTGAGCCGCACGCCGTTCCCGGGCCAGTGTCCATATGTCGCAAACGGCAACAAGTTCAACGGGCGTACGCTGTGCCGCCATGTGGACCATGTGAACGTGACCTTCGCTACGGCCGCCACAGCCGAGTTGAGCTAGCCGGATGCGATCATTCGCCCCGACCACCCGCGCGTACGACCGAGCCGAGAGCGTAGTGGCAGAACCGGCGAGTATCGCAGTTCCAGCGCTTGTTAAGAACTGCCTGCGGTCGACTGTGGGAGTAACGTCCGCGCTATGTTTCCTTGGTTCGGAATGACGAGTCGGGTCTGTCATGGGGTCACTAATAGGTCAGTCTATGCCCTCGGCGTTTGCGCTTCAAGCACAGGATTTTCCGAAAAAATCTGTTGCTCTACCTTCCGGCCCAACCGATGTGATCCAGAAGAACCGCTTTAGCGGCTATTGAATGCTTTTGGGCGGTTCGACAGGCGCGGAACGCACGTCGCCATTTCGGTCCGGCATAACGCTGCCTCGGAGGGCGTTAATTTGGCTTCGCCGCAAGCGCCGCTTCGTTGACTTCTTATTAGCTCTCGCTCGATCTCCGTTTAGCAATGACATAAGTAAACTCCGGATATTGGAAGAATGGGCCAAGAACAGAAAAGGTTGGCAATCCGAGGGCTTACTTGGTGATGGCTCCGGACGAGCGACGCAAAATTGCTTCGAACATTCTCAACTATACGCTAAATCGAGCGGCCTGCCTAGTGAATCGAACGGTGTAACCCGGATCGACGTTTGGGGATAATAGCGAAATTACACAAGTCTTACAGAGGAAAGGCTCAATTCTTGTTAGGTTCGTTATGTGAGTCCGATTGCTGATGTGAAAATGAGTGTTGAGGCGGTGAGTATTGACGCGCGTACAGCGCCAGAAAGCCACGGATTGAATTGGTTGACGACCCTCGTTATGGGGCTTTTTCACGTAGGGGCCCTTGCGGCTCTCTTCGTGTTCAGCTGGCGTAACCTCGCCGTTGCTGTTCTTCTTTACTGGATTGCGACGGGCCTTGGTATCAGCATGGGATATCACCGGCTACACACGCACCGATCTTATAAAGTTCCACAGGTGCTTGAATATTTTTTTGCATTCTGCGGCACATTAACGCTGGAAGGTGGTCCGATTTTCTGGGTAGCCGTACATCGAATCCACCACCAGAAATCCGACCAAGATGGCGATCCGCACTCGCCGCGGGATGGTGCCTGGTGGGCTCACGTGGGCTGGATTCTTTTTGGGGAAGCCAATCACAACAATACCCGGCTAATGTCGAAATACGCGCCAGATCTGGCGAAGCATCGTTTCTACGTATGGTTGAATAATTATCATTGGGTTCCCATTATCGCGTTGGCAGCGGTCCTTTTCGCGATAGGCGGTGTTCCGATGGTGTTGTGGGGTGTCTGCCTTCGTGTGGTTGTCGGACTTCACGCGACTTGGCTGGTGAATTCTGCTACACACATGTGGGGCGCGCGCCGTTTCCGTACACGCGACGACTCCCGTAACAATTGGTGGGTAGCGCTGATGACCTTCGGCGAGGGCTGGCACAACAATCATCATGCACATCCGACATCGGCGCGGCATGGACTGGCGTGGTACGAGTTCGATCCTTCCTGGATTCAAATCAAATTCTTGAAGTTCCTGGGTGTAGCGAAATCCGTCCATGCAGCGAAAGTTGAAAGCCAACTTGACGAACGAAAAGCTGCTTAAACGCACCTGCGTCCGCCCGTGTGCCGCCTAGTAAAGCGCTCCCGAAGACGTGACACTTTCCTCACTGGGGAATAAGCTGAAGTCATGGTCGTCTCGAGCCGGCAGAAGTCCATAGCATTCTTCATCGCGCTCGGCGCCGGACTGATCTCAGTCATTCTCCTTTTTTACATCGGCTGGGTGCTGTTCAACTGGCGCACAGGCATCCTGCTCTTTTTCGGTTTCCTGCTGGTAGCAATGATCATTGCCGGCGTTGTGCTGAACACCACCTTCCTGGTGCGGGAAATTCGCCGGAACGAGCAGCACGATGCCTTCATCAATGCGGTCACGCACGAGCTAAAGACGCCCATCGCCTCAATACGTCTGTATCTCGAGACTCTCCAGACGCGCGCGGTCGACGAGCACAAACGCACTGAGTTCTATCGAATCATGCTGGAGGATAGTGACCGGCTGTTGACTACGATCGAACAGGTATTGCGCACCGGACGAATCGGTCACGCCAGTCGCCTTGTCGATTCGTCACCGATCGATCTTCGTGAGCTGGTCGAGGAGTGCCTGATACGCGCCCGAACCTTGCATAGCCTGCCGCCGGAATCTCTCGAATATCAGTCCGGACCGCGTTTCGAGGTTCAGGGCGACATGGATGAGGTGAGAGCGGCGGTCTCAAACCTCATCGACAACGCCGTAAAGTATTCCGGAAGCGATGTAAAGGTGATCGTTGAAACCGCCAATATCGACGGCAAGTACGTGGCCGTGCGCGTAAGAGATCACGGCGTTGGCATTCCGAAAACCGAGTTGAAACGGATTTTCAAACGCTTCTATCGTGTTCCAGGCCCGCTTGCGGCGCGCCTCAAGGGAACCGGTCTCGGGTTATACATCGTCCGCACGGTGGCTAAGAGACATGGTGGGCGCACTTGGGCCGAGAGTGAAGGTCCAGGCCGCGGCAGCACGTTCGTGCTTCAGCTTCCGAAGGTTAAATGAACCGGGTCCTGGTAGTGGAGGACGAGCAGCACCTGGCCGACGGGTTGCGCTTCAATCTGGAAGCGGAGGGCTATCAGGTTGAGACTCTGGAAACGGGCGAAGAGGCGCTTGAGCGATTAACACAGGCTGATGCGAACTTCGACGTGCTGATCCTCGATGTCATGCTGCCCGGTCAGAACGGTTTTGCCGTAATATCCGAACTGCGCCGAGTAGGTCAATTTATTCCTACTCTCATGTTGACAGCGCGCGGCCATCCGGACGACGTCCTGCGCGGCTTCGCGGCGGGCGCCGATGACTACCTAACAAAGCCTTTTGAACTCTCTATTCTGATTGCGAGGATTCGGGGTCTGCTACGCCGCCGGGAGTGGCTGGAGGGTTCCTCGAACCACGCTCCGCCTGCGGGTGAAACTAAAGACGTCTTCACGTTCGGCGGGAGCACGGAGAAAACGGTAAATTTCGATCGACTCGAACTATCTGTCCGCGATCAGGTGTTTCGGCTCACGTTAATGGAAGCTAACGTCCTGCGGTATCTCATTGAACACGAGGGGGAACCTGTTTCACGGAAGACGATGCTCGATCAAGTGTGGGGGCTGAGGGACGATACCGACACGCGACCCATTGACAATTTCATCGTGCGGCTCAGGCGCTACATTGAAGACGATCCCACACGTCCCGGACATCTGCTTACGGTTCGCGGGGTGGGCTATCGTTTTTTGGCTGTGCCGGCTCAACCAAGGACGGCTTGAAGGCGCTTACACGACGCTCGATTGCGGGATCGGGTGGATTCACCGGAAGGGGTACGTTCGCAAGAGGATCAGCAGAAGGCCTTCCAGGGGCAGTTGTGAGCGGCAGTTGCGAGAGGTCCACCGGCCTTGCGATGCCGTTCTCGTCGACTTCCGAATCGGAATTCGAGGGCTGCTGGCGCCCTTGACGACGCTCGAGTTTCACCTGCCGTTTCTCACGGCGCGCAGCTTCCTTCTGACGTTTTTGGAATGAATCGCGACCTGCCAACGGACCTCCATTTACCGTGAATCCATGAACAACGAAGGCGATCAAGGCGCCCGCAATTACCGAATTAACGGGCGCTCAGGTCTTACCAGCGCGATTTTCTAAACCCACCGCCGTTGCCGCGACCGCTGCCGCCACCGCCACGCGGGCCTTCAGTCTTCGGCCGAGCTTCGTTCACGTTCAGTGTTCTGCCGTGCAGATCCGTGCCATTCAATGACGAGATAGCTGTTTCGGCTTCAGACCGGCTCGCCATTTCGACGAATGCGAAGCCGCGTGGTTGACCGGTCGTGCGGTCTGTCACTACATTTACCCGCTCGACGGCCCCATATTGAGAAAAGATCGAATTAAGATCGTCTTGAGTTGTCTGGAAACTTAGGTTTCCAACAAATACGTTAGTCATACAAAACTCCTAGTTGCTGAATTTGTCACACAAGCAGCCAGGACCCATAGAAGAAATATTCAACAAAGACACAGCCGCAGGTAAGAACACTCTGATGATAACACAGTTAGATTACCGAGGTATGGCCTATACTTTCAGCTACGAAGTTGATCGTGTCTGATCCACCCGGTCCCGGATGCGAACATCTGCCACCCAAGTCCCAAACTACAATGGAAGGGAAGCGACTCATAGTAAAGGACCGGCGCAATCGCGAATGTATGGCGACCCGGTGGAGGTAAAAATGCTAGGTGGATTCGCAATGGAATTGTAATTATGGGCTATGCCACGATCGGGGGAGAAAAGCTACGGGGAGACCGCGTCGTTCAGTTTGGCCCGTTTGAGCTCTGCCTTGATACAGGCGAACTGCGAAAGCTTGGAATTCGAGTGCGGCTACAGGGAAAGCCGTTCCATATTCTCAGCGCATTGCTCGAACAGCCGGGGCATGTTGTCACGCGCGATGAGTTGCGAACCCGCCTTTGGCCTGCCGACACATTTGTAGATTTTGAGAGTGGGCTGAACACCGCAGTCAATCGGTTACGAGTCGCACTTGGCGATTCGGCAGAGAACCCGATCTATATCGAGACATTGGCGCGGCTTGGTTATCGATTTATCGCGCCCGCCACGGTTCTCAACGCCCCTTCTAAC
This sequence comes from Bryobacteraceae bacterium, assembly GCA_051003475.1. Lineage (GTDB taxonomy): Bacteria > Acidobacteriota > Terriglobia > Bryobacterales > Bryobacteraceae > Bog-105. Next base: position 47,860 of record JBPCLH010000008.1, read on the forward strand.
GAGCGGCGGCAGCTAGAAGCTATTCGGCCAGTATCGCCAGTTAGCATCGCCTCAGAACCAATTGCTGTCGAAACGGGAGATCCTGTTCCTGCTGCGCGGCCGAATCCTACAGCGTCAAATCGTGGGCTTTCGCTATCCGCGCGCACGCGGCTCATGATCGGAAGCTTGGCGATCACAATCATGGCACTCGCCGCAGCCTCTGTTTTCTTTCGAATTGGCTGGTCGCATCCGGAGCCATCGTTTCATCAAGTCACGTTCCGTAAGGGCTCGATCGAGGAGGCTAGGTTTACGCCTGACGGTGGGAACATCATTTACAGTGCGGAGTGGAACGGAGCAGCTAGCCGTGTATTTCAGGCGGATCTTGTGAGTCCCGAAGCTCGAGATCTCGGTTTTGAAAACGCGTGGCTCGCGAGTCTTTCACCGACAGCTGAAATGGCAGTTTTTGTTAAGCCGAAGAGCACCGACAAGATGGTGCTCGAACGGGTACCCCTTCACGGTGGCGCACCGCGGCCGATTTCGGATCGCGCCGAAGGCGCGGATTGGGCTCCCGAGGGAACGCTCTGTGTGGTGACACAAGGAAATTCGGCTTGGTCGGTGGAGTTTCCTGCCGGTCGGAAAATCTACACCTCGAGCGGCTGGATATCGAGTGCGCGTGTTTCTCCGCACGGCACTGAAGTAGCTTTCCTGGACCACCCTCTAAAGGGTGATGATGCGGGCCTGGTTGTCGTAGTGAACTCCTCCGGCGAGGCGCACGTCCTCAGTTCGGGCTGGGGATCGGTGTTGGGCTTAGCCTGGGATCCTTCGGGGCGTGAGGTATGGTTCACCGGGGCGCGTTCGGGTGCTAACCGAGGCCTTATGGCAGTCGATCTGCGCGGCCGGGTGCGGCAAGTTGCGAAAGTTCCGGGAGATCTGCAGCTCAAGGACATAGCTCCATCCGGGAAGGTGCTGATTGCGCATTCAACGCAACACATGACCATGTTTCTCGGAAACCTAAACGACAAGTCTGAACGTGATATTTCCTGGCTTGATTGGTCCCGCGCGGTAGCGATCACGCAGGACGGCAAAGCCGTCCTGTTCGACGAAAGTGGCGAAGGAGGGGGAAAGCAGTACAGCATTTATCTATATAGGACGGAGACTCGTTCTTCCGAGCGGCTAGGAGACGGTCGTGCGATGGATCTCTCAGATGACGGACAGTGGGCGCTAGCCCAGAATGCCAGTGACCCGACGAAACTTACTCTCCTCTCAGTGAGCGCGGCTCAACCTAAGGCGATATCCGGAAAGGGACTGGCGTACCGCTGGGCGAAGTTCTTCCCAGATGGTAAGCAGATCCTGGTTTCAGGCAGGTACCCGAAACAGGCTCCGGGCATTTATAGACAACGTATCACCGAGACGAGCCCGACTCTCGTGAAAAGCGGCTTAGAACTGGACAGCGCCATTATCGATGGGAACGGCCGAAGCGCAGTGGGTTGTGACGGATCTAAAATCGTAATCCTGGATTTGTCCACTGGCGATGCACGTTCGATCAACACACCACAACGTGTCTCGCCCGAGGCATTCGTCAATCCACAGACTCTTCTTACCATGCATCAAGATAACGGGTTGGTTGTGCTCGACCTGCTGAACCTTACAACCGGGCAGCTAACGCCCTACCGCCGTTATGCGCCGCCTGAGCTGACTGGCGGTTCGTATTTTCTCCACCTGCATGTTGCAAAAAATCTCCAAACATTTGTATATTCCCGAATGCAGAGCCTCTCCGATCTTTTTGCCGTGTCGGGCTGGCAATAAACTCCCAAGTTCCCTACCGCTAACGCCTCAACTTATAGCGTATAAAAGAAAAACGTCAGCCTATGGCGTGATTCCCGCTTCTTGCCACGATCAGTTATGGACTCTTCAGAGACAAGTTATAGCAGCTTGTCTTGCATCCGCAGTATCGTCGGCGTAAGGACAATAACTGATCGGCGGAGATAGAGGGCGTTAGAGCTCTCGCTGCTCGCGAAGATCGGTGGGGGATAGGGATGAAAACACAAAACAACTTCTCACTCGAACTCTATTTGTACAGCAGGGGTCTCCCTGCGAACGAGAAAACGCCGGTTCAATTGTTTCTCGCCAGAATCCGTAAGGCGGCGGCGCCTGTATCTATCGCGCTAGCTTTACTCGCAAGCCCCGCTGCATGGAGTCAGGTTACGAGTGGCGATCTTGTCGGCATAGTCGTGGACTCGACGGGGGGCGCGGTTCCAGGAGCGCAAGTCGATGTCGTCGAGGAATCAACCGGGGTCCGAGCGACCAAAACGACAGAAGCAAACGGGCAGTACCGGTTCAGCAATCTGCACATCGGCAAGTACGATTTGGCAGTAAATGCGACGGGATTCACGCGGACGAGTTTGAAAGGTGTCGCCGTCGAATTAAATAAAACCGCCACCCAGAACGTCACTTTGGCAGTGGGGCAGCTATCCCAAAGCGTGGAAGTCGTTGAAGCAACTGAAACAATCGACACAAGCACAGCCCAGATCCAGACTAATTTCACTGCGAAGCTCGCAGCGGATTTGCCAGTAGCGGGTCTTGCGAATGGTGGGGTACTAAATCTTTCTTTGCTCGGCGCGGGAGTTGCCAATGCAGGCGGTGTTGGTATAGGAACGGGGCCGTCAGTTGGTGGACAGCGGCCTTACAACAATAACTTCACGATTGAAGGCATCGATAACAACGAGAAGAGTACTACAGGCTCATTGATCTTCGTCCCGAACGACGCGGTATCCGAGTTCACGCTCATGCAGAACCAGTTCTCGGCCGAGTTCGGACACTCCTCGGGAGGGCAGTTCAATACGAACATCAAGAGTGGAACAAACCAAATTCATGGGACGATTTACGACTATGTGTCAAACCGTAATTTCAACGCGTTAGACCAATCAGCTGCTAATTCCGGAGTACTTACGAATCCTCGTTTCGACCAGAACCGTCTCGGAGCTTCATTCGGTGGCCCGATCAAGAAGGATAAGCTCTTTTACTACGCACTCTTTGAGTACAACCCGACCGGGCAAGCGGCAGTGCCAAGTTCTCCGCTACTTTCGCCAACCTCCGCCGGGTATGCGCAACTCAGCGCGCTTCCTGGCATTTCTGCTACGAATCTGGGTATTCTGCAGAAGTACGTCGCACCCGCCGCGACACAAAGCACGACGATTCCTGTCGGACCTCCCGGGGGCGCCACCGTTAACGTACCTGTTGGTGTGCTTCAAGTCGTCGCGCCGAATTATCAGAATGCTTATTACGGTGTTGGCTCGATCGACTACAACATTTCCGATCGCGACCAGTTGCGCGGCCGTTTCCTTTACAACAGGATAGACACGATTGACATCGCCGGAACTCTGCCAGCCTTTTTCGCGCCGCAGCCGAACAGGAATTACATGGCGACGCTAAGTGAATTCCATAACTTCACACCGAGCGTCACCAACGAACTGAGGCTTGGGTACATGCGCTTCAATCAGCAGTTCGTGTTGCCCAACGCCAGTTTCCCGGGGCTGGATTCGTTTCCCAACCTGGTATTCAACGATCTGAACGGCCTTCCGATCGGTCCGAACCCCACCGCCCCGCAATTTACGATTCAGAACACTTATCAAGTAACAGACAACGTAAGCTGGACGAAAGGCGCGCATACCTTCAAATTCGGGTTTGACGGGCGTAAAGCCATTTCGCCGCAAACCTTTACGCAGCGTTCGCGGGGCGATTACGAGTACTCCAACCTATCGACGTATCTATTCGATCAGCTTCCGGATCAGGTTGCGCAGCGTAGCCTAGGAACTCCTGTCTATTATGGCGATCAGATTTCGACGTACATCTATGGAAACGATCAATGGAAGGTGAATCCCCACTTGACGCTAAATTTAGGGCTTCGCTGGGAGTTCACAAGCGTTCCTTATTCGGACCGGTTACAACCTCTCAACAGTATTTCCAATGTGCCTGGTTTGATCGAATTCAACGAACCGAAGCCGCAGTACAAGAATTTTGCGCCGCGGATTGGGGTTGCCTATTCTCCGGGATCGAACGGCAAGACTTCGATCCGTGCCGGGTTCGGCATGAACTATGACGTTCTCTATGACAATATCGGCATTCTTGATCTACCGCCACAGCTGAGTACGACGGTTGACCTGCTCGCTTTCAATCCGACCAATATCGGAGCCAACTTTCTGGGTAACGGCGGAATCGTTCCGAACACCTCTACTGGTCCGCTGACACAGGCTCAGGCACGAGCGGCCACCCAGGCCTTGATCGAGAATCAAAAACTGCCTTACTCGATTCAGTGGAATTTCGGCATCGAGCACCAGTTTGCGAACGATTACACCTTTGAAGCGCGATATCTTGGCACTCGTGGGATACACCTGGACGTGCAACAGAGAATCAACTTCGGCTCGCCGGTCACTCCCGCGAACGCGCTCCCAACCTTCTTTTCTGCCCCGACCGCGAGTCAGTTGGCGGGGCTAACACGCAGCTTCGGCGATTTCCCGCCAGTTGGAGAGCTTCCGGCATATGCTGCAGCCGGGTTTGGGTCCACAATTGTCGACAATGCGCCGATTGGCAATTCCACCTATCACGGGCTGGCTCTACAGTTGAACCGGCGGTTTTCGCGCGGATTGCAGCTCATCGGAGCCTATACGTGGAGTCACAATATCGACGACAGCACGGCGGACTTCTTCACGACAGTTCTGAGTCCGCGCAGGCCCCAGGATTTCCAGGATCTACGGCCCGAACGATCATCTTCAGCATTAGACCGCAGACACCGGCTTACATTGACGGCTCTATACGACGTGCCCTTCTTTAAAAGCGGCCATAACTGGTTCGTGAAGAATCTGGTGGGCAACTGGGAAGTCGCTCCCATCTACACATACGAGAGCCCAGAGTACGCGACTGTGCAGAGCGCCATCGATTCAAATCTGAACGGTGATCCATGGCCAGATCGCGCGATTGTCAACCCATCCGGCGCGGGTAACGCCGGGAGTACCGTCCACGCCATTGATGCCACGGGTACTACGATTCCCACAACACTGACGGACGCCCAGGGCAATGCTTTTACGAATCCTGCGATTGCAGCCTACGTCGCAGATAACGCAAATGCGAAATATCTTGTAGCCGGTCCAGGAACATTCCCGAACGGCGGACGGAACACGCTTCCGCTTCGGCCGATCAATAACCTGGATCTCAGCGTCATCAAGCGGTTCTCGATAACGGAGCGGGTAAAGCTCGAGTTCCAGGGCCAATTCAGCAATGCGCTGAACCATCCACAATTTACAGGCGGGTTCCTGAACCACGTTGATGGCGCAAATCCAAACCTCGTGACCATCGTGAGCTCGACGAGCGTCAGGAATATGCTCACCCCCGGCGATCCGATCTTCAATCGGCCTGATCTTGCGTTCTCGAGCAATCCGCGGCAGATCATCCTGGTAGGTAAGATTACCTTCTAACGGGTCCGGCTTTCACGATTGGCGCGGTGCAGGCAAATACAACGGCTGTAGTGCTCCTTTCGGAGTCAGTGCCAGCCATCTACCAGATAGAGGTGCGACAGGTTCAAATCTGTCGAATACGCGTAAGCACCCGTTGCAGGAGAAATGACCAGTCCTGCCAATCCGATAACTCCAGCCTGATCTCCGAGCGGGAGCGTCTTCCAGAGCTGAACTTGGCCGGTTTGCAGGTTCGTTTTCACGATTCGGTATATGGAGTTGCGACGGCTTACCGCGAACAACTCTTTGCTATCGGTGCTCCAGGCAATCGGAAGTGCGTTCACTCCGGGCGAGATCTGACGAGCGCTGTGATTTCTCAGATCGAAGATAAGACCTGAATCGCTGATAGTCGCACCCGCAATGCGGAGCCCATCCGGAGACACGGCAACATAGTCCAGATATGGCACCCCGTTTAAGGGAATGGGTTTGCCACCATCCAGACTCTGCGTGCAGATGCTAAGAAGCTCTCCAGGGTAAGCCCCGCCGACGAGCAGTGTCTTGCCGTCGGGGAGAAATTTCGCCCACTGATACTCGAAGCCATTTCCGAACACCTCACTTGATGCATTCGAAACGATTGAGGTCAGCGTGAGGCGCGTTCTATCCCGCGGGTCGACTGTCAGAACCCACTTCTGGTTGGGTGATAAGGCCAGGGCGCGGGCTGAGGCTATACGGGCGGTGCTGCCCGCCCTCAGATCGTGGACATAGGTCGCGTAATGCTGGCCCCCTGCATTACCGCCTTCAGTAAAGAGCACAAGATTGCCGTCAGCGGAAATGTCGTCGACGTGAGAAAGATCAAAATGCGAAAGATCGCGCTCCGGCCCGCCCACACCCGGGGCGCCCATCAAAGTCATGCGCATGTCGTCAACGGCGATGAGTGCGCGTCCTGCGCCTGAGATGTCGAGCAGACGCAACGAAGCGGGTGCATCTGAAAGTTGACGCAACTTCGCAGTCCTAGATACCGCGTACAGAGTGCGGGCGGCTCCCTGCTTGCTCGCCGTAAACCATACTTCTTTGCCGGACGGCGACCATGCGAGTCCTTCGGCACTGTTCCACTCGTCTGTAAGCACTCTCGTGTTGCCTTTCGTGTCGACGATACGAACGTGACCCGCGTCGTCATCCCGTACCGGATGTTCAATGAACGCTACCTGATCTCCGCCCGGTGAGACACGCAGGCAACCGATCCAACCATGTGAGCTATAAACCACGTTTCCGACAGGAAACTCGACAACAGAGTCCGGAGCAACTGCGCGCACGATCGCGAGGTCCCGGCCGTTAGGAGCCCAATCGGCACCCCTCGTGCCTTCGGCGATAACCCGCGCGGCGCCTCCGTTCACGGAAACACGGGATAGGCGGACACAGCCATGCAATCCAGACGGATTCCGTGAAACGAATGCCAAATCGCCTTTTCTTGACACCGCAGCGAGCACGCCCGGCGCAAAGCCTAAAGCCCGTGATTGCGAACTTCTTAAGTCCATCAGATATGTTTGGCGCTCGACGCTTCCCCATTTAGCGGTGTAAACTACATTCTCCGAGTCCGGGATGAATCTTGCGGAGCCAATCACACCGGCTCTGAATGTCAATTGCCTGAAGATCGGCTGCCGATGAATCCCATGCCCCCTGGAGCGAAGGTATATAAAGATAAGCGCTCCGACCGTCAAAACCAGAACGCACCCCGCCGCGATCTGAAAAAATCTGCGCAGTTGGTAACTTCTCTGGTTGACGCTTGTGATATTCGGCTCCGGTTTGGCTGGGAGCTGGGGGACTAAATTGTTTACGCCAGCACTCGGCAAGTCGATCCCGCTGATCTCAGACCCCGCTGCTGCATCTGGCAAAAGTGCGGTGGGTTCGTTTGCTTCGACCTCGATAACCGGGCATAGGAACCGATATCCGAGACGGGGAAGTGTTTCAATGTAGCGCGGCGCTTCTGCCGAATCGCCAAGCGCAGTACGCAGCCGGTTCGTCGCCGTGTTGAGTCCGTTTTCAAAATCAACGAACGTGCCAGCCGGCCATAACTTTCTGCAGATTTCCTCTCGCGTTACCAGTTCACCCGGCTTCGCGAGCAGCGCCTCCAAAACCTGGATCGGTTTCGTTTGTACCTTAATCCGTATTCCATGCTTCGATAGTTGTCCAGTTTCGCTGCACAGCTCGAACTCCGCGAACCTGAACGTGCGTCGCGATCGCCTCGCGGGCACGCCGGGGACTCCTCCGCTCGAACCCGCGCCTTCGGGAGTCTCGCTCGGCATTATGGCGTGGATAAGGCATTCTTATTACCAACTCCAACAACGAACGTTTCTGACAATATGGACGTTATCCCTCGCCATATTCTTGTTCATTCTCGAACAAGGCTGTTCGCATTCGAACCAAGCGCAAATGTGTAAGAGTTGTAAAAATATCAGCCGGGTTACTTAAGTGAGTTGCACGCTAACTCTTATCATCGGGCTTTTTACCCGAGCGAGCTTGATCCTTTTTTTCGAGGCTGGCCGTTTTAAGAGTATTTCGTACCTGAATGCCTAGAGCTTGAGTTGCAGCTCGTTCCGCGTCAGCGAATCGTTGTTCTTTCTTCAATACTTCGGCGTATTCCTGAAGCCAAGTGGAAAGCGTCAGATTGTCTTTTTGGGATGAAACTTCAAATAACCGAATGGCTTTGCTATATGCAGCGCTGGCCTCCGCGAACTGCTTAGAAGTCCAGTAAATCACGGCAATATTACGGCACGTTTGCGCTATTCGCACATTATCCGGTCCAAGAGACTTCTCTTGTATTGCCTCCGCACGCTGAAGGAAGTAAAGAGCGTCTTCGATTTTCTTTTGGTAGAAGAGTTCGACGGCAAGGCTTGATAGATCTGAAGCCACCTTAGGGTGATTGGGGCCGAACCTAGCTTCATCAATGTGAAGCGCCCTCTCATACAGGGCCTGCGCTTTCTTGTGATGCTTTTGTTTGCTCTCCACCGACGCGGTATTCGAAAGCGCAGCGGCGTAGTTCGGATTGTCCGGTCCGAGCGTTTTCAGCCAAAGATCTGCCGCCTTTTGTTGTAGTGCTTTCGCTTCTTGCAGGTTATTTCGGGCGGCCTCGACCATGCCTAGATTGGTCCATACAATCGCCATCCTTGGATCTTGGTTGCCGCCATAAGTCTGAATGATCTCCAGTGCTTCCATCCCATGCCGGCGTGACGTGTCCAGTCTTCCGGTCTTCATCTCGAGAACTGCGAGATTATTCAATGCTTCTGCGTAATTCGGATAACGACCCGCCGGGCTCTTTTTCTCAATTGCAATGGCTTCGAGGAATAGCGGCTCGGCTTCGGAAAGCCTTCCAAGCTCGTACAGTGTGAGTCCCAGGTTGTTCAGGGTTAAACCCCCCACGTCACCATTAACAAGCTGTAGAGCCTTTTCAATCTCGAGCGCTCTTCTGTCTCTTTCGAGGGCCTCCGTGTAATGACCGGTTTCGAAGCTGAAAAGCGCCGAATTGGTAAGAAGTTTTGCGAATTCGCGGCTTCTTTCGCCCTTGGACCCCCGGATAGTTGCGCTCGCACGCTCGTAAAGTTGACGGGCCTCCTCATACCGGCCTTGCTGTTGAACGTTCAGTGCCAAATTTCCCAAGACAGATCCGGCGATTGAGTTTGCACGGGCTTGATTCTTCTCGAGAAGAGAGTACGACTGTCGAAGAAGGGCCTCAGCCGAGGCGAATTGGCCGCGTCCATGAGAGATGGCGGCGAGGTCATTCAATGAAACCGCCATTTCAAAATCATCTGGTCGCTTTAGCTTCTGATTAAGATCAATCGCGCGGTGGTAATCCTGTTCCGCCTCAGCGAAATGCGACTGGGCCTCCTGGGACTCGCCTAGTTCATTCCACAGAGTGACCGCTCCTGCACCCGCGGGATCGGGCAACGATGAAAGAGCCGAGCGGAGCAACCGTTCCGCCTCCTGGTAAGAACCCGTGTTCGGAGGCCGTCATAGCCTGCGAACGTAGGATTTCCCACCCTTGACCTCCCTCTCTCGCAAGAGCGGTTCCAGCGATTCCCGTCCATACAAGACAAAGTGTGAGAGCGTGGCGCATAGCCCGTTACTCCTTCGCGAGAACCCTCGGGTTCGCAGAAAAGGCTAGAGCGACTTCACTAGCACAAATGCTCTAAATCCCAGGATTCGGCTTACTGGTAGTTTTCTCGATTCAAAGTAGCGGCTCAATGGACCGCGGCTAATTTAATCCTCACCAGCAAAACAGGCTCGCTAATCGAGTTTCAGGGGCAACTGCCCGGTAAGTTGAATGCCAGAAATAATCGCCGCGAGCCGGCGTGAGAAAACAGATAACCTGCTAAATAAAAGATTGCACGTAGACAATTCATGGAGTAACTAGATTTGAGATACTCTTGCTGTTCTTGGTTAGACCGTTGTCACACACAAGTTAGATTAAGCGTGTCTCGATCCGCCGTAAGGTGAGTCAAGAGTATGGGGTCAGGAGAGTTTACTGCCCACTGGTGTTAGCTTCCGGTGAGCACGATGCAGCCCTCGTTCGGTTCCTCTCAATCGCTTGCTGAGCAGGCAACGCGACGCCCCGGGAGTTTAACAGGAGGATTTTAGATCATGAAGCGGCTGATATTGCTGATTGCAGGTATGGTATTCGCGGTAGTTGGCTGGGCACAGGGGGGCAAAGGCACAATCGTCGGAAATGTTGTCGATGCGTCGGGCGGTGCGGTGGCGGGAGCAAACGTCACGGCCAGCAACGCCGACACTGGCGCTCAAACCAAAACCACGACGAATACATCCGGCTTCTATCAGTTCGTTGAGTTACCGCCCGGTATGTACTCGGTCACCGTGGAAGCCTCGGGGTTCGCAAAAACCACAATCGCCCCCCAGCGTCTGGTGGTCGCGAGCAATCTGCGAGTCGACGTGACGCTCCAGATCGGGCAAGTCAGTGAAAGCGTAACGGTGGACGAGACGTCACCCCAGGTGAACACTCAAGATGCGCAACTGGGCCGGTCCATCACGGATATTGCGTCTTTGCCGATTCTGTCCGGAAATGGAGGCCGGAACGCTCTGTCGCTAATCGCCTTACAGCCAGGCGTCACCACCACACCGCCGGATGCAGCTCAAGGGCCCGGCGCAGCAGTCGGGGATTTTGAAGTGAACGGCCAGCGTTCTCAAGCCAATAATTTCATTCTGGATGGCGCCGACTCCAACGATCTAGCAATTAACATACCGGACGCGGTGGATGTCATCTCGCCAAACGCCTTGGGCGAGTTCCGCGTCGTGACCGGAGCCATGAAGGCCGAGTATGGCCGGAACTCCGGTGCAGTCATCGAATCGACGATCAAATCTGGCGGTAATTCATTCCACGGCCAAGCCACGGAGATTTTCCGAAACAGAGTTCTCAATTCGACCCCCTTTTTCCTTAATGCAGTGGGGACGCCCAAACCCAAGTACAATTTGAATGATTTCGACGCGAACTTCGGCGGCCCGATCATCAAGAACAGGACATTCTTTTTTGCGTCATACCTCGGCTTCCGCCGTGTCTATGGCGTCTCGAATTCAGGCACCGTATTCTCGGACGCCGAGCGTGCCGCCATTCTTGCAAACGGCACACCGGCCGCCAAAGCCATAGTGAATATCACGCCACTTGCTTCCAGCGGAAACACACTCTTCAGTGCGCCGGTCGATTCGCTGAATCGCGACCAGGGGGTTCTCAAAATCGATCACCGGTTTTCCGACTCGAACAATTTCTCGGTTTCGTATTTCACAGAGAGAGCGACGGAGAATAAGCCTTTCTCGTTCCAGGGACCGACCATCCCCGGATTCGGCGAACTCGATCTTGTCACTTACCACAACGTCGCGCTGCATGACACGCATACGTTCAGCCCGAATGTGGTGAACGAGGCTCTAGCGTCGTTCCACCGGCGCGATCAGCCCGGTGTCGTCCCGGCGAACTCGACCACGCCGGCCAGCCTGGGATTCATCGGGATTCTTCCCGACGATCCTGCAGCGGCCGGGCCGCCATTCGTCCAAATCAACGACATCAACATCGGCAATACCTATCAGGGTCCGCAAGCGCGCTTCGATAACACTTGGCAATATGCAGATAACGTCAATTGGATCAAGGGACGCCATTCGATGAAGTTCGGCGTGGAATATCGCGCCTACGAGGAAAATTCGCTTTTTGACTTCATTAACAATGGGTATCTCCAGTTCACAGGCGACGGCACCAATCTTGGACTTGTGCCGGTGCTCCCTGGACTGGAGAACAACTTTGCGGTTAACGATTTCGCGCAAGGCTATGTATCGGGCTTCTACGATCAGTCGAATGCCAACCGGCAGGGCATCCGCGACAAATTTTTCAGCGGGTACGCGCAAGACGATTTCAAAATCTCCCGAAATTTCACACTGAATCTTGGGTTGCGCTACGATTACGGCTCCCCACTCACGGAACTTCATAATCGCGTAAACACTTTTCGTGCCGGCCAGCAATCGACCGTATTTCCAACGGCTCCCGTGGGATTGGTGTTCCCGGGTGACAAAGGGATCAGTCGGTCGACCTACAGTCCAGACAAGAATAACTTTGCCCCCCGTATCGGTTTCGCCTGGGATCCCACCGGAACAGGGAAACTCAGCATTCGCACTGGTTTCGGAATGTTCTATAACGTGCCTGAGACTGAATTATCCTTGCAGTTCCTTGGTGCGGCTCCCTATGGAGCGCAGGTAGTTGCAGTGGGATCGACTGATATGACGCATCCCTACCAGACCTCGACGACGCCGCTCGCGCAGAACCCATTTCCGTTCCGTGTCGCCAAGCCCGGAGACGCGTTTGACTTCACCTCTGTCGCCCCCGTCAGCATTACGTTCATGGACCCAAAATTCGCCACCCCCTATGCCTTCCAGTACGATTTCCAGGTGCAGTATCAACTCGCAAAGGATTGGCTAGCTGATGTGGCTTATGTAGGTAGCCAGGGACGGAAGTTGGAAGATCGCCGAGAGATCAATCCGGGTCTGCTTACGCCGGATGCAAGCACCCAAAACGAACCGCAACGGAGAAGGTACAACATCAATAATCCCCAAAACGATGCCTATTTTGGAGCTGTTTTCGGCGGCATAACAGATCAGCTCTCGGACGCTACGTCGTCTTATAACAGCCTTCAGCTCAGCCTTGAGAAGCGTTACTCGCATGGATTGACACTTACAAACTCTTACACCTGGTCGCATTGCATCGATACGGGTTCCGGGTTGCGAGTGAATTCAAATCCGTTCAACGCAGGCTTTGATCGAGGAAACTGCGACACCGATGTACGTCATCGCTACGTCGGGACGGTTATTTATGAATTGCCGTTTTTCAAAGATCAACGTGGATTTTTCGGGCATGTACTCGGAGGGTTCAATGTCGCGACCGTCGTGACTCTGCAAACTGGTCTGCCATTCGACATCATTGACAGCAGCGACCGCTCTCTGACTGGGGCAGGCGATGATCGCCCAGACTACATAGGCGGCGATGTGAAGTTCGTAGATCCGCGCTCTAACCAATTCGGCATTCAGAACGCGTATTTCAACGGCATGGGTGGAGGAACTCCCGATGGCGCTCCCAATCCGTACTTCCGCCGCGTAGGTACAGGTGGTTCGGTAGCTGAAGGAGCCGGGCGGTACGGCGATTTGGGCCGCAATGTATTCCACGGGCCAGGAATCCTTAACAGCGATGTTTCTCTCTGGAAGAGCATACGTATGACGGAGAGACAATCGCTTGTTTTCCGCGCCGACGCCTTCAACTTCTTCAACCACACGCAGTTTTACAATCCCGGGGACTCTGGTTCCGTAAATCGCATAGATTCGTCGGCGTTCGGCCAGGTTCGGTTTGCGCACGACCCCCGCCTGATTCAGCTGGAGTTGCAGTACAGATTCTGAGCTGGCCTGCGAAAACCCGCTGCCGGTACTCAACGTTCCGGGTCCGCTTCGATAAGGAGCGCTTGCTTGAATGCTACTTTAAATTTTGCCTTGGGCCCGCGCACCACGCCAAGCGTCTTGCTATTTACATAATCTGTGATCTTATAGTCGACGGAAGACAAGCCTCGCAGCTCTACCTCGCCATTCCAGTTCGGCGCGTAAAACGCATAAAACATCGCCTGGCCTTTTTTGACGCAGTGAGTTTCGGGTTTATCGAAGCCGATGTCGTATAGGTTGCCGAGGTACTGCCCTGTCGGAAGCATCTTCTCGCGATAGATCTTCACCCACTCAGCCCAAATCTCCCTTTTCTGCGGAGTCAGCGCGAGCTTGGCGCTTTCCGTATCGCTCGGTGGGCTGGCTTTGTCGTTTGGAGGCCAGCGGAACTCAGTGCCAATGACGCCGCCTACACCGACCGTTGAAGCGAAATCCATGCCGCCGTCACTCAGCTCGACGTGATCCCCGAAGTAAGGAAGCGAATCGCCCATAAGCGCCTTCAGAGTTTTTCCCTTAGAACGGACCTGCCAAGAACTGGTCGGATCTGAAGCCACGGACATGTTGTAATACGGCATCGAATAGAACGAGTAAGCGGTTCCGCAGGGGCAGAGTTCAATCAAAGTACCAGGCTTACTGCTTCGTGCAGCGTCGGCGATCGCCTTGAAGAACTGCGGCACCGCTTCCACGCTATCCTCCGGACGTTTGTGATGATGAGCCGGACTCGTGCATGGTGGAACCGCATTCAAAAATTGACCGTCGATTTTTAGTCCGTCGAAGCCCCAATCGCGAATGATCTTCTCAGCTATCCGCTGATGCAATCTCACAACGCCAGGTACGGCGGGACAGAGATAGTACGAATTCCACCAGCTTATCTTTCGTCTCTCGCCGTGCGGATCGAGCAGAAGCCAGTCCGGGTGCTCACGAAACAATTGAGCGTGGGGGCTGACTGACATTGGCGACCACCACAACTGAGCTTTGAAACCTTCAGCATGGATCTTGTCTACCAGCGCCTTGATGTCCGCGTCTCCGTGCGGGAACTTCTCTGGATTCGGTTGCCAGTCGCCTTCAGCCGTCTGCCAGCCATCGTCCATCGTGACCCACTTGAAGCCAAGGCCTTTTACAACGGGCAGAGCCGCCAAAATCTGCTTGGGCTGGAATTTTCGGCCGAATCCCCAAGCACACCAGATAGGCTCGAAGCCATCCGCTGGGGCATCCGGGAATCGAACGCCTTTCTGAATCATTACGCGACGGTAATCACGGAGAGTCGAAAAATAATCGCCCTCATGAACAGCCACAAACGTTTCAAAGGTCTTTAGCGTCTGACCGGATTTCAGGGTTTGCTTCTGCCGGTACTCGACTGCAACAGTCGCCTGATCTGCCGATGGCATGCTCAGGGGAAGCGAAACGAGCTTCGGAGTGAGTTCATCGTGGCCAACTGCCAAACCTACATCTCGGCGCCAAACATCGATCACGGGAGTGCCTCCGCCATAATCGCTCGCGTTCATGCCGAGATAATTCTGTTGATGAAAGCCAACGCCCAGGGGAACGACCCAATCCCCACGGCTTTCATACGACCCGCTTTCGAGAGACCAGAACGCGGGAGATACCTGCTGCGGGTTCGCGTTTAGCGCATAGCTGGAATTGGTCCAGCCATCGACCGAAACGTCGGCGGCTCCCGTATTCGCGTATAGGACTTTGACAAACAGCATTTTGGGGTACTCTTTGAAGGACTCGACGGTTTCTGTCTTCTCGAGCGCTCCTGACATCCCGGTCAAGACGAGTTGCCGGCCTGTACCCCTGGCGTCCGAGATGTTCACGAGGCGCTGGGTCTTGAGTGAAAAATCTTGGACTGGGCCTCCGTTGACGACGATGAACTCTGAAGCTGTGGAAGGCCCGAGCGGGATATCGCGGCCGTCGAATCGGGCTGTGACGCGACTGTGCATGAGCCCGTCAAACTCCAGATGAATATTCGCGTCGCCAATTCTCGCGGTCTGCGCGGGAGAGTTGATTGAGGCGGCCAGGAGTAATACACACAGGGTGAGGAGAGTGGAGATTTGTCGATACACAGGTCGCGGTCCAATCATAGACGGAAGTACGCAGTCAATGGTTAAATACAATAGCAGGCGCTAAGAACATGCCAGAGATTGCATCCAACGACGTACCCATTGTCGCGCCTCTCGAAGAGCGCCCTGCGATTACAGCCGCAGCTCCCGCAGTTCAGCGAAACATCGCCGTAGATGCCTATCGTGGCCTCGTCATGTTGCTCATGATGGCCGAGGTCTTGCACTTCAGTCGTGTTGCGCAGGCTTTTCCTGGGAACTGGTTCTGGAGCGTTCTTTCATTCAATCAAAGCCATGTGGAGTGGGCAGGCTGCTCATTGCACGACCTGATTCAGCCTTCCTTTTCATTTTTGGTTGGCGTCGCCTTGCCCTACTCGATCGCCAGTAGGCTCCGTAAGGGAGGAGCATTCGGTACAATGTTTGCCCACGCAATCTGGCGATCCATCTTATTAATCGCGCTGGGCATCTTTCTTCGATCGATGAACAGCACTCAAACGTACTTCACATTCGAAGATACCCTGACGCAGATCGGATTAGGTTATCCGTTCCTGTTTGTGCTTGGCTTCTGCCGGCCGCGAACGCAGTGGAGCGCGTTGGCCGTGATTCTCACCGGCTACTGGCTGGCTTGGGCGTTGTACCCCGCACGCGACCCTGGATTCAATTACGCGGCCGTCGGTGTCCCCGCCAACTGGAGCCACAACTTCACTGGCTTTGCCGCGCATTGGAACAAGAACAGCAACTTGGGTGTTGCGTTCGATCAGTGGTTCCTGAACTTATTCCCTCGCGTTAAGCCTTTCGTCGCAAACGGTGGCGGTTATTTGACGCTCAGCTTCATTCCGACACTCGGTACGATGATTCTCGGATTAGTTGCGGGACGTTGGTTCCGAACGTTTGCCCCGAAAATTCCATTCAAACGTTTTCTGATAGGCGGGGTAATTGGCATTGCTGCTGCTTTACTGCTGCACGTGACCGGCATCTGCCCGGTGGTGAAGCGAATCTGGACGCCCAGTTGGACACTATTCAGCGGCGGCGCGTGCTTCTTGATCTTGGCTGCGTTCAGTTGGGTGATCGATCTTAAAGGCTATCGAAAATGGGCGTTTCCGCTGGTCGTGATCGGAATGAATTCGATCGCGGCGTACATGATCGCGCACCTGTTTGAGGACTTCATCGCCAGCTCTTTCCGCATTCACTTAGGTGAAAGAGTATTCCAGGTTTTCGGGAATGCGCTGGAGCCTCTGCTTCTTGGCGCGGCTGTCTTATTGACCTATTGGGTACTTTTGTTGTGGATGTACCGGCGCAAGATCTTTCTAAAGATCTGATTGTTTTCGGATACTATGCAACATCGCGCTTCCAAGCTCGTGCGCTTCTCTCTCTTCGGCCAGCAATCCCGGGCCTAACATCGATCCGAGGAAAATGATTCCGCCCTTTCCGACGGGCCGCCTCGCGCAAACAGTTACTCCTCCGAGTTCCGCAATTCTTTCGGTTCGCGAGCACTCGACTGGTGTGAACATGCTGAAATCTCTTACAAACCGGCGCAGCGGCCAGGTGTACTCAATGTAAGTACCCCCGTTTGCAAGCGGAGTTCGAACTTCGAGCCCGAACACGTCCCGCACCAGTTGGATCTGCCTGATCGCTTCCTCCCGGGGCATGAAAGACAGACCGCTTTCAAGAATCAGCCACGCACCGCCAACTGCGTACCGAAGTAGTTCGCGCCCGGTTGCAGAAGACAATTGCCGGGACGCCGGAACAATAATCACCTTCGGCGAAACTGCTCTGGATGCCAGTCTGTTCCGGCTTAGCAATAGCCGAAAGCCGTTCGCCGACTCCTCGGATAAACAGTGCGGCTCCGGAATAATCTCCGGCAGCGTGCTCACCGGCTCAAGTGGATGCTGAACGAGAGCGGCGGCCGCAAGTGGAGCCGACAGTATATTGAACAGAACTTCACGGCGTGTCGGCATGGCGCCTCTAGAGCTGTCCTGAAATAAGCCGGCTCATGGCCGCAGAGGTGTCGTAAATCTGCTGATCTGGCGCATAGTGATAGCGCGTCTCCATCTCTGCGATCAGCCAGCCGTCATACCCCACCTTGGTCATTGCATCGCGAATCGCGCGCCAGTTGTTGTCTCCCAAGAAGAGGTTTGTATATACACTTTCCTGTCCGCATCTTCCTCTGTGCTCCATCACGTCCTTCACATGGATTCGAGTAATCCGGGACCCGTTTATCTCGATCCACTGCTCCGCAAAACCGGTGTCGTGGATGTTGCCGACGTCCAGATGAATGCCCACCGATGGACTATTCACTTCGTTCAGGAAAGTGTAGAATTCGCGCGGACTCAGAAGAAAACGTTGCTCCGAGTTGCAATTCTCGATCCCAATTTTCACGCTTGCCTTCCCCGCCACCTCTCCTAGTTTGCGCAAAGAGTCCAGGCAGCGAGCGTAAACCTCGTTATAGGGCGTATCGCTTGTCACAACTCCAGCGACCACCAGAATTGCGTCGGTCTTGAAGATCTGTGCAGCTTCGATCTGCCTTTCAATGTGATGAAACGCCGCTTGTCTCTTTGCGGGATCACGCGCACTGATATTTTCCTCCCAATCAAGCGAATTGGAAACGTTCGAAACCTCCAGACCGGCATCTTGAACCTTGACAAACAGCTGTTGAAGCTCCGCATCCTTGGTGTGCATTTGGAACCACGGTCGATCTCCCAACCAAAGCTCAATGCCGTCATAGCCAGCTCGCTTCAAAACCTTCAGACCGTCTTCAAAACTCATTCCCTTGGGGAATATCGTGTCTCCAATTGATTTCTTCATATGAAAGTCTTCTCACAGTTAATACACTAATAGATAGGTATTCAGATCTGATTAAAGCAGGCAAATTGATTCGAGCTGCGGGCCTCTGGCTACTCTGTCCAATCATCGCAGTTTGTTCCAGTCCTGATGTTCAAACCATCATCAAGAAGTCCGTCAGCGCCAATGAAGCGGATTGGAAAGCTGGGCCAAATTATCTGTATCGTGAGCGTGACCGCGTTGGTGCAAATACCAAAACGTATGAAGTAACAATGATTCTGGGCTCTCCGTATCGCCGTCTAATGGCGGTGAATGAAGAGCCGCTGTCACCACAAGCTAGGGCGAACGAGCAACGAAAGCTGGAGCGGACGACAGCGCAGCGGCGGGAGGAGTCGCCCGACCAGAGGCAAAAGAGGATTGCTCAGTATGAGAAGGAGCGGAGGCGCGATCACCTGCTGATGGGACAACTGACTCAAGCCTTCGATTTCAAATTGATTGGTAGCCGCATCATTGAATCACGTGACGTTTACGTTCTTCGAGCGACCCCTCGAAAGGGATACAGACCCCCCAACATGCAGGCGCAGGTCCTGCCGGGAATGCGCGGCGAGCTCTGGATCGATAAAGAAACTTTTCAATGGGTCAAGGTGACGGCGCACGTGATCCGTCCAGTCAGCATTGAAGGCTTCCTAGCACAGGTACAGCCGGGAACCCGGTTTGAATTGGAAAAAATGCCGGTGGACGACGGTATCTGGTTGGCCAGGCACTTTGAAATGAAATCGAGCGCGAAAATCCTGTTTATGTTCAATCGTTCAGATCAGGAAGACAGCACTTTCTTCGATTACCGCAAGATCCCGAACTCGGAATCCGCTTCGGCGACCGGTCCCGGCCCCAGCAAATCGAAGTAGCAGTCCGCTCCAGAACCAGCCTTGGGCGGCCGCAGGGGATCCAAAGAGAGAATCCCTGACTGAAACGTTCGAGTTTGCCACGAGATGCGTCGTTTCGCTGAGCGAATCGACTCCTTTCACTCACTCAGTACTAAGTGGAGACGATTCACGACCGGCATTCCCGTGTACTTTCGCTAGTCATTCCCGTCTATAACGAAGCGCCGGTGCTCCAGGTCCTGCTGCGCAGGTTGCATCCCGTGCTGCTTGCTACCGGATGGAAGCACGAGATCGTCTTTGTGAACGATGGCAGTAGAGATGAATCTCTCCAGATGCTCCTTGCAGAAGCCGCCACGGACCAGCGGATCAAGGTGCTTAGTTTCCCTCGAAACTTCGGACACCAGACAGCAGTAACCGCAGGGCTGGATTTCGCGAGCGGCGATGCGGTCATCATCCTGGATGCCGACCTCCAAGACCCGCCCGAACTGATACCGGAAATGCTGGAGCTTTACCTGCAGGGTTACGACGTAGTCTCTCCTCAGCGGATCTCGCGAAAGGGCGAAGGCCTCTTTAAGCGCGGGACGGCTTCTTTGTTTTACTGGCTGATGCAGACCCTGGTGGACAGCAAGATCCGTTCTGAAGTTGGCGATTTCCGCCTACTGAGCCGTGCCGCGGTAAATGCGCTGCGGCAGTTTCGAGAGCAACATCGCTTCCTGCGCGGCTTGATCACGTGGCTCGGATTGCGAGAGGTGATGCTTCCGTTCCATCGCCAGCCACGTGCAGCGGGCGCGACCAAGTACCCGTTCCTGAAGATGTTGCGATTCTCTTGGACCGCTATCACCTCATTTTCGGCCCTGCCCCTGCGCTGCACGATGGTTGGCGGCATCGCCGCAAGTGGCGTGTCACTGCTGTATTTCGTCTACGCCGCATATGGAGCTTTCGTTCTGAACAGGGTAGTCCCCGGCTGGACCTCAATCGTGTTCCTGCAGTGTCTTTTCTTTGGCATCACGCTGCTCGGCATCAGCGCTATCGGCGAGTACGTTGGCCGTATCTATGAGGAGGCCAAGTTTAGACCGCTTTACATTCTGGATCATGTCGTCAATCTGCGTGCAGGCGAGGTTCAGCGCGTCGCAGTAATGCAGCCGCGCGAGACTACCGTGCCGCAACATGAACTCCTGCGGCTTCGGGAAAAGGTCGGCAGCTCTGTCTGATGCCTGCCGAGTTTGACGAATACGCAGCCTCTTATCAGAAGCTGCTGCATGATCCTCTGAGAGAGCGATTTGCTCCCGGTTCACAGTTTTTCACTCGCAGGAAATGGGAGCTACTGAAGGGCTTTCTGAGTGATCGCAACGTTCCCACCGCGGAACAGAAGTGGCTGGACGTAGGATGTGGCCTCGGCGATTTGCTGCGTCTGGGCAGATCCTCCTTCCAACAAGCGGTGGGATGCGATTTGAGCCCCGAAATGCTGGCCCAGGTCCAGGATTTGGAAGTGCGCCTCCAGAATCGGCCAGATGAGCTTCCTTATGAATCGGAGAGTTTCGACCTGGTCACAGCAGTTTGCGTTTATCACCATGTCGGCTCCAAAGACATGCGCCTGGGACTCACGAGCGAAATCAAACGTGTTCTTAGGCCAGGCGCCGTCTTCTGTCTGATCGAGCACAATCCTCTGAATCCGATCACTCGATTGATTGTGCGCCGCACCCCCGTCGATGCAAACGCGCAATTGCTAGGGATCTCAGAATCAACTCAACTGCTGAGATCCGCCGGCCTGAACGTGATCGGGAAGGAACTCTTTCTCTATCTGCCCGAAGCGTTGTACGACAGAGCTAGCTTCCTTGAATCCTGCTTTCGGAATATTCCGCTGGGGGGCCAATACGCGCTCTTCGCTGAAAAATCAGCCTGATGCGACATACGCAGAGGCTGAACTCCCGAAATTGGCGCCTCGCACCCGATGGCTTCCCCTTGCGGGAACCGCCGCCGTAGCGATTTCATCAGCGCTCTATCTGTTCCCCATGACGCAGTTGCTTCACCGTGTCGGCGATGAAGGGACGATCGTGTACGGCGCGCAACGCGTTCTGGAAGGTCAGGTGCCGTATCGGGACTTCGTCGAGATGATGGGGCCTGGATCCTTCTATTGGCTGGCATTGTTTTTCAAGCTCTTCGGCCTTGGGTGGCAGGTCACACGCCTTTACCTGCTGCTCACGGGAGTCGCGACCGCGCTTTTGGTTTACTCCATTACCCGGCGCTTCCTTCGCGGTGCAGTTTCGTTTCTGCCAGCCCTCTTTACAGTCATTCTGGGTCAGCCGTTTTGGCCGGCATGCAATCACCATTGGGATAGCAATCTATTTGCCTTGGCAACGATTCTCTGTTTTCTGAAATGGCAAGACCGCCAGCGTTTCGCGTGGCAGATCGCGGCGGGCACGCTTGCCGGCATCACTTCTTGCTTCATCCAGCAGAAAGGTTTTTTCTTGCTGTTGGCGTTCATGGTCGCGATACTTGCAAGACCGAAAATTCCTGGCGCACGCCGCACTGTGGGTAGCGAAATTGGTTATGTCTCGGCCGCATACGCCAGCGTTGGCGCATGTGTCGCACTTTTGTTTTACCGTGCCGGCGCACTCAGCGATCTGCTCTATGCCAACTTCACCTGGCCACTCTCCGGTTACGAAAAGATGAATCAGATTCCATACGGCAAGGGCATGGCGGATTTAGCGATTGGGCCGTCTTCATCTCTGCTGAACGTGCTTCCAGCTCCATGCGCACTGATGATCGGGCTTCTATGCCTGCTGCCGTTTCTACTCATCGCCGCCTCACCGCCACTTGTCATCGGGAGCACAGCTGCCGCCGTATGGAAGTCGCGTGTGCGTGGGCTGCCTTTCTGCGGTCCCATGATGACGCTTCTGCTTACCGGATTGGCATTGTGGCTATCGGAAATACACAGGAGCGACATGATCCATCTGCTGTTTGGCGCGCCGGTGCTGCTCATCGCGCTTTTCGTATCAGCAGAGCACCTGTTCGATCGTAGCCGGATCAAAAACGTCCTGCTAGCGACGATAACCTTGGGCATTGTCCTACTTGGCTTTTTCAAATTGGCAGAATGCTGGCCGTCCTACCAAATGGAGACGAGGCGGGGCGCTGTTCTCGATGTCACCCGAGACGATGCGCTCGAGTTTTTGAATAGCGCCGTCGCTCAGCGCGAATGGGTTTTCGTCTATCCGTATTACCCGATGTATTATTACCTTGCCGACGTCAGGAATCCCACGCGCTATAGCATCCTTCTGTATCACTACAACACGGCGGAGCAGTTCGACGAAGTAATCAGGAACCTTGAGAGTAGACACGTCAAATACGTTCTTTGGGACACGTTCGTCGATGGAGCAAACTTGCGGACGTGGTTTCCTGCCTACATCCAACCTCCTCAAGATCAGCTGAAGCTTGAACGATACCTGCGCTTGGCTTACGATGTGGTGTCAATCAAGAACGGGTTCCGCATACTGCGACGGAACCGTTATTGAACGTGAAGAGTCTCGGTTTGCTGGGGAGAAGCGAGCATCATTCGCCGGGTGCGGAGCAGGATGGCGGCCCCAAGCACAAACAGCCCGATGGCAATCCATTGCGTGATCGAAAAGGGACCGATAAGCGATTGTTCGTGCTCGCGGAAAAACTCGATGATGAAACGCGCCGTGGAGGAGAGGACCAGATAAAGCCCAATTACTTGGCCGGGACGATGGGAGCGATTGAACTGCCGATACAGAATGCCGAAGATGATGAGATTCGCCATGGACTCGTAGAGTTGAACGGGATGCAGTGGTCTGTCGAGCGGCACAGGTGCAGCTTGGTTGGAGCGGAAGTATACCGCCCACGGCAGATGGCACTCCTTGCCCCAACAACAGCCAGCCGCGAAACACCCCAACCTTCCAATCGAGTGTCCCAGCGAGACACCTGGCGCAAATGCGTCCATGGTCAGCCATACTGGCAAGTGCTGACGCCTGATGTAGAGCGCTGCGACTACGAGCGCCGCGATAAAACCGCCATGGAAAACGCCAGCGGCTTGCAGCGTTTCGAGTGAGAAGATCTCGCCGGGATGACTCAAATACTCACTGGCGTCGAACAGGATCATGAACAGCTTTGCGCCAATGATGCCGGCGAGGGCGCAATATACAGCCAGATTCGTGATCTTCTCAGAAGACAGGCCACTACGACGCGCCAGCCGCAGCGTGATTCCCAAACCGGCCAGGAAGCCAAGCGCGACAAGAACGCCGTAGGTGGGAATGTAAAACGAACCGATGCTGATGAGCTTGGGAAACATGCTGTACTATTTATGCGCGAAGCCGGCACTCTCTTCAATCGGCTTCTCACGGTGTAGCAATAGGTCCATCAGCAGCAAAATCGCGCCGACCGAGATTGCGCTATCGGCAACGTTAAATGCTGGGAAGTACCAATCACCATGGTAGACCTCAATGAAATCAGTTACGGTTCCATGTACAATCCGGTCATAAAGGTTACCGACGGCGCCGCCCAGAACGAATGAAAGTCCTAATCGCGCGCCAAGACTGGTGAAACTACTCCTGCGACCCCACAAAGCCGATGCAACAAACACCAGCACCAGCGCCGATACGCCAATCAGCACGGCGCTTCGGAGATACGAATTGCTTTCAGCCATAAACCCGAAGGCTGCGCCAGGATTCTCGGTATGTACGATCCGGAACCAGCCCGGAATGATGGACAGGCTATCAAACAGGCTCATCGAGCGCTGAATGGAGATCTTTGAAAGACGATCCGCAAGGATCACCAGCACTGCAATCACGAGGGGCATCAGCCGGGCGGTTCTTGTTCGCTGGTCCGTCACCTAGTTCAGAAACTCGGGCAGCGCGGCTGCACACGCGGCGCAAACAGTTGGGAAATCCTCGTTGCTTCCGACGTCCATCGTGTATTTCCAGCAGCGTTCGCATTTATCGCCGCGGGCGCGTTCAACCAGAACCGCAAGTTTCCCCGCGGAAGCGCGCGCGACTTCCACTTGAGAGACAATGAACCACGCTGGAAGCTCACTCACCAGCCGCGCTAACAATGGATAAAGATCCTCCCCTGCATCGAGACGTACGGCCGCTTCAAGCGATGAGCCGATCACTTTCTCTTCCCGGGCACTGTCAAGCGCTTTCAGCACTTGCTCACGCACAGGCACAAGTTGGTCCCAGTACGCAGCCATTTCGCGCTGCTCCGGCGTGATCCCCTCGCTCAGCATTTCAGGTGTCGGAAAGTAGTCGATGTGAACGCTTTCCATCACGCCGGCAGCAAATTTAGTGTGCCGCCATACCTCTTCGCAGGTGAACGACAGAATGGGAGCGAGCAGGCGAACGAGCGCCAGATTCAGCTTGTATAAGGCGGTCTGGCAACTCCGCCGCGAGTCGGAAGACGGACTAAAGGTGTACAGGCGATCTTTCGATACATCGAAATACACAGCGCTCAGATCTGTAGTCGCAAAGTTATAGATCGCTCGATACACCTTGTGGAACGCGTACTGGCCGTACCATGCGACGCATTGGCGGACCACCTCCTCGCCACGCAGCAGGATCCATGTGTCAATGCTTGTAAGCCGGTTGCCCGGTACGGCATCGCAAACGGGATCAAAATCGGCGAGGTTGCCTAGCATAAATCGGAAGGTATTGCGAAGTTTGCGATACGCCTCTGACAAGCGCGTCAGAATGACATCTGAGATTCGGACATCTTCAGTGAAATCGACCGAAGCAGCCCACAAACGCAATAGATCAGCTCCGTATTGCTTGGTGATGTTTTCCGGCCCAAGGCTTCCGATGGACTTGGACATAGCACGGCCTTCCGCATCCAGCGTCCAACCGTGAGTAGCGCACTCCCGATAAGGTGAGGCGCCTTTTAAACCAACGCCGATCAAGAGTGAACTGTGAAACCAGCCGCGATATTGATCGCCGCCTTCGAGGTACATATCGCACGGCCAGTCTAAATGATTCTTGGGCGTCAAAACTGCGAGATGGCTTGACCCCGAGTCGAACCAGACGTCAAGAATGTCAGTTTCTTTGCGGAATGAAGTACCGGCGCAGTTTTTGCAAGTGCAGCCTGGACCCATCAACTCTGCTGCTGATTTTGAGTACCAGATATCCGAGGTGTGCTCCCGAAACTGGCGCACAACGCCATCCAGAACGCGTTTTTCAGTGAAAGGCTGGCCGCAGTTTTCGCAATAGAAAATGGTGATCGGCACGCCCCAGACACGCTGACGCGAGATGCACCAATCGGGACGCACCGAAATCATGTTCGAGATGCGCTCTTCCCCCCACTCGGGATACCACTTCACCTTTTTTATAGCTTCGAGTGCTCTCATACGCAGATCTTCGCGCTCCAAACCGATGAACCACTGCTCTGTGGCCCGGAAGATCACCGGATTGTGACAGCGCCAGCAATGCGGGTAACTGTGATCGACATTCGCCTGAGATGCGAGCGCGCCGTGCTCCCTCAGCAACTTGATCACTACGGGGTTACTTTCCCAGACCGTTTTACCGAGGAGCTCTTCTGGTAATGACCCGCTCGCGCCTTCGGCCTGGAACATGCGGCCCGCGGCATCGACCGGACAATAGACGGGAATCCCGTAGCGCTGGCAAACGACGAAATCCTCTTGGCCGTGGCCCGGAGCCGTGTGGACAGCGCCAGTTCCCTGCTCCAGCGTTACATGATCGCCGAGAACGCCGAACGATTCACGATCGAGGAATGGATGCCTGAAAACAGCTCCTTCCAACCGCGTACCGGGAAAGCGCGCAACGATTGTCCGATCCCAGCCGAGCTCTTCGGAAATCTGTGGCAGTAAACCCTCGGCCACAATCATGATGCCTTCAGGCGTGTCGACAGCAACGTATTCAAACCTTGGATGAAAGCAGATGGCGAGATTGGCCGGAATCGTCCAAGGCGTAGTCGTCCAAATGAGGGCGTAGACATCGCGTCCCGTGAGCGCGCCGTCGAGCAGTGCCGGATCGGTTGCCAGCTTAAAGCGCACATAAACCGAAGGGCTCGAATGATTCTCGTACTCAACCTCGGCTTCGGCAAGAGCAGTGCGATCCTTGATGCACCAGTGAACGGGTTTCAGTCCCTTGTAGACGTAACCGCGATCCAAAAAATCGACAAATGCTTGCGCAATGACCGCTTCGTAATCAGCGCTCATCGTGAGATACGGATCTTCCCAACGGCCAAGCACGCCGAGACGCTTGAACTCCGCACGATGAATATTGACGAACTTCGCAGCATAGGCACGACACGCTGCGCGGATTTCGGCAGCGCTCATCGAAGCCTTACGTTTCCCTAGCTCCTGATCGACCTTGAACTCAATGGGCAAGCCATGGCAATCCCAGCCAGGTATATAGGGCGCGTCATAGCCGGCCATGGTTTTCGATTTCACGATGAAATCTTTGATGATCTTGTTGAATGCGGTGCCGATATGAATGTTCCCGTTTGCGTAAGGCGGGCCGTCATGCAGCACATATTGAGGGCGGCCCACGCGAGACTCGCGTATGCGGTGATAGAGCTTGCCTGTCTCCCAGCGCTCAAGCGTCTTCGGCTCCGCTGCTGGCAGGTTCGCCTTCATCGGGAAATCTGTTTTCGGCAGGTTGACGGTCTTTTTCAGGTCAACCGAGGAAGCAGCCATGGATGTAATTTCATCGTATCGAATGGGCGAAAACTCCTAGGCACATTGTGCGATGATGCCCAAGGGTGACCCTATGAAAACAATTGTTCTGTTGTTTGTAGTTTCGTTAATCAGCGTTCCGGTTTATGCTCAATCCACGCCCAATCCACTCAGCGCGGGTGAAAAGGGGCTGCACAACTATCTCAAGGACGACCTCATCAAGGCGGCCGAGAAAATGCCGGAGGAAAATTATAGCTTTAAACCCACGCCGGAGGTGCGGAGTTTCGGACAAATCGTCGGTCATGTGGCGGATGCACAGTTTATGTTCTGCTCGACAGTACTTGGCGATGGCACGAAGCCGCCCGGAATCGAAAAGAGCAAAACCAGTAAAGCCGATCTGGTAAAAGCCCTCAACGACTCATTCGCTTACTGTGATAAGGCGTACGACATGACGGACGCGCATGCAGCTGAGATGGTCAAGTTTATGGGGCGAGACATGGCTAAACTGACCGTGCTTTCCATCAACAACGCTCACGATGATGAGCATTACGGCAACATTGTCACCTATATGCGGATAAAAGGATTGGTACCGCCTTCCAGCGAACGAGAGAATCAACCACCACCGAAAAAAGAAGGACAGTAGTAGACCGCCGCTGGCGCTTATCGCATCTGGGCGTCGGAGTAAATTTCTGCCGAGTGGGCGGGCAAATGGACCTGCCCCGCACCGCCGCGAAGCACCAGGTTTTCAGTGACGCCTAATTGGCTGTGAAACTCAGCGTCAACGCGGAAACGAATGGGGACGTCCGCGTCACTTGACCCATTGTTGATCGCAACAATTACGGCCTGGTTTACTCCGTGTGTCCCGCTCTCTCTCGCATAAACCCAGGTTTGCTTCGTCACGGCCAAGTTGATCATCTCGCCTCGCCGCAAGGGTTCTAATTTGGCACGCAGGGCGTTCAGTTTACGAACGTGATCGAACACAGCCGCTTCCTGTGCAGTTCGTCCCGAAGCTTCGAAGGCGTTTCGGGCGTCCTCCCTCCAGCCGCCCGGGAAATCACGCCTGTTGTCTGGGTCATCGCCGCCGGACATGCCGATCTCGTCTCCGTAATAGATCATGGGCGTACCACGCGCCGTCAAGAGAAATGTGAACGCTAATTTCAGCTTCTCTATAGTTGCGCCAGGCTCATTCATAAAGCGCATTACGTCGTGCAGGCCGAGAAAGGTGACCAGCGACCTGGGGTTCGGATACAACCGGTCTCCCGCGAGCGTTTCCGCAGCCGAATCGATAGCATTCCCTCGCGCGAAGACATCCCGGATGGCGTAGTAGGTTGGGAAATCGAAGACTGTATCGATCCCGCTATCAACGCCGTCAAAGCGTTTTGCCCCACCTTGAAAAAAGGACGTCACTGCCGGGTTTTTGTCGAACACCTCGCCGACGGCGCGAAGATTTGGATACTGGCGTTTCAGAGCGGCCGACCATTCGCTCCAGAAACTGCGGGCGACATAAGGCAGCGTGTCCTGCCGTATTCCATCGAACCCGGCCGCGCCAACCCACCACAACGCATTCTGGATCTCATACCGCGCAACTTCGGGATCATCCTGATTCATGTCAGGAAGGACGTCTTGAAACCATCCATCAACAACATCCCGCCGCAATTCGACAGCCGCGTGAGGGTCAGGAAGAGTCCAGATTTGCCAACTCTCATTCACATGATGGGAAGCGGTGCCATGAAACCATGTTGCGTCGGGCGGATCAATGACCCAAGGATGATAGGGGCTGACGTGATTCGCCACCTGGTCCTGAATAACTTTCATTCCCGCCCTATGCGCGTCGTCAACAAGCTTCCGAAGCAGGTTCAGATTTCCGAGATGCTCTTCAACGCCATAGTAGTCCGTGGTTCCGTAACCGTGATAATCCGTGACGGGCTGGCCAGCCTTGGCCTGAAGCCGGTTTAATTCGTTGGTGTTATCGTAAACCGGTGTGAGCCACAGCGCGGTGACGCCCAGGCTTTTCAAATAACCGAGGTGATTGATGATGCCCTGGAGATCGCCGCCGTGATAAGCGCGGCTGTTACTTCGATCGAAGAGACCACGCGAGATGGCGGGGTCGTCATTGGATGAATCGCCATTGGCGAACCGGTCCGGCATGATCAGATAGATCACATCATCTTGCGAGAAGCCCTGAAACCGCCCGGCACCAGGTAGCGGACTCTGGATTTCGAAAGGGGCTGCGGCATTCCCATCTGAGGTTCGGATTTGTAATGGGTACGAGCCAGGCCGGAGTGAGGGCGGAATCGTGATATCGACAAACAAATAGGTACCCGCGGAGTTGGCCTTAACACCGGTCGCGCTCAGCCCTGCTGCGGGGCTGACTGTTGCACCGCTGAGGCCGGATCCTCGAATCAGCAACCGGACAGGGTTGATCGAGTGACCGGCCCACCAGTTCGGCGGTTCCACTTTGATCACGACCGGATTGGCAAAGGCTGGGGCAGCGGAAAATACAAGCAACGAGAGGCAACGCAGTATTGAGTGGCCCATTTTACGCGAATCGATCCTGAGCCCGCCTTACTTACCGAAGGCGCTACGCGTGGGGGGTGGCGCATCGGTGTGTTTGATGGCGCGCCAGAGAATCGCGTTCAATTCGTCGTCATCGACGAGATCGGCATCTGAAAAGTCCAGGCGCGCGGATTCTTGTGCACCGCGAGCGGTGCCTGGGTTGCGGTCCGTCAATGAGATTTTCGGCTGAATGGCAGTAAAAGGCCGCCCATCCGCCTGCTGGCTGAAACTGGCGAACATCGGACGGGCGCCGGCGTCGAAATGCGTGAGTGGGCGGAGACCCACAATCAACTCCATTGTCCGGAGCACGCTCGTCTGGTTGTACATAACGGAATCGACAACGCCGCGATGTGTGAATGGCGAGATGACCCAAGCCGGGGCGCGGTGCGAATCCACGTGATCGGGACCGTTCTGCGCGTCGTCCTCAATGATAAAGATTGCTGTCGAGCCCCATAGCTTGCCGTGCGAAACCGCATCGACAAGGAGTCCGACGGCGTAGTCGTTCTGTGCGGCATACGATAGCGGCGTCAGTTTTCCCGGCGCGGTGCCCTGCGTGTGATCGTTTCCCAGGCGCACGATGATCAGTTGCGGCGTTTGACCCTTAGCGCCGAAATCCTTCCATTCGCGGATGAACTCGTGAGCTCGATCGATGTCAGAATATTCAAGGTCGAACCCGCGATAATTCATGTCAGTGTATGGCTGCAACGCCGGATCTCTGACCTTTGCGATTTGGCGCGATCCATTACCAGATGCGAAAGGGATGTTGCCTACCCAGTCACCGTAATTTCGAATGCTTATGCCTGCTTCGAGCGCGTTGTCCCAGATATAGCCGGCCGGCGGGGTGTTCGCGGGCTCACCGCCTTCAAAGTCGTACTCATGCCGGCGATGCGCATAATTGTTCGGCCAAAGTTTCACCGTATAATCCGGTGCTATGGCCGCAGCCGACCAGTTATGGCCATCGGCGCTCACATCTGCGTTCTCATAAAAGTTGTCATAAAGGATAAACTCACGCGCGAGCTGGTGCAGGTTCGGTGTGATCTGCTCTCCGAACAAGTTCAGCGATTTATCACCATTGCCCTTCTCCATGTCTCCGAGGACCTGGTCATACGTGCGGTTTTCTTTGATGATGTAGATGACGTGCTGGATTGGCGAGGCGTGCTCCTGTGTGCGCGCGAAGCGAGCGCCCTGCGCGTCCGTGGTGTTGCCGTAAATCAGTTCGTCCCGATAAGGTGAGTTCCGTAGAACCGTCGCCGTGTAAGCAGTCAAGTTCTGCTCAGTAACGGGCGGCACGAAACCCACGGTGCCGGTCTGGATGCGGGCGACGTACTGAACGCTAGGCACTGAAGAGCCTCGACCGCGCACGTTTGGATTTGGGCCGCCGGGATTTGGACGACTTCCCAGGCCCTTGCCATTCACGATTACCAGCTGGCTGTCATCGAGGCCGCGGACCGCT
The DNA here is from genome assembly GCA_051003475.1 of Bryobacteraceae bacterium. Taxonomy (GTDB): domain Bacteria; phylum Acidobacteriota; class Terriglobia; order Bryobacterales; family Bryobacteraceae; genus Bog-105. The sequence goes on from JBPCLH010000008.1 coordinate 78,624, forward strand.
GTCGGATACCAACCCGTTGGAATGAACCCGAGAACTGAACTACGCGAGCTGGATATGTCCACAACACCGACACCGTTTGCATCCGAGCAAACGACGTAGAGATGAGTGCCCTGCCTGTTGATCGCAAGCGCGGAAGGTGTCATGCCCAACGGGTGCATGGGACTCAGCGAAACGTTGATAGATTCGAGCGTCTTCAACTGGCCATCTCGCGAAACGCCGAGCGAATAGACGTAATTCGTGTTGGCAGCCGCGACAAACAAGCGCGCCACATACTGGGAACCGCCGTTCTCTTCAGCCGGAGCAGGTTTGTTGAGCCAGAGCATGTCCGTTGGATGCGAGCCGACGCGGGTCATGGCGGTTTGCGTGCCGCTGTTGGCGTCATATTGATAGATTGCGGCATCAGCCCAACTGCTCACGATCAATTGCCTGTCGCCAGGCGGGAGGAGTAGCCGGTAAGGGCGGCGGCCCGATTTCCAGCGCGCTATCAATCGTCCGGATTGAAGATTGATGACCGCGATGCTGTCAGTGTGCAGATCCGCCGCATAGACCAGATGAGCATCCGATGAAACCACGACATCGCCAATGAACGAGAGCCCTTTGCTGTTGATGTTGGGAACGGCACTGAAAACGCGAGAGCGCGTGAGCGTTCCGTTCTGAGGATCGAGCGACAGCTCGTAAACACAGGCGCGGCTTCCTCCACCGACGTACACGGAGTTTCCTCTTGGCGAGACCGCCAGACCAAGCCATGCATCGGGCAAAGGCGTCCGTCCGATTTCGCGCTTTCGGGCGATGTCAATGACACTGACGGATGGCGGATTGTATCCAGCGTTCAGGACGAGCAGATACTTTCCATCGTTTGAAACCGCAGTGCTCATGGGCAGAGTGTCGACCGGGATCTGGTCGCCTGCCGGGCGTATGGTCCAGCCGCTATTCAGGAGGAAACCGCCGCCGGGAAGCGGACCGACCTGCTCGCGAGGAGCACTCTGCGGAATAACGTCCTGTACAAGCAGCAATCCAGCGACGGCAAGAACGAACGTCAAGGCAAATTTCATTCAATGAACCTGTGTGCGATTGGGAAACGGCGTCCAACACCGAACGCTTTGGGGGTGATGCGCAGACCGGGCGCGGCCTGCTGGCGCTTATACTCGTTGCGGTCGACTTTTCGGATGATTTCACGAACAAGATCTTCGGGCAGTTTTTCCTTGGCGGCGATGGTCGCGGCAGATTCGTATCGTTCGATGTAGCCCGCCAGGATCGCGTCGAGTACGTCATATTCAGGGAGAGTGTCCGTATCCTTCTGGCCGGGACGAAGCTCGGCGGAAGGTGGTTTAGTAAACGTGTTTTCAGGAATCGGGCCGGGAAGCCCTTTGGCTTCGTAACGGATGTTGGCGATCCGCGCAAGCCGGTACACCATGGTTTTTGGCACGTCGCTGATAACACCGAGGCCACCGCACATATCGCCGTACAACGTGCAGTAGCCCACCGCAATCTCACTTTTATTGCCAGTTGTCAAGACAAGCGCGCCAAACTTGTTCGACAAAGCCATCAGCGTAACGCCCCGAAGGCGAGATTGCAGATTCTCTTCGGTTGCATCCGGGTTGAAGCCGGCAAACAACGGACCGAGTGCGTGGATCATGGCGTCGTAGCCGGATTTGATCGGAATGATTTCAAAGCGAATGCCCAGATTGCACGCTAGTGCCCGGGCGTCGCTAAGACTGTGCTCAGACGAATATGGAC
>JBPCLH010000009.1:0-26438 GCA_051003475.1 Bryobacteraceae bacterium
CCTGCAAGCTGCTACTTCACTCGTAACCCTCTTTGATGCTCTCGACGTGGATGGTTTTTGTCGCTTTGTCCAGCGAGCCGTTGACCTTCACGTTCTGTCCAGCAAATTCCTTGGGCTTGTTCTGGTCATCGAGTTGATACACAGTCTTTGTAGCCGGGTCGTACAGTACATATTTCCCACCCATCTTCACGCAGTTTTCCGTGCACATCTTCTTGGCCATAGGATCGTTGGGATCTTTATCCCCCATGCCCTCCTGCTTCATCATCATGGCGTGCGAACCCATCTTCGCGCACTGACTATCCATGATTTCTCCGTTGAACGTCTTGGCGTTCGCAATGGAGAGCCCGGACATCAGCGCGACTCCTGTCACACCAATCAAAACTGTAGATCTGTGCATTTTCTTCCCTTTCTGTGATCTGAGGAAAAGTTTCCTCGACGGGTGAGTGTCTAAACGAGCTCTTTTCTTACGAGCTCGCCCTCGAATATGGAACACTTAGACAATCCGGAGTGCGAGCCGTCTCACGGCATCGGCGGTCACGCCAAAAATGAGATGTGAAGCCCAGGCGTATCCATGCCTGGAGGCCGGATACTCGATTGGCGCCTTTGAGAAGCCGAAAACCGGGACTATGGCCTCATCGGCAATGAGCCACAGGGCGGTTCCGAACACGAGACCGCGAGCAAGTGGTGCGGCCGGAAGTGCCACTGTAACGGCGCTGTAGACAGCCCCGCTTGCTGCGCCCATCGTGTAATGTGCTACGTTCCCAGCGAAGCTTTTCTGATCGTCGCGTAGTTCGTGATGGAACAGGTGCTCTGATACTGCACGAGCGGCTTTGACGGTCGCCGGTTCCTCACTGGAAGACTGCTGCTGTTGCGAGGAATCGTGCTCCGAGTCTTGAGATTTTGAACGCTTGCGAATTTCGCTCATGAGTGATTGGGAGGCGTTCATCGTCCAGGAGCCCGCGAGTCCGCCGAGTAAGCCGGCGGCGAGCCCTTTCCAAAGGCTCGGAGCATAATGTCTGTTCATATTTCCACAACTCCAGTTCTGCTAAAGCGACCATTTACGCAAAATTGCTTGACACACTTCGTGAAGATCGGCACCCGTGATGTCGGGCTTTTTTGTCAGCGGATAAAAGACCTGGCCCTTGCGCGCGACGAAAGCGGCATCACATCCCGCTCGCATTGCACCCAGAACATCCCACGGGTGAGCGGAGACAAGGCAAATTTGCTCAATGCTGGCACCGAGCTCCGCCGCCGCCATTTCATAAGTCTCGGGCGCCGGCTTAAATCGCCGAATCTTATCGACCGAAAGATTCTTGTCAAAGAGCTGCTCCAAGCCGGCATTGTGTAATTGCTCCTTCAATGCGGGGGTCGTTGAATTCGTCAATGTGGCAAGCCTGAATCCCGCCTGCCTGAGCCGTTCAAGGCTACTGAGGACATCCGGGTGGGCCGGGAGCGAAAGCATACCGTCTAGCACGCGCTTCTTGTCGGCCTCCGAGAGCGACGCGCGATTTCGCCTCGCAGTCATCTCGAGTGCAGCACCAGCAATCTCGTTGAAATCGAAATACGGACCGGCAACGTTGGCGACAAGCGAATATTGGAGCGTTTGCAAAAACCAGTTCTGCAAAACTTCAGTGTGGCCGAAAATGCGTTCAAATTCTGGTTCCAGCGCAGCAATATTCAGCACAGTCTCATTGACATCGAAAATGATGATCTTGGTCATGTCACTCAGCACCTAAGCAGGTCGACAATGGACCCTCCTACCCGGCGAGATCATTCCGGGCCTTGAGATTGTCCGGGTTCATTATCAGCCACAGGTAGCAGGCCCTCGATAACTTTTCGTAGATCGGATTCAGACAAGTAGCCAGGATGGTAGAGCCTGACGATGCCCTGAGGATCGGCGAGAACGATTGTTGGCGTTGTGCTCGCGCCGAATCGTTCGAAGTTAATCACATCGAGCGGGACGGAAATGCCGGGAATCCTTGCATAAGCTTGCGAGAAGACGCGCTCGATGAATGCCTTCTCTTTTTCAGGGGCGACATTTTCTTCTTCAGCAGTAAATCCATAGCGCTTTGTGGGCGCTACGATTATGAGACCTTTGGATTGGAAATCCCTCATGAGCATTTCCAGAACAGGAGCCTCTGCTTGGCACTCGCCACACCAGTGTGCCCAGAACACGAGGAGAACGACTTTCCCGTGTAACGCATTAAGCGGCGGAGGCCGATTCGCACCGATCCATTCGGATTCGCTGAGGGATGGGAGTGCCTTTCCTTGCAGTGTTAACAGATTCAGATTCTTTTGCAAACGCCCCGCGATCGAGGAGCTGCCCCAGGAGTGGAGCGCTTCCTCAAGGAATTGTACAGCCTCGGCATTTTGATTGCGGAGGTTTAATATCGTTGCCTCCACCTCCAGGGCCGCACCCAGCGCGGTCGCCAGGTGCGGATCGCTATCTGGCTGCTCCCCGGCAAGCGCTTCTTTCGCAAGCCGTTCCGCTTTTTGCGCCTCGTTCCACGCATTGTCGAGATTGCCGGCACTAACATCGCGGCGGGCCGCCCAAGAGAGGATCTCAATCTGTTCCGAGTCTACGCCGACTCTTTGAGATGCCCCTAATGCGCTCGGTTTCCAGAAGCCGATCAAGCCGCACGTCAGCATCGCTCGAAATCCAACTGATCTTAAGATCTTCATGTTTCCGGCCCAGAAACGGGCTCAAGCAGTGAGTGGAGAAAAGCGAGGGATCCTTACAACAGATTGAAGATACGTCGACTCGGCAATAATTTACAAACACCACCGGATGATTCGGGAGAGGTATTTTTGAGTGGGCGGCCGAACAACTCCTTTGGCGTCCAAAAGCCGGTCAGTGCCCTCGGTCTGAAAGACCTGCTTCAGTTGGAGATGAGGCAGATAAAGCAGCAGCAATTCAGCCAGTCGCCACAAACCGGTTTCCCCCCGCCTCTGTAAGGCTTTTGCGAACTCTTGAAATTCCTCGACGGTTACAAATCGGGGCATTCGTGAATGCGAGTCCGGCTGACGCTGGTGATTAAGACGATATGCAAGTTCCATGACCTCCTGGGCTGCTAAAGCTTTTGAGGGGCCGGCACACAGATGGAACACCCTTCCAGGTTCGGGGCACGCGCCTAAGATCGCTTCCAGTCCCGCTGCCACCCAATCGTCAGGAATAAGATCCACAGGAGCATCCGGCTCACCGGGGACGATGGGAAAACGATTTCCCGGTATGAGGCGAAGCAATTGATGGAAGTAGTTGAATTGGGAAACCTTGCCGGTCAGGGAGTTGCCGACTATCGTGCTCGGTCGCGCGATTACCCAAGGAAGGCTGACGCCATTTTCAAAGGGCAGTTTTTCTCCTTCGAATTTCGACTGTTCGTAAGGGCTGAACCAGCCATCAGGGTTCGTGAATTGGGCTTCGCGAAGCGCACCGCTCTTCCGCCCGACGATATATGCTGTGCTGACGTGGAGCATGAGCGCCACGTTTCTTGCATCGCGAGCCAATTGGAGGATGCGTTCCGTCCCATGGACATTCACTTGCCTCGACTCTTCCAGCGGCAAGGTGAATTTCGTCTATGCCGCGCAGTGAACGATGGTGCCCACCTCTTCGCACATTTGCAAATACGTGCTTTCCCCGAGTCCAAGCCGAGGCTCGCGTAAGTCCCCCACAACGCAGTGCACATTTCGAAACTGGGGGAATAGCAGCGGTCCCCTTACCAACGCAAAAATAGTTTGGCTTGGATTCTGTTCAGCCAGGCGGCGGAGTAACAGTCCTCCGACTAAGCCTGAAGCGCCCGTCAAAAAAATTGAACTCGAGTCACTGATAAAGCGATGATCCTTTCAGACCTGGTTTCCCAGGAGTCATGTTGTCAGAAGAGGACTTTGAGCGCAAATTGAATGAGCCGCGGGTCTCGAGCCTGCACGACGGTTCCAAAAGTTGCGGTATCGCTTATATTTCCATCGGGATTCTCAAACTGGCTATGGTTGAACAGGTTGAAGAACTCAGAGCGGAATTGAAGGGTCGTTCGCTCCGTGATCGCAGTATCCTTAGAGAACTGCGAAATCGAAATTCATAATGCCAGGTCCACTAGCAGACAGTTCGCGGAGAGTTTCCGATTATTCCCAACTGCGTTGGTTGAGCGAAGGAGGCCGGATCAAAAGCAAAATGGCCGGCGCCGCGTGGATTCATTGCTCGGAACGGGGCGACAGCATTGGGTTCGCCGGCCGTGAGAAAGGCGAAGCTGTTCTCCAGTTCAAGGTCCGCATTCGAGGTAATCCGAATAGGAAACCCACTCTGGAAGACGGTGATTCCTGAAATCCCCCAACCTTTCGTGATTTTCGCCAAGCCGCCGTTCACCCGCGGAGTGGGTACTTGCCAGATGTAACTTACGACAAAGCGGTGCCGCACATCGAATTGTGACAATGCGTAACTGGCCCGAAAGTCGAACGGATTAATAGTATCTTCAAAGCTGGATCCATAGTCGAACGACTTGCTCCACGTGTACGATGCATGCAGTTGCAAGCCCTTTGACATACGCCGCTCGAGGCTGATTTGGAGCGAGTTGTAATTCGAGTTGCCGACGTTATCTGCTGTGTAGAGGCTTCCGAAGACCGGGACGCCGTCCGGCGGACAGCCGGTTCCCGCAGTCGGTTGACAGGCAGGCGACGAGTAAGGCCGTAATCCAACGAGCCTAATTGGTGTCGTATTGGGTCCAGTTACCGAAGGAACGGAGCCATACGGCAGATGCAGTGTGACACCGGACGGGATCGCCTTCGCTGGTATGTAATAAGACCGATCAGCGCCGAACGGTCCGCAGGACTGGCCCGGAATCTGATTCAGATCGAGACACGTCCGAGCCAAGCCATAATTGAGATCGTGATTAATGTTCAGGTGATGTCCTTCCGACCCCACGTAAGCAATCTGCAGAATGGAATCGGGCGTTAGTTCCCGCTGCAACGTCAAGTTGTATTGCTCGACGTACTGAGGATGCTGCTTGGCTTGTTGCAGGCCGAACATGGAGGTCGGCCGAAAGATCGACCAATCGACTGCCTGATTTGGTGGAGGGCTGTTGTCTATAGGAAATGGGTTGATTGCAGTCGCGCCATTCTGAAACTCATACGGTGTGTTGAAGAGAATATTCGACAAGAATGGCGCTGCCCCAAACGGCGGCGCACCGTTGAATTGCTTATAGACTAACTGCTCAACGGGATTGTATGAGAGTCCGTATCCAATTCGAATGGATGATTTCTCAGGGCCGCCCGTGAGTTTCGCGATCCAGCCGTCGGGCTTTGCAGGACTCCAGGCGATGCCAACGCGAGGAAGGCCGCGTACGAAGTTTGAGACAACGCTCTCGGGACACCAGGATCTCCGGGATAGACGAGACCTGTTGGAAATACCGCGGCTCCCGGGCTGCCCGGATTGCAATTCGTTGTTCCGAACGCCTCAATAAGCGGATTTCCGGGAGCAAGCTGGCACGGATAGACACTGGTGTTCTGGCCTGGCCGCCACGTGACGATGCGATTGTAACGATCATAGAATGGTGGATTAAGCTCCCAGCGTAAGCCAAGATTCAACGTGACATTGGAGCGCACCTTCCAACTATCCTGGCCATAAAGATAAAGTGCTGTGCTACGTAAATACTGAGATGTCGGTGAGCCCTGAACGAACTGATCGGGAAGTCCCAGCAAGTAATTAGGAATTACGTTGGTGTACCCAGGATCGTTTGGGCCGCCGCCAAAGAAGTAATATCCGCCTGTCGTACCGAAGAGTGCGAGTTGATTGAATTGGTAGCGGCGGATATCAGTTCCAAACTTCATCGTCTGATTGCCCGCCACCTTGCTCACATTGTCGGTCCACTGAAAAGTGTTACTCGCTTGCGGCACTTGACCCTGAATATTGTTCCCGATTGTGAAGCTTCCGGCCAGAGTGATGTACGGGACGCCGCCAAGCTTTGCCGGTATTCCCGGCGTGAGACCTAGACGGGGATTTTGCGGATCCGAGAAGCACTCGGTGGCCGGAACCGTACTGCAGGAGTTTTGTACGAGGTTGGTGCGTTGAGGAGCATTCAGCTGCGACTCGCCTTCGCGGTAATAAACGAAACGCGCTTCGTTTATTAGTGTCGGGCTCAGAACCCAGGTATGGGACAGGTTGGCCTGCTGACTGCGAACTGCGGTGATACCTCCGAAGGCTGGAAGGTTCGAGCCCGAAGCCTGGTATGTCGAAAACGGCTCGAATTGAAAACTGTCGTTGTAATAGTAATACGCGGTAAGGTGTTGATTATCAGTGAAATTGTGGTCCAGCCTCTGCGTAAACTGATCAACTGTGGTCCTGGAAGTAAGAACGGTTTGGTATTGATTGCCGGCGACGTTCGCCGTCGGAACAAACTGGTTCAGCAGGTCGGATGCCGTGGCGTCGAAACATTGGCTCGGGATAATGTTGCCAGGGAATATCGCCGCATACGCCGCGCCAGGTGATATGGGAGCGCCCCCGCGCGCCGCGACGGCTCCAGCGCAGCCTGGCCTTGCATTCAGGAGGTTTGCTACGTTGGCATCCGTCAGCTTCCCAGTGAAGATTGAACCGGCGGAAAAATCCCCTTGCCGCTCCTCAGCCGTGGGCACAGTGACAACATCGGAGGGAATGCCCTGTCGTATCCGCCGGCCTTCGTAGGAACCAAAGAAGAAGATACGGTTCTTGCGGATCGGGCCGCCGAGCGTAACCCCAAACTGATTCTGCTTGAAGTCCGGCGTATTCGTGTCGAAGAAACCGCGCGCGTTCAGGACCTTATTTCGCAAAAATTCGTAGAGGTCCCCGTGAAACTCGTTAGTTCCAGCTTTCGTGACGACATTCACGATGGAAGCAGAGTTACGGCCAAACTCGGCGTCGAACGTATTTGTCAGAACGCGGAATTCCTGAATGGTATCGGGTGAAGGCTGCACGCCCGGAAGGTTGAAGTGGAGATCGTTCGCATCGCCGCCATTCACCATGAAATTGTTGGCGCGTCCGCGGCCACCATTTACGGAAACCGCACCCGGCTGATCACTGCCGTAAAACAGATTGGCTCCCCCTTCCGATGTGACGCCCGGTTGCAGTTGGAGCAATTGGTATGTATCGCGGGCATTGATAGGAAGGCTGGTGATAGCAGTGCTGTTGACCACCGTTCCCAACTGTGTGCTACTGGTTTCCAACATCGGAGAGGCCTCATTTGCAGTAACAGTCTGGGTGAGAGTGCCCAACTCGAGTCGGGCATCGACTACCGACACATGCCCTAGGCGGACCTCGACTCCGACGTTGATATATTTCCTGAACCCTTTAGCATCGATCTGTAGCCGATAGTTGCCAACGGGAACGGCGGGAAACGTAAAGAGCCCCGCGAAATCCGAAATCGTATGGCGCGCTACGTTGGTCCCTCTCTGAATTGCGACAACCGTCGCCCCCGGGACGAGTCGTTGAGTTGGATCGTGAACAATTCCCTGAACGACGCCAGTGGTCTGCGCTTGTAGCGGGATAGCAACCACAAACAGACTGCTTGCGATCAGCAGGGCCGCAAACGTTCGAACCGAGGCGTTGGCTCTTCCATATACGAAAGTGCGTCGCACGCAACGGTTAAAGACAATTTTTCGCTGTGCGAGCATCCGCTTTCTTGATGAGTGCGGGTTGCGGCTTCGTTCTTACAGTTTCTTGCCGATCAGAGCCCTCGTAAATTTGCAGATCCGCGCAGTTGGCGATATGGACACTTCCGAGTGACCAATCGTGGATGGGAAACCGGCTGCTAATCTGCGCAGCAAGACATCTTGGAGACATCCTTTGTGTATGCCAGGGCGACAATCTTCAGCGCCTCTGACATCGTGGGAAATACATGCAGCATTCTGGCAAAATCATCCACTTTGGCTCCAAACCGTAGAGCCATGGCTCCCTCATGAATCACCTCCGATGCATTTAGTCCATGCATGGAGACCCCCAACACCTCGTGCGTTTTCAAGTCAGCAACCATCTTGATAATGCCTCGAGTGTCTCGGACGGCCCCTGCGCGCGGCACCATTGACATAGGAACAGTCCTGCAGTCGCACTGATGCCCGCGATTGTTAGCCTCTCCCTCGGACAGGCCAATAACCCCCACCTGAGGATCGGTGAAGATGGCTCGTGGGATCACTCGATGATTTACCTTGAGCCTCGCTCCGCTGAATGCATTCTCGGCGGCAATGCCTCCGTCCTGCGCGCCAACCGGCGTGGCCATCCTTTCTGAATAAGGGCCGATCACATCTCCAGCCGCGAAGATGTGATCCGCGGACGTGCGGAGCTCATCATTGACTACTATGAAGCCGCGCTGATCAACTTGAACGCCCGTCGATTCAAGCCCCAGGTCATGCGTATTTGGCCTCCGTCCAGTCGCAAGCAGCAGCCTTCCGCTTCTCAATCCTTGCTCTCGTCCATCGATCTGAGCAGTGACAATAATCTCGCGTGCATCGCCTTGTGCATTAGTGATGTTTGCTGTTGTATGGATTTTGATGCCATCTTCTCGAAATGCCTCCATCACTGACTGAGAGATCTCTGGTTCGTACGCACTGAGAACTCGGTCGCCTCGTTCCAGAATGGTGACTTCCGTTCCAAATCGAGAGAACATTTGCCCCAGTTCCAGAGCGATATATCCGCCGCCCACGATGATGAGCGAAGTCGGAAGATCCTTCATCTCGACGTCCTCCATGCTGGTAAGAAGGTCGCTCGTGATGTAGGGCGTAGCCGAGAGCCCTGGGATGTCTGGGATGTTCGGCGAACTTCCGGTAGCAATAAGGAAACGAGAACCGGTGAGAGTTTTGTCGTTCACGGTGACTTGGTGGTCGCCGCTGAAACGAGCTGATCCGTCGATTACCCGAATGCGCTCCGAACGGCTAACAATGCTCTGGTATTTCTTTTCACGATAACTTTGTACGATTTCGTCTTTCTGCTTGATGAGCGCTGGGAAGTCTAACTCCATGGCAGAAGGGCGCAGGCCAGGGTACCGTGGGTTTTGGGATCGATAGAATATGTTCGATGCTTCAATGAGGTTCTTCGAAGGCAAGCAGCCTCGGTTCGCGCATGTGCCACCGAGTGTTCTGGACTCGATCATGGCAACGTTTTTTCCCATTTCGGATGCGCGCAAACCAGCGGCAAACGCCGTCGAGCCGGCTCCTAGAATCACGATGTCAAAGTGTTCTGGCATAGGAGTTTCCTTACTGATCAGTCGGGACTACGAGTGTTGTCCGAATGCGCGACGCGTCCTGACACTGCACGAACTTATCTGCCAATGTTGATGGGCTGTGACGGATATCCTGCATCCGTTGTGGCCTTCACCAGAGCAGCTTCGTTCGTCTTGACATCGTCGAACGTCACCACAACTTCCTTCTTTGCATAGTTCACGGTAATTCGAGAAATACCCGGCACCCGCTGCAATGCCTTTCTCACTGTGATGGGGCAAATCGGACAGATCATGTCTGGCACTTTTAAGGTGATGCTTTGCGTTGCAGCCCACACCGGGTTTATGCAAAGGGTCGCGGCAGCAATAAGAACAATGTGTCTCATCGAGAAGCTCCTGGCATGAATATCAGTAAAAGAACGGGGCTATATACGGATAAGCGAGTGCCACCGCAATCAGGCCCGCGACAATCCCGAACAACAGCTTGTAAGCGCGGCGTGTCCTCGGTAAAGCACAAATCTCTCCCGGCTGACACGTGTGGGCGGCCCGAAAGATACGTCGGCCGCCAAGAAAAAGTGCGATAAGGGCCGCACCAACGAGCCAAAGTCGATACGGCTCGAGTACCGATAGATTCGCGATCCATGCGCCACTGACACCGAAAGCTACAAGAATCAGGGGTCCCAGACAGCAGGTCGACGCCAATACCGCCGCGAGACCTCCAGCCAATAATACGGTCGGTTCGGCTTTCCCTTTGCCCATCACCTCACTGAACCTCTTTGGCTGTTCGGGCAAGTTCGTCTAGTACCGGACAATTTCCTGCGCAATGTCTGGCTATAGCCTGGTCGCAACGCGCTTTCGCTGATGTAAGGTGCCGTTCAAGCTTTCGCAGTTCTGCTAGCTTTTCATGAACCTGCTTCAGCTTCCGATCCAGCAGGTCATGCACGTGCACGCAGGTTTCATCTCCTGCATCCCGCAGCATAAGCAACTCGCGAACTTCCGCAAGTGAGAAGCCAAGCGCTTGGGCGCGGCTGACAAACTTCAGGCGATCGATATCCAACTCGGAATACACCCGGAAGCCCCCAGCGGTGCGAGAGGGTTTGATTAAGAGACCCTGCTTTTCGTAAAAACGGACGGTGTCGACCGTAAGGCCTGCAGAGGTGGCCACGACTCCGATTTGCAATTTGACACTACCGTGTGCACGGCTCACAAAACGAGCATACACTCTGGAGTTAACTCCAGAGTCAAGCCTTTTTTGCATGCATTCTCAGAATTGCGGCAATCATCAATGTCACTTAACCGAAGAGCCGTCATCCCGGAGCTTGGACCTGATCTTTCGGGATGTTGAATAAATGCCAAACCCGATCATGAGCGCAACAAATCCATACACCCAGTACGGAATGTGTTTTCCGGCGATCAGCAGGTAGAGGTAAGCCGATACGAAGCAGAAAGATGCGCACATCAGGGGCAGAACCGGCGACTTATGCCGGCGAAGGTTGTGAATCAGCCAGGCGATAGACAGCGAGAAGAACGGAATCGCGCCCACGTAGATGCCACCGAAAATCAGCGGATTGACTCCGTACTTTTGCCCCAAGCCAAAAAACCAGTTGCGAACACTTCGATACAGGTAGCCATTCCTCGCCCAGTCCCAGTAGAAATGAAGCTGAGAATAACCCTTGCCAAGCTCCGAGCTGTCATTTAGTCCCCAATGATACGGCTTGTACTCCATCGCTGTTTTCGGATCGTGCAGAAAGCTTTGAGCGTCTCGCGGCGTATACTCGGCAAGAAACGCGCGCACACCTCCAGTCTTGTTGAAGTCTCCGCCATACCATTTGAAGATTTCACTGACACGCGCTGAGTGCCGTTCGGGAGAAAATTCGTTGAGATTGGGATCGGCGAGCCAGCGCCGCACGTTGTCGTCGAGTTGCTCGTTGATACTGACGCCAAGGTAGGCTTCCTGCCGCAACGGCGGGCAGCTTCGCGCCGCGCAGACCAGTGCAGAGTGAACTCGCGGGTCTTGCATCGAGCGAAGTTGTTCCTCGATCTGGTCCAGGGAGACTTTTCGTCCATCGATCGTCTGCCGCACCGCTCGAAATGGATGGTCAGTGCTCCAAATACTTGGCGTCGGGTAATTCGAGACGATCCAGCGGACAGTCAGGGCATTATAGGCATTGATCAAGGCGGCCTTCGTGGCATTTTGATCCATTCCATCCGGCCACGGCTTCGCGAGCTGCTGCAAATACGAGTTGAGTTCGCTCAAACCGTGGTGTTTCAGGTCATTGTAGTTCACGCGCGATTCGAGGCTTACATGCCGCGTTAGCAAATTGTTCCAGCGCGAATGATCAAGCCCAGCGCTTGTGATGTTGACCCGCCAAGCTGACCCGGAGAGCACTTTCACGAGTTGTGACGCGAAGCCCGTCGGCGCCTGGGAGCAGTAAAGAGCGAAACGATGCGTGTTCAGCGTGCGGCTCGCGATTAAGTAAGGCTTCTGTGTGGGCGAGGCAGTTCCGCGAGCAGTGTCGTCTCGATGCACTTGGATTGCGACCGGAAGTGATTCACAGGAGAACGAAGAAGGAGCGCGCGCATATCCGATAGCCAGCGTGTCAAAAGGATTGAAACCATCGACACCGTACTCCTTTTTCCAGTGGGCGATCCAATCGGACGCGGCGTCGACGACCCAGCGCAGCGATTCGTTGGACGCCCGAATCGTTTCAAGATCGGTGTTGCGGAGCCATACCTTAGACGAGATCTCCCAAGGAACCAGGACCAGAGGAACTCGAGAATTGAGAAGGACACGAAATGCTTGAGGATCCATCTCGAAGTTGAAATCGCGAAACGGCGAAGCGGCGGGAGAAGCCGAGAATCGTTGACCTGGCCGCCTACCCGCTACAGCGATGATCTGCTTCACCTGCCGCGACAACTCAGGATGATTTTCAAGCACGGTAGCGATATTTGTCGCAGGACCAATCGCCAGAATTGTCAACTGTTCGTGGGTCAGAGCCTGAACAAGTGCACGCGAAGCATCTGTTTCTTTGCCGAGCTCTTCCGCCGATGATGCACCGCGATAGACGTGAAGATTCTGGGGTCCAAAATCCTGGACCAGTCTTTGTCCGATCGGGAACGCCGCGCTTAGGGGCGCATTGCCGAATACGACACTGATGCCGCGAACCGAGAGCTCCGGCGCACGGAAAGCCTGGATGCGCGCCAGTCCGTCATCTATTTCGTGCCCACCACGCGCAACCGACGGGTCAGTGTCGATCCAAACGGAATTGGCCGCGGAACAGCCGATTGCGCAGGTCAATGCGAACAAGACTGCGCGCGTAAGGGAACGGCTCAATTCAGCACCAATGTGCGGGACAATTCAAACAAACGCCCCTTTTCCTCTAGGCCGTAGCGGAGTTGGACTTGTGCCACGCCAATCAACCGGCGCATAATTTCCACGCCGGCGAACGCGAGTGCCAGACTTGTGTCGATCGAGACGGCTGATGTATAGAGGTTTGTTACATCCTCAATGATCCTCTCTGAAACACCGGCCAGGTAAAGATGGCCAATCATCATTCCGAGGTCCAACTCCGGGGGACCGAAGAAACAGAACTCGGGATCAATGACGTACAGCCGGTCGCTCGTCTTCAGCCAGCTCCCTGGGAAGTAGTCTCCGTGAACGAGGCATCTGCCATAAGAATGGTCCAAGTAAACATTGCCCAGATTCCGTACCTGCTCCGTATATGCCGAATCAGCTTGCAATTTCAGCGCGAGCCCTGCCAATCCAGGCGTGATCGAATTCAGATCCAAACCGTTACCTGGACGAAGTGGGAACGCGAATATGTGCTCGTGATTGAGCGCGCGCATTTCGTCGTTCAGAAAATCTTCTGCGAGCTGGCAATCGCGAAATGATCCATGGAGGGCAACCAGATACCGCACGAGAACACCGCAATCGGTTTCCTCAGAGCAGGCTTCCTCTCGTCGATACAGAAATGTGAAGTCCTGTGCCGGCCCGAGATCCTCCAGCATCAGAATGTGATCCAACGAGTCAAAAGCCAGCAGCTTCGGCATATGTTCCGCTAACTGGGTATTCGAGAGCATTGCTCGGTAGAAGCGCGCTTCCATCTCTCCACGGCTCCACGGGGCTGGTATTTCGG
Organism: Bryobacteraceae bacterium; assembly: GCA_051003475.1. GTDB lineage: Bacteria > Acidobacteriota > Terriglobia > Bryobacterales > Bryobacteraceae > Bog-105. Next base: position 13,307 of record JBPCLH010000009.1, read on the forward strand.
GGTATTTCTCCACCCAGGGACGCGCCTGTTTCAGAATGAAGCTGCGCTCCGCAGTTTGTATGCGAAGCGTGCAGTTCATGTTGCCCTCGCCGGCGCGTGCCGCTCGGCAGACCACGTCCTGCTGGCCGATCCATCTGCGGTTTCTCAGGTATTGCTGAACACCAACGAGATCGTCTTGATCGAGCAGGAACGTCCCAGGGTATTTGCCGGCCAACTGACTCGAAACGGTCATAAGACAGCCGATCCTCGGCGCACGCCGCGGTAACCGAATATTTTCCCTAACAATGCAAGCAGCGGCGAGTCGAGCTGCTTGGCCACAAACTGGTCCGCAGCTCTCCTGTTTCCGAGCATATACGTGGGATAGGGATGGATTGTGTCGGCGATGCGGGACAGCCGGATGCCGTTTCGCATTGCCAAAGCATACTCGGCGATCATTTCGCCGGCATGAGCTCCCAGAATCGACGTGCCTAAAATCCTGCCGGAACGATCCGTAAATACTTTCACTTCGCCCGTGGTCTCCATTTCGGTGATCGCACGGTCGAGCTTCTCAAAAGGGAAGCAACATGTCGCGTACTTCGCTTGACGCCGCTGAAGGGCTAGCTCCGACTCTCCTAGATGTGCGAGCTCGGGATCGGTAAATGTAGACCAAACGACGTGTCTGGCGTCCAGCTTTTTCGGCCAACGCAGAATCGCATTGGTGATTGCCACTTTGCTCATGTGCTCGGCCATATGAGTGAACTAGTATTTGCCGGTCACGTCGCCGGTGGCGTAAATGTGCCTCTGTGATGTGCGGCAGTGCTCGTCGACGTCGATGCCTTTTTCACTGAATCGCACTCCTGCTGTTTCGAGTTGTAGACCTTTGATGGCGGGCTCGCGCCCAATCGCAGCTAAAACGGCGTCACATCGCAGCGTGCGTTCATCCTTGAGCATGGCAACCAAATCATCGCCGTGTTTTTCGACCGCAGCAACTTTCTGCCCAAGTACGAAGGAAACCCCCTCGCGCGCAAGACACGCCTGCAGTTCTCTCGCCTGTCCGGGATCATCTCTCGGGAGAATTCGATCGCCCGGCGCGACCACCGTCACCTCCGATCCCAGGCGTGCGAAGGCTTGTGCCATTTCGATTCCGACTGGGCCGCCCCCCATGATCAGCAAACGCTTCGGCTGGGACGTCAACTCAAAAATCGTTTCATTGGTCAGCACTCGACCCGAAAAGTTCGGCACTCTGGGCCGGCTGCCGCTCGCAATGACAAAAAATCGCGAAGTGAGTCGACGTGAATCGCCCGATATGTTCCGTATTTCAACCGTGTGGGAATCGGTAAGTCGGGCGCTCCCAATGATAACTTCAACGCCGAATTTCTCTAAATTGGGAGGAGCGTCCGCGTCTTCATATATGTGCTGGCGGATGCGCCGGACATGCTCCATCACTTGCGAGAATGGGACTTTGGATTCAGCCGGAACGAGCCCGAAGCGGTCCGCCGTTTTCATATCGCGAGCCGCTTTCGCGGCCCGTAGTAACGTTTTGCTCGGCACGCAGCCGACCCAGGTGCAATCGCCCCCCAACCGGTGTTCCTCGATTAGGGCAGTCTTGGCGCCAAGCAGTGCAGCCATTCCAGCGGCGGTGAGCCCGGCAGATCCTCCCCCGATCACAACCATGTCGTATTCGTAGGTCATCGGCTCCTCTCAAATGGACACGATTCAGAGCGGTCGCGGTGCGACCGCAAGTTTGCTGATCCGACCCGAAGGAGAAAGCCAAGTGCCGTCCCAAAAGCCAGATGGGCCACCACGACGGTCGTAGCAAAGTGCCAACCAAAGTCGCGTCCCATAAATCCTACTCCGAGCGATTCCACAACCGGGCTCACCAGAAAAACAAGTCCGATCAGTATCCCGTACGATGTTGCCCACCAGATGGGGCGGCGCGAAAGCCACAGCGCAAAGATCATTCCGAAGCAGGCTCCGTTCCAAAAGTGATAGATGAAACCGAGAACGGTTGACCAAGTAGACGGTCCGAGCGCAAAGCGGTCGGCAAGCAGCACCCCCATCAATTCCGGCAGGTTCCCAGGCATGAATCCCAATCGGAAACCGGTGTACCGGATTGCCTCAAGAGCCACAGTAGCCAGAGCACCCGCAATTGCTCCTCGCCACAGTGCGGATGCTATCTGTGGCGTTCTGCTCCTTAAGGAGAACATCGCCGCAATTAGGATTACTGCGGATGGGATGATGAGAAATTTGCCCAACTGTGCCAGGTTTGCGTAGCCGGCTTGAGCAGCGGGAAACGCATTGGGGGCAACTGATGCGACAGCCGTCAGTAGCAAACGTAGGAACAGAGATCGAAATCGCATGGGAAGAAGGTAGGGAGCTGCTGATCGAGGCCGCTCCCCTGAGACAGGAGGCTTCTTCTGGCTTATTTGGCAGCCATCGAGGTGAGGCCCTCGAGCTTTTGATCGAGCATCTTGCCCACCATGCTGACTTTGTCGTTCGAAAATTGAGAAAGTTCGGTCGATGGTTTGTCGTACGCAATGTGTGTCTTGCCTTGTGCATCAGTGAATACAAACAGCCGCAATGGTACGTACAGGCCGACCGCACGATCCTGCTCGAAAAGCTGTTTCCCAACGTTAGGGTTACCAATTAGAAACAGCGTTGCCTTAACGCTGAGACCGGTCATGCTCAGCATTTTGCCCTGATCGACGTCGGCCATCACCATCATGCCGTTTTTTGCGACCAGCGATTTCACCGAATCGCTGACCTGCTCGAAAGACTTATTCGAGTCAAGCACAACTCGCTGGCCGGAGAATGAATTCTCCTGGGCCGAAACTAAACCGGAAGCGGCAATGTCAAGGAGCAATCCAAGGCACAGCTTGCACGCAGTATTCTTAAACATATTTCTCCTCAAAGCTGAAGTCTGGAATCAGTCGCTAAATCGGCCAAGACCAGTTCTCGACAATCCGTAAACTGGCAATCTCGACTCTCGTACCGTGAGTGCGAGGAGCGGCACGATTCTTACAACTTGCGACTTGTTCTGGCAGATGGGAGAATGCAACGGGCGTGCTGATGTTCAAAAAAGCTACGCAGTTACGAAAATTGCGCTATGCATGACTGAGGCGGCACACAGAGAAGTTGAAATCGTCGCGCTGCTGCGTGAACGGGATCCGTCTACTCTCGACGCCGTCGTCCGCGAGCATGCACGTCACCTGTATAAGATGTCCAGAGTTCTCGGATTCAACGATCGGGAGACGGAGGATCTCGTACAGGATACCTTCGCGGTTTTCCTCCAGACCTTGGACCGATTTGAAGGCCGCTCCCAGATTCGTACATGGCTGATCGGCATCCTTTATCGGAAAGCTCAGGAGCGCCGGAGGGAACAGTCACGCGAAAAGAAATCGGATCCCATTGATACCGTCTTTGAATCGCATTTTGATCAGAATGGCCGGTGGCAAAAACCGCCTGAAGACCTGGAACGTCTGTTCGCATCACAAGAAATAGGGGCCTTGATCTCAGAATGCCTGGGAGACGTGCCACTACAGCAGCGCGAAGCGTTTCTCTTGCGAGAAGTCGAGGGTCTCGAAACGAAAGAAATCTGTAAGATTTTGAATTTAACTGTCACTCATTTCGGAGCCCTCATGCATCGCGCTCGTAATCGGCTTCGCGAGTGCCTGGCGGCAAAGGGAGTTGTTAGAAGGTAATGTTACGTTGTCGTGAGGTTTCTGAGCTGCTCAGTAGAGATGAACTCGGCGGCGCGCCACGGTGGACCAGGCTTGCGGTTAAGGTGCATTTGGCCATGTGCCGGCACTGCAGCCGCTTCGCGCGACAATTGGCTCAGATTCGGGCGGCTGCCATTGGATCCTTTGCCCAGAACGAGGTCAACGCGGAATTCGAATCGCGGCTTGTTCAAAGACTCCAGCGCTGATCGAGAATACATACATTGGTCGGACATTCTTTCTGCGCTTCGAGGATGACCGCAGCTCTTGCAACCCCATGATTCCGATCTGCGTCTTTGCAAAGCCGCCGATACCTGGCAGAGTGAAAACCCGGCTAGCTCACACCTTAGGAAATGAGGCTGCCGCTGCACTGGCGAGTGCCATGTTCCTGGATGTTTGGAGATCTGTAACGGGCTGTTTTGGTGTTCAACCGATTCTGGCGACAACAGAATTTCGCAATTTTCCTATCGACATTCGAGATGAAAACGTATGGCTCCAAGGTGAGGGTGACCTGGGGGCCCGCCTGGAGCGGATTATCCGCCGCAGTCTGCGCGAAGCTACTGCAGCGATAGCAGTGGGCGCTGATTCTCCGATCTTGACCAGTTCTCATATTCTTAGGGCAGTGGAGGCCCTCGATGTTAATGATGCTGTAATTGGCCGTTGCATCGATGGCGGATTCTATCTCCTAGGACTTCGCCGCTGTCCGCTCGGACTGCTTTCGGAGCTACCATGGAGCACTTCAACAACGTCACAGGCCGTCATGAAAAGATTGAACGACAATGATTTCAAGATCGCCCAAATGGAGATCCTGTTTGACGTGGATGTCATGGACGACTTAAAACAGCTCCTCGAGAACATATCCCACCAGCCGTCGTTGGCTCCCGCGACTTGGGCATGGCACTCCGCAAACAAGAGCCGGTTACCCTTCACGTGATATGCGAGTCAGCATCATCGTTCCCACGTTGAACGAAGAAGCTCACATTGCCCAAACCATTCTTAGCCTGCAGCAACTCTCGGGCGACAAGGAGATTATTGTTGTCGATGGGGGAAGCACGGACCGGACCCTTCAGATCGCCTCCGGTCAGAACGTAAAAGTGTTGGAGGCGTCCGCTGGCCGCGGCGTACAAATGCACGTTGGAGCGCTTGCGTCAACTGGCCATGTGCTCTGGTTTGTGCATGCCGACACCACACCCCCGCCGTCTTCCTTGGACCACATCCGCAAGGGCCTGGAAAGTGGATTTAGCGTCGGCGGCAATTTCGGTTTACTGTTCGATGGCCCGTCGCGCGCCGCTAGGCAGCTCACCGCCGTCTACCCGTTCTTGCGGATGCTGGGTCTGTGCTACGGGGATTCAGGCATTTTCGTGAGGCGCGACATTTACGAAGAGATCGGAGGCTTCCGTCCTCTTCCGCTCTTTGAAGATCTGGATTTGCTCCGGCGGTTGCGCCCCGTTGGCCGGTTTGTCCATCTCGAGTGCCAAATTGTGACGTCTTCGCGCAGATTTGAGGAGCGTAACTTCGGCCTCATATGGCTGCATTGGACCACCTTGCAAATCCTGTACTGGTGTGGGGCTTCACCGCATTGGCTTTCCCGCTGGTATCCTCATGCCCGGCACGCCAGCGTCTGAGATCTATTCTTGGAGCGCACTCAATGGTTCTCGGGTAACTGTGTGAGCCATCGGAGTGACTTTTGCACCGTCGCGAAATGGAAGCAGCAGCAGATTTTTCAATTTTTGATGTTCATCATCCCGATATCCCGGTACGCCAATCACGATTTGATTCTGTGGAACTTCCGTTTTTAGCGTGCCATGCAACCAATCCCAAACCGTCAGCCCGCTGGACCAATTCGAGTTGAGCTCTTCGGAAACCGCAGAATGGTGGATGCCGTGGAGCCTCGGAGTCACGAGAATCCTCGCCAGGCGTCGCTCCCAGCCAAGCGGTAGTCGAACGTAGGAGTGATAAAAAAGAATGCAAAGAAACAGAAAGGTCTGCCAAGCAGCAAAATCGACAGCCGTAGGGCCAACCACCCAGACCTGCGCCGCCCGGAACGCAACTGAAATTGTGATCTCACCGAAATGAAAGCGCAGCGCTGTGGATGCGTCCATTTCGCGATCAAGATGGTGCACCTGGTGAAACCGCCACAGCAGCGGTACCCGATGAGTGAGACATGCCATAAATACAACGTATAATCGAGCAGCAGGATAGTACCGGCTATCGAACAGCTGCGGTTGACCGGATAGGGGGCGGGGGTATATAGTTAGGTAGTGGCCCCAAGACGATCTGACTTCCCGACAGTCCCTGACGACGGAGGTAGCAGCCATGCGCCGTGCGCATGTTCTCCCGCAGGTTCGGGACGAAAGGCTGTGGCTGTCGACCCCGAAATCAAGAATTCGAACCTGAAGAGACTACGACGGATCGAAGGACAAGTGAGGGGACTCCAGAAAATGGTGGAGGAAGAACGGTACTGCGCGGATATAGTTATTCAAATCGCCTCAGTGCAAGAAGCCCTGCGAGGCGTCTCTCGCGCACTGATGCAGAATCACCTGCGTCACTGTGCGACGGAAACGATTCGCACTGGCGACGAGAAACAGGCTGCTGCACAGTACGAGGAGTTGCTTGAACTCATTTACCGGCATTTGCGGTAACGACTCACGTCCTCCCTGGGAAGGAGGTGAAGATAGATGGAAAGAGATCCCGTTTGCGGAATGCAAGTCGACCCGAAGAAAGCGGCTGGGCAGAGCGAATTTCATGGTCAAACCTACTATTTCTGCTCCGCCGTTTGCGAGAGAAAATTTGACGCCGACCCAGCGGGATATGCGCAAAAGTAAGTGCGGTTGGTAGGCATCTGTCTCTAAAAATGTGCAGGTGCCTGAGAGGTATTACCAATGAACATAGCGGAAAAACAATCTCTCCACGATCCCGTCTGCGGGATGCTCGTGAATGAGAGGAGCGCAGCGGGACACGTCTCGTACGAAGGTACGCAATATTATTTCTGCTGTCCACGTTGCCAGAAGCAGTTTGAGGAAAACCCGAGTTATTACCTGAGTCGAGGCTCTGCCTTTGTGAGCGGCACCGACAATCACGGGTGCGGGTGTTCTTCAGTTTCTAACCAGTCGGTTGTCGAGATCGGCAACGGGTTCTCAGGCCCGAAACGACAATCTGAGCCTATTTTGCATCACGAGCCCGTTTGCGGGATGGATATCGACGAGCAGGATGCCGCCAGAACTCTGGAGCACGCAGGCCAACGATATTTCTTCTGCAGCCATTCCTGTATCGATAAGTTTCGAGTTGATCCTGAACGGTACCTGAATCCGGGTGTCGGGCGTTGGGCTTCTCCAGCGAATGAGGAAGAAGTTGAGTGCACGTGTCCGATGGACCCGGAAATCCGGCAGTTCGGCCCAGGCGCGTGTCCGAAGTGCGGTATGGCATTGGAGCCCGCCAGCTTTCAGTCGCCGCTAACGCCCACTGAGTACACCTGTCCTATGCACCCGGAAATCGTGCGTAGCGAGCCTGGCTCGTGCCCGATCTGCGGAATGGCCCTTGAGCCGCGCGAGGTAATAGGAGAAGAAATAAATCCCGAACTGATCGACATGAAACGGCGGCTCTGGATTAGCGCTGTACTGACGGCGCCGTTGCTCATTCTGATGGTTTTAGACATGCTGCCCGGAGCGCATTGGCTCTCCACAACGGCGACCGGATGGATTCAATTTGCTCTGGCAACGCCGGTGGTTCTATGGGGCGGTTTGTCTTTCTTCCAACGAGGTTGGGCGTCGTTGGTGAACCGGCATTTCAATATGTTCACGTTGATTGCGCTCGGCACAGGAGCGTCGTACATCTTCAGCGTGATCGCGCTTCTATTTCCCGTTTTGATTCCAGCCTCGTTCCGCCCGCATTCTGGTGAACCGCCGTTGTATTTCGAACCAGCGGCCGTCATCACAACTCTGGTCCTGATGGGACAAGTATTGGAGTTGCGTGCCCGCAGCCAAACGAACAGTGCATTGAAGTCACTGCTGAGTCTCGCGCCGAAAAATGCCCGAATTGTTGACCAGTACGGCGAAGAAAACGACATCCCCGTTGCAGAGATTCAGATCGGCCACGTTCTGCGCGTCCGGCCTGGCGAGAAGATCCCAGTTGATGGCATCATGACCGAGCGTGTTAGCTCTATCGATGAATCCATGATCACAGGCGAATCGATTCCGGTCGAGAAAGCGATCGGAGCGCGCGTGATCGGCGGAACCACCAACGGCACAGGCAGTTTCCTGATGGAAGCAGACCACGTCGGAAGCGATACCCTGCTCAGCCAGATTGTGCGTCTGGTGAGCGAGGCCCAGCGAAGCCGTGCTCCTATTCAGCGATTAGCCGATGTGGTCGCATCGTGGTTCGTTCCCGCCGTGGTTCTGACGGCGCTGGTGACGTTTATTGTGTGGGCGATCTGGGGGCCCGAGCCACGCCTGGGCCACGCTTTCGTGAATGCCGTTGCCGTTCTAATTATTGCTTGCCCTTGTGCCCTGGGGCTCGCGACACCAATGTCAATTATGGTTGGCACCGGCCGCGGGCCACGGCTGGCGTCCTGGTGCGCGACGCGGAGTCGTTGAACTTCTCGAAAAAATGAAGACACTGGTTGTCGACAAGACAGGAACTCTTACCGAGGGCAAACCCAAGCTCCTGAGCGTCGCTCCTCTGGGGACCTTTGCCAACGAAAAGGAGGTACTTCGGTTGGCCGCCAGCCTGGAGCAGGCGAGCGAGCACCCTTTGGCGCACGCGATTGTGGTTGGCGCAAAGGAACGCGAACTGCCTTTAGCTAAAGTCAGTCAGTTTGAATCCATCACCGGAAAGGGAGTGCCGGGCATCATCGAAGGCCGCACAGTTCTTTTGGGAAACCGAGCCCTTCTCGATGTGTTCCATATCCCCGCAGACGAGATCGCAAGCCAAGCAGAAAAGCTTCGAGCAGATGGCCAGACGGTCATGTTGCTCGCGATCGACGGACAACCGGCGGGCCTGATCGGTGTGGCAGACCCTATCGCATCTCTATGCTGACGGGGGACAGTCGAACTACGGCTCTGGCGGTTTCCAAGCGCCTCGGGATCGACGAAGTGCAAGCTAGCTGGACTTTGTCGATGGGAGTGCCCGCCGCTTTCAAGTGGCGTTCGGAAAGATGAAGGTAAATGGAATTCGCTTTCAGGTCCGAGTGACCGAGCAGCAACTGCACGGTAGGTAAGTCCGCTCCGCCTTCCAGCAAATGGGTTGCGAAACTATGGCGTAGCAAATGGGGGCGAACGTCTTTCGTGATGCCGGCAGTTTGCGCAGCTTCCCGGCAAGCCTCGCAGAGCACTTTGGGTGTAATCGGCTTGTCGGCTCGCCAACCATCTTTCGTTCCCGGGAACAGATAGTTCTTGGGGTGCATCCAGCGCCAGTACTCGCGCAACGTCTCGAGCAGCTTCGGACTGAGCGGCACGTCGCGGTCACGGTTCCGTTTGCCATGCCGGATGTGAATGACCATGCGTACGCTGTCGATGTCCTCTGTCTTGAGATGACACAACTCGGCCCGGCGCATGCCCGTCGAGTAGAGCGTCATCAGCATGGCGCGATGAAACAGATTACTGGCCGAATCGATGAGCCGCACCGCTTCTTCCTGAGTCAAGATGATCGGCAGCCTGCGAGGTGCTCTCGGATACGGCACTTCCTCGACCGATAGTTTCGTTTCAGGGTCTTGCAGAAGAAAAACCCAAGCGCTGCCGTGTGATTACCGACGCCCTGCTTTCTTGCTTGCAGCAGATATACCTGATAAGCACGAATCTCATTCGGCCCGAGCTGATCCGGCGGTCGATGGAAATGTTTCGCGAAGTCCTCCAGCGTCCTGATATAGGAGGTTACGGTGTCTGTGAGTAATTACGGCGCTGAGGTCCTCCAGCATCAGTTTGCGTAAATGGGTCACAAGTCTCTCCTCCCCAGAAACTCCACGTCACATGGCGGTCAAGCTTGAGCAAGAGTGACCTGGAGTCCGAGTTGAGCAGCCTTCTTCCTCACGAAATCGATTTGCTGTTGGCGGCTCCTCTGCTCGTAGTAGTCCGCACATTTATCAACGTACTTTTGGCCATACTTCAGCATTCGATAGACGAGTCGGGCGAGGGGCGGTGAGCCATGGCAGTAATGGCCTTTGGGGCGCCCAGTTTGGTTCGCAATCGACGGTATTGAGCGCCGAGATAAGTCTTGCTTCTGATTAGAGTGCTAGCCGCAATTCTGAGCGCCGTAGCGGCGCGATTAATCACTCGTCGTGTGCCCCGGCTCAGCACCTTGTCTCCGCTGATGCGATTATCCGGGCACAGCCCGAGCCAGGAAGCGAAGTGCGATTCCGTTTTCCATCGACTCATGTCAAGTCCAACTTCGCTTATCAGTGTCTGAGCAGTCATTGCATCAACGCCATCGATTTGAGTCAGGTCGACTCCAGATATTCGCATCAGCTCGTTACTGAGCGGAAACTGGGGCATGTATCTATACCTCTTCGACTTCTTACTCTGAGGAGGATTGCACGTATCGACGGATGTTGATGCGGCACTTGCGAACTTTGGGAGATGTTCCCGTAATTGTTGATCACATTCGGCGATCCGTCGCTGATAAGCCTCATACATTTCGAGCTGCTGTCGCACGATGAACAGCAATTCGGGACGCCAGTTGCCCTGTAAGCTCTTCGCGATTTCCTCTTTAGTTGCATGGATCCGCCAATCCCTGAGTTCTGCCAGTTCTGGGGATCGCGTTCGCCATTCAGAATGGCTCGCACGATGGCCTGTCCTGTTCTTCCACTTAGATCGCTGATTACGTTGGCCAATTGGATGTTCATCTGTGTCAATGATTTTTGCATGCGTTGAATACACGTTGCCATTCCTGTTGCATACTCCGCACGCAACCGCCAGTAAGTTCTCAGAACACGAATATCGGATGGGGGTTGGAACGAGTTGTTCAATAGTCCGTGGGTGAAGTTTCAGCAGCCACTGGCTCTCCTGCACATCGCTCTTCCGGCCCGGCAGGTTCTTGGTATGCCGGGCATTCACAAGAAATACCTCGAATCCAAACTCCTCCAGGATGTCGTACAGGGGAATCCAATACACGCCCGTTGATTGCATCGCGACCGTCTTCGCGCCGCAACTGCGCAGCCACTCTGCCATTCGGTAGAGATCTGCTGTGAAGCACGCGAACCTTCGTACTGGTTCGGGATCCCGGTAGGGACGAACCGCTACGTAGTGACTCCCATTTCCGACGTCGATCCCCGCCGCATCCGGATGAACAACCTCCAGCCCCGGGTCCGCCGATCGCAGACGACGGGCAAGTTCTTTCTTCGCTCTTCGACTCGCTTCTGGGCTCGTTTCAGTTCGCATCCTTTCTCTCCTGATCTGAAAATCGGGACCCGGTTCGGCCCGGTGACGAACGGTTAACTAATCTCCCCAACGGGGTCGAAAGACGTGCGTCCTTGCCACCATGCCAGTGATCGCCAGTACCGGAGCCATGCTTGTGATCGGGCACAAAGCACCAATGGAGGTTCGGCCATAGCTTGCCGAATCGAATCCCTCAATCAGCGTCGCAGAGCCGGTAGCCTGAGCAAGTTTCTAGGCCCCAGCGATGTCGTCCTGACGCCATCCCAGCTTGTGACCCGCTACTCTATCGATCTCTATCTACCGGTCACCGCCCGCGCGTAGTGTCTGCCGCGCGGGCGGCTTCGTTCTAACGGCGAAGTGTAGAGGAATCACTGCCACGACCGCCCGACCAGACTCCCGAACGGGGGGGCTGAAGTAGTTCAGACGATCCGGATTACCTGGCCGCGCTTGATCGAATCCAGTGCTTCAATCGAAGCCGGAATCAACGGCCGCAGGTCGGCAAGCCTGTTTGTTGGTGCACACAAGACTATGATCGAGATCTTCCGGAGAGTCAAGTTTTGCTGATATGGAATCGCCTGATCCGTGGTGACAATGGCTTCGAAGCCCGCCGCTTCCGCCGTGGCCAGCAAGGCACCGTTCTTCAAGCCCGAGAGTTTGGCATACGCCGCCGTTTCGCAGTCGTGTCCAGAGAACATAAAGCGGAGTCTTTGGTCAACACACTCGTCAATCAGGATTCTCACGAGACTCGAGCCAGGCGAAGCTCTCTTGACTCTTCAAGGACCTGGACGGCGAGTTCGCGGCTGACGGTGGGGAAACCTTCTAGAAAATCATCGAGAGATTCGCCGTGTTCCAAATATTCGAACATCGTCTTTACCGGGACACGCGTGCCTCGAAAAACGGGCGTTCCGTGCATCACCTCAGGATCTCGCGTGATCGGTTCCTGCATGCTTCGATTGTCGCTCAGTGTGCGTCTAAGGTGGTCGCCCGTGCAGTATGAGATTTCAAATGCCGGACCATGCGGCTATTCAGTTCCAGGTACCGTGGTGAGTTCGATTTCTTCCACTCGACGCGTTGACTTCGATTCACGAGACCTGTGGGTGAGTTTGTGCGTTATGGACGGCAATACTCCGATATCAAGATTCACGCTGTACACGTTCTTCCAAGTACGCCCAAATGCGTTGGGCAATTAGGTCAACAAGTTGCTCAAGCCCGATTCCCGAGCAGCCGGTTGGAGGCTCGCGACGTTCAACCTCGATCTGCGTATTAGCGTGATCACTTGAAAGCTGCTGTCTCAGTTGAGTGAGAAGCACATCGACCTCCGGATCCTTTGCGCGCCATAGCCTAGATTCTTTGGATGCTGTGAAAAACCGTTGAATGATCACGTCCGTTGTAAAAACGTGCGATTGCCGTGGTACTCCATCCGCCAACGTGCCCGGCGAGGTACATGGCGACTTGCCGATTGACGCATGCCGGCTGCGCGTTCCCTGGAATTCGAGTGGGACCCAAGCGGGCCGAGACGGCGGAGTCAATCTCAGAGAGGGAAATTCGAGGGATCAGTTTAGACGCGAATGCGACAGATGCCATCTAAGCGCCCTTGGCGGCCATCGCCATAGCGGGCCGAATCAAGATATGGTCACCGGCCACAGTGAACGAACTAGATCGAGCCATCGTTCCAGTCGCTCGCGGAATTTGCGAGGTCGGGCGTAATCGGCACTTCCCAGTTGGGTCGCCAAGCCGAAATCGCCAAAGATCGGTATCCGTTCCTGTCCCTTCGCCGTGAAGCACCGATAGGAGAGCCACATGAATAAGTCCAAGGCGGCCGGCGCGGAGGAAAGTGCTTTGGCCGCTTCTAAATCCGTTGGAATGGAATGCGTGGTCACCTCGCGAAAGAACTCATCGCTAAGCACGATCTCATTCTCGAAGCCGCCCGGCAATAAAGCCTTATTCGGATCACGGGAGTACCACATCCGCGCCTCACGCATGAAGTTGAAGCGGGCATGATGCATCACGGTCGCGATTCCGCTCTGCGTGTCCGTGCCGAAGAAGATCGTCGCTCCGAACACTCGCTGA
>JBPCLH010000010.1:0-4635 GCA_051003475.1 Bryobacteraceae bacterium
ACGGTTTCTACAGGGCTGACCAGGCCAAGGATCTCAAACGCCGCCCTTGCCCTGGAACCCATTCCGGCTCAAACCATAAAGGTCTACCCAACCCACAACAAAAATGCAGAACTTGACAAGCACAACTCCGTTGCCTCCAGATTCCGAGGCTTCTAACCACCAATCTGCGGCCCGCACGTAATTGCCACGCTTCGTTTCGAGCTCGGCTAGCGAGCTGCAAACTTCGCCTCGAGCGGGCGTAGACTTTGGCAGGCTCTTTAAGATCTCCAAATACGTCGCTATCGCAGAGTTAATTTCTCCAGCTCTTTCCTGCGCAACGGCCAAGGAACGCCGATCAGTAGGATTGTAATCGATCGCTATCGCCTGCTTGAAATGCGCGGCAGCACGGGCGAATCGTCCTAAGCGCATGAAGACCTCGGCGAGGGATCGGTGCACGCTGGCATCGCCGGGATTCAGTGTTAGCGCCTCTTCAAACGCGCTGCGTGCCGCTTCATACTTCTTGGTCTGAACGTCGAGAAATCCAATTTGGTTGTAAATAGCGACTCTCTGGCCGGCCGTGGTCGACTCTTTTGCCGCGGTCTGAAAACTGGCAAGTGCTTGTGCTGGATCTCCGAACTTTTCGTGTAGCGTTCCCAGCCGAAGATGAGCGCCAGCGGAAGGCGCCTGGAAAGCAGCGCGGCGGCTGAATTCTATGGCGACCGCAAAATTGCCGGCCTGCTCTTCAGCGTTCGAAGCAGCTGCAAGTGTAAGGGCATCGCCTCGGATCTGGAGGGCATCAGTGAACACTTCAGCGGCGCTTGAATATTGCTTCTCGCTCATTTTGAGCTGTCCGAGGGTGAGAAGCACCCGTCGCTTGTCGTCGGCACCGCGAAGGTCTTTCAGCAGATGAGTCAAAGTAGAATCGGCTTGAACGATCTTTCCCTGTGCGATGAAGAGATTTGCCAGCTTTTCTCTTCCGGAATGCGACGGTTCGATCGCCAGGGCCTGTTGCAGGTACTCCGTGCTCTGGCTGCGGTTACCTGTCGCTTCTGCGATCTGGCTTAGGGCTCGGTAAGCTCGCGCGCGCACTAGAGAGTTGTTTGCATCAGCCAGAAGGGCCCTAAACTCTGCCTGGGCTTTTGGCCAATCCTTGCGCAGCAGGAGAATGTTGCCCAAGAACTCCCGATTATTCGCATCGGGCTGGAGCACCACCAACCGGCGGAGGTGTCTTTCAGCTTCTGAATAGTTCTGAAGCTGATATTCCGTTTCCGCTAATGAGCGCAAGACGCAGGCCTCGTTAGGATTTATCTCCAGCGCCTGTAATAAAGCCCGACGGGCAGCAGACCAACTTTTTGCTTTCTGGAGCGACTCGGCTATCGCTTTTAACACTTCCAAGCGTTGAATTGGGATGGTGGCAAACGTCAGAGAGCTGCGATAGGCTTGTTCGGCATCTTCGGCACGACCCAAGCCATTCAGGGCGAGTCCCTTGCGGAACCAGGCCCGGTAACTTGTTTGGAGCTTGAGCACGCGGGTTGACGTCACCAACGCCAGTTGATAGGTCTTCGCACGAATATAAAGATCGGCCAGCGTTTGGAGCACAGAAAGGCGGTCTGCCGGTCTTAGCTCCGCCTGCTGCTCCAGAATCTCGAAGCCAGCGATGGCTTTCATTGGCTGTTCCGTGCTCATGTAAGCCTTGCTTCGATATAGCAGTGCAGGAATAAAATGAGGCTGATGGGCCAGCATGACGTCCGCTTGCCTGATCAGTTGGGCATACTCGCCGAGACGATCCAGTACCGATAGGTAGGCCGAGCATGCCCGCCAATTTTCAGGAGAGTGCTCGACTAGGGGAAGCAATTCCTGCTTTGCTAGGTCGAGCTGATGAGCTTGAATCAGTCGGTAGGCCTTGTCCAATCGTGCATAGTTGCGAAACCGCTCCGCGTCGGCGGCAGGGGAGTAGCCGCTTGGCGCCTGCCCTTGGGGGGCAGGTATGCTTCCATATCGGTGAAGCCCTGATCGGTGGCACGCAGTGCGATGTTTATCGCCGCAATCAGCACGCACGCCAGCACGAATTTTCTGACCCTAATCACCGACCGTCTCCTGCAATTTCGTATGGGTGTCTCCGACGTCGTCATCTGCGGGGCAGAGAGTGCTCGCGGCTTCCGGCATGGTCTGCGGACCCTGGAGCTGCAGAGCCTGTTCCAACTGTTCTGGTGTGATTAGCGCCTGTCTTAGGAGATACTCCCCGAGATGCTGTGGGTCGCTGGAGGCATAGTGGCCCACTGCAGCATCGAGAGCCGCGGGCGAAATCATCTCTTCATCGACCAGAATTTCGCCTAGGCGCCGATAAGTTGAGCGCGCCTCCGCATTTGTTTTCGTTTCGCTTGGCACGCCCGCCGGAAACGCTTCCTCTTCTGGCCCGTATGCTGCCGTTCCATATACCAGGCGCAGAGCCATCCCCAGCTCACTCCTGGTAGTGAGGCAGATAGAAATCTTTCTTCCCACAGCGGCTTCCAACTCGACCACGTGCTGCGGCTTTAGCCGGTCTGCCACCGCGAGCAGGAGCCGCCCGTCTTCGAGTATTCGGGCGGGGAATGCCGAGTAGCGAATAGCCAAGTGCCGTGGCAACGCATGCAGAACTTCGGATGGGATTCCTCGAGGGTCCAGTTTCTCAGTTTGTAAATGCAACTGTGCACTCAAGACCTCGGTCAGTGCTTTTTCGTCAATCGAACCCATTCGCACCAACAGGTTTCCCAACGGCCTCTTCAGCTTCTCTTGCCAGCTCAATGCGCTTTCGAGGTCATCCCGCGAAATAAGCTTCCGTTCCATCAGCAGATCGCCCAGTCTTTTATGGAAGGGCGCGAGTTCGGCTTCCGATGGAAATACGTGAGCGGTCTTGTCCCACTTCACAAGGACGCCTGTCCGTAGATAACCGATGTAGAGATGAACTGCCCGTATGGCTGCGGCTGCGTTGATCACGTTTGCCCACACTTGCCGAGGTATCGAAAGTAGCGCTTGGAAACATCCGTAGAGCCGGTAGACCGATGTGATACGCCAAGCAAGCCGGTTCGCCATTAACGCCGCATCTACAAGCAAAAGGTTCCATAGGAAACCTCCACGTTCTACGATCGGCGGATATCGATAGCCAAACGGCATGAGCCATTGCACTGCCCAGACGGAGCATTGTATGAGCACTACGACATAGCCCAAGACATTGATTTGTGACGTTAGGAGGGTTTTCCGGTCCCTCAGGTACATGTAGCGAGTCCAAAGATCGCCTCGCCAGCCGAGATTCGACCAGCCCTGGAGGGCGATGCCGACCACCCATCTGGACTTCTGCCGCACAGCAGTTTTGAAAGTCGATGGAAAATACCCACGCACGGCCACGTATTCCGCCGCACGCGTCCCCCGCTGCTTGTTGGCCTGTTTCGACGTTACAAGCCGTTGGCGAACAAAGATACCTTTGAGCGTGTAGTTCCTCAGCCGGAGGCCAAACTCGTAGTCCTCGGTAAGTGAATCGATATTGAAAAGCTGGTTTTCGCGTTGGCAGGCGATTCGCTCAAATGCTGCCCGGCTGAATGCGCAGCCCACACCAGCCGCTGGTATGCCTTTTGCGAGGCGCTCCCGGACCCACAGGTCCTTTGAATGATTCTCCGCAAACTCGTCGATGTAATGGCCCGATGTGAAGTCGTACCACTTCGTCTCCAGCGGAAAGACAGGCAGTTGCACCATGTCTTTGGACGGGATCAGACGATTGAACAACTTAAGCGAGAGCGGGTGGACGATATCTTCACAGTCCTCCATTAGGAAGATCTCGAAAGTTATGTCATTCTCTTTTTCAAATACTCGGATCCCTTGATAGATCCAGTTCAGGCAATCCGCCTTGTTGGTGGGGCCGTCCTTGGGACAGACGGTTCGATGCACATTGGGAAACGATCCACAAATGTAGTCCATTTCTCGTGCCGTGTCTGGATCATTCGGATACGTACCTACAAAGACGTGATAATTGGAATATTCCAATATCCGGAGGGTGTTCTCGAGCATCCGGCGGATCACGGTCGACTCATCCCAGGCCGGTACCATGACGGCGATAAGCTGTTCCGGAACAGCTCTAACATCATCGACTGACAGTCTTTTGTGCTTGGGAAGTACGAACAATGTTCGAAACAAACTGCGGCAGATAAAGTTGAGGTCTATGAAAAAGTCATCCGCACCGGAAAGGAGGAATATAATCCCGATGAATCCTAGTAATAGATGGGCGAAGACGAGCAGCCATGAAGTGAATTCGAGCATTTACCAGCAGTGCTACTTGTAAAAGTGGCGAACGCCCAGCATAGTTATCGGTATTCACGCCCGGAATAGGACAATTCAGCTGGCCCACTTTCTGAGCGCGCTATTTAGTACGCCAGCGTTGGCGAAGCAGTGGGGCGCCACGGTTCAGAGCGTCAGGAAATAGGTGAGTTGCCTGGCTGTCGGCAGTTGTGCTTGTCAAGTTCTGCAAAGTGGATGTGAATCATTTCGGCCTTTTTGTGAGCCGGGATGGGGTCCAGGGCAAGGGCGGCAGCTGAGCGCCTTGCCCTGGTCAGCCCTTTAGAAACCTTCACGCCGCATCTCCGAGTCTCCGTAAAGCTTCTTTCTTCTGCTCGCGTAACGGATCCA
>JBPCLH010000011.1:0-16070 GCA_051003475.1 Bryobacteraceae bacterium
CTGAGATCGAAGAGCGTGAACGGAACACGATTGAGCGGCGCATCCGGGAAGCTCATCTGCCGCGTGTAAAGACTCTGGAAGAATTTGACTACACACAGTCTCCGCATGTCACCGCGGCAAAGATGCGCCTCCAAGAGGTTCTCTTTGTCAACTGCATAATCACCAAAAAATATGTTGACAAACATTATCGAACTACTGTAAGCTTGCAAAAATTGCAAGAGTTCACGCTAAATGTACTGAGGTCTCGTGGTCTAGAAAAAAGCGTTCAGAAGGTATCAACAGCTTGCAACAGAACCGGTTTTCGCATCTAGCTTTGTTCGCGGTGGCTAGTCCAAAACCGGCGGCTATTGAACAGTTCGCTTGAATGGTGATGTCACGATATTCCATCCTCAGCTGCGCGCATTTAAAACACCCAATTAGATTAACTTAAGGCCGTTTGCCGGTCGGCAACAGGGGGTCACAGCAGATGAAGATTTTAATCACGGTGCTTGCATGCGTTGTATCTGTTCTTAGTTTCCAACCGCCTGTGTTCGCACAAGAAACCGGTCAACTGCGCGGCAGAATCACGGATTCGAGTGAAGGTGTCGTAATCGGCGCGACGGTGGAAGCGGTCAACGTAGCGACGCAAGTCTCGCGAACCACGGTGTCTAATGAATTGGGTTACTACTCGATTCCGCTTCTGCCCGCAGGCGGCTATACACTCAAGGTCAGCGCTGCCGGGTTCCGATCGATGACTCGGTCGGGCATCACATTACAAATCGATCAGGTGGCCGAATTCAATTTCACCATGCAAGTCGGCAGCGTTACGCAGACGGTCGATGTGAAAACAAACGCTTCTCCTGTGGATACGGAAACATCGACGCTGAAAGGAGTGATTGATGAACGCCGCATTGTTGACCTGCCTCTCAATGGGCGGGATGCTACACAACTCATCCTATTAATGCCAGGCGTGGTTGGCACCACAAGTGATAGCGGCGGTTTGCAGCAAGGCGGTTCTGCTACCGGCATCATCCAGCCTGGCATTTCTGCTAACGGGGCCCGGGGAAACATGGTGAATTACCAACTTGACGGAGCGCCGCACAACGACACCTACACGAACGTCAGCTTGGCGATGCCCGACCCCGATGCGCTCCAGGAGTTTAGTGTACAGACAAGTAACTTTAGTGCCGAATACGGGAGAAGCGCTGGGGCGATCGTCAATGCCATCAGTCGTTCCGGCGCGAATTCACTCCATGGTGACCTCTTCGAGTTCAATCGCAATGCCGCCGTGAGCGCTCTTAACTTCTTTGACACTCAAAGCGATGGTTTGAAGCGCAACCAGTTTGGCGGAACTTTGGGCGGCCCCGTCTTCATACCACACCTTTATCATGGTCGCGACCGCACCTTCTTCTTTTTCTCAGAGCAGGAGACACGGCAGGTTCAGACGCCTTCGGACCAAAGTACGACAGTCCTAACGGCGGCGCAGCGTGCCGGCGACTTTTCCGCATATCCGCAACCAATTATAGATCCGCAAACTGGACTGCTTTTCCCAAATAACCAAATTCCTCTCTCTCGGGAGGACGCGGTTACGAGGAACGTCTTAAATAAACTCATACCTCTGCCAAGCGACCCTGCAACCGGCTTGCTTCTCTACTCAGCACCAAACACGAATCAGGGAAGACAGATTCTAGCTAAGATCGACCATCACTTCAGTAACACCGACACTCTCAGCATTAGCTATCTCTATAACTATTACTACTCACCGGCGTACAACTCTCCACTGGTCTTCGCTACCCAACCCTCAAACACAATACCCAACCATAATGTCGCCGTGAATGAGACGCATATCTTCGGTCCGAGTACGCTGAATGAGTTTCATTTTGCAGTGAATAGAAGAACCGCAATTGCACAGCCGGTATGGACGACCGGCTTCAACGATCTCGGCATGCAGGACATCTCGATAAATAGTCCGACCCACGACTTCAATCTATACGTTAACGGAGCTTTCAACGCGTCCGTCCAGGAGAAAGACACAACCTCGCCAAGCGACTACGCAGTATCGGACGTTTTCCGCCGCACGGCAGGAAGACACGATATCAGTATTGGCTTTTCGTATCAGTATCAAAACTTATACAAGGATTACCGCTGGCTTCTCGACCCGGCTATGAGCTTTTCCGGTATTTATACCGGATACGGGGTAGCTGATTTCTTCCTCGGCTTACCATCCGCGGTAGAACAAAATGCTTATGGGCAACAGGGCAATCAGCATATGCCCGTCTATGGAGCTTTTGTGCAGGACAATGTTCGACTTACTCCTAGGCTGACCGTCAATATCGGTTTGCGATACGATCCGTTTGTGCCGTACGTGGATAAAGGGAATCGCATGAGCCTGTTCCATCCCGGACAGCAGAGCACGGTTTATCCAAACGCCCCGATCGGTTTGGTTTTTCCAGGTGATTCAGGCGTGCCCGGAGGGGGCTCGGAACCGAATTTGAAGAACCTTGCGCCCCGGGTAGGCTTTGCGTGGGCTCCGTTCGGAGACACTAAGACCAGTATTCGAAGCGGTTATGGTATTTTCTACGACTCGGCGCCGATGAGTGCGCTGACGAATGTATTTCAAAACGTCGCTCCCTACGGAACGCAGCTGATCCTGACGCCGCCGCCCGGGAACTTTGACAACCCATATGCAGGCAAGAACCCTTTCCCGCTGCCGTTTCCACCACCTCGCAATATCAAATTTCCACCCGGGCTTTCAGCGGCAACGTTCGCGCCGAATTTTCGTACTCCGTATATACAGGCCTGGAACTTCATCGTGGAGCGGCAAATTCACGGGAGCTGGGTTTTGCGTGCTGCATATGCCGGCTCCAAGGGGACGGCACTGTTAGAGGGCTGGAATGAAAACTCTGCTGTATATATTCCCGGGAAATCCACGCTGCTGAACGACGTCAGCCGTGAACCGTACGCTCCTGCGTTTCAGGGGATCGAAGCGGTTGGAAGCAATGGCAATTCCAGCTACAACTCTTTGCAGGTCACACTCGAAAAGCGGTTCAGCCAGGGGTTCACAATCCTTGCAAACTACACATGGGCGAAATCGATTGATTACGGATCAGGAGCGGGAACGGACTGGCCGCAGTTCAGCGACAGCAACAATTTTGCCCACGACCGTGGCCTGTCCGATTTCAACGTTGCTCATCGGTTTGTGACCTCGGCTGTGTGGGATTTGCCTTATCTCAATCACCAATCCGGGATCGTAAGGGCAATCCTCGGCAGTTGGAATGTAAGTGGGATTTTGACTGCGCAGTCGGGACAGCCGTTTTCCATCTATAGCGGCGTAGATAATTCACTGTCCGGAAATGGTCTTGACCGAGCCGACCAGGTCGGGAATCCTGCTCGCCCCGCCGGTGTGAACCCGATCAACGAATGGTTCAACACCCAAGCGTTTGTTCCGAATGCGATTGGCACCTATGGTAATACCGGCCGCAACATTTTGATCGGTCCAGGTCTCGTCGACATCGACGTGTCTCTTGCCAAAAGCATTCCTCTTACGGAAACCATCAAAGTACAATTTCGGGCGGAAGCATTCAATGCGCTTAATCACCCAAATTTCGGATTGCCGAGCGGGACGCTTACTTCTGGGACGTATGGACGCATCACCAGTGCACTTGACCCGCGCATCTTGCAGTTTAGTCTGAAGCTTATATTTTGAACCTGGGCAGAACAGCCAGATAACTCGAAGTTGAACTGCACCTCGCTAACGGTACCACCCTGTCGCGTTAGCAATCCAGGTGGTTTTGCAATCGTTTCGGCTCAAAAAAAACGACTTATGCGTTATTGGATCTTTGGATTCTTGCTAACTCTCCCTGCCGCGTCGCAGATGAAGCCGTTGGTTGTCGATGGTAATCTGTCAGATCCCATTTGGACGGAGGTTACGCCGGCAGAGCTCGTCCCATCCGAGCAGGGAATGCCGACCGCCTCTGGCGGCGAGATCCGTGCCCTCGTTGCCGGCCGTTATTTATATATCTCCGGGCGGCTTCCTGAGCCCAGCGGCCATTTCGTTGCGCGCTTGACCGGTCGTAATCCGAACTGGGAAGAAGAGGATACCCTGCGTATCCTGGCCGGCTCCAACATCGGCTACACCGATCGGATTGTGCAGGTAAACCCGCTGGGAGCCTACTCAATAGAAAAAGCCGTTCATGTTAGCTATCGAAATCAGTCGATTTTCCCGTATGCAGATGAATGGGAACGATCTGTCCTTGATCGAGACGCCAATAAATTTCTCGTAGCGACCTCTCGGAGTGCCACCGAATGGGACGTGGAAGTGGCAATTCCACTGAACCAGTTGAGCGCACCTGGATCGGACCTCACGTACGTGCGTGTCGAACGCATTCGCGCAACGCGGCCCGGATCACCGCGCGAGCGATGGCACTGGCCTAAGTACGGCCCGGCCGCGAAAATACCCATCACAAAATCAGTTAAATGGGACGCCCCTGCTCCCGCTTTGCGAGCAGCCATCGTGGGAAACCAGGAGCCCGCCATCGAGGTTGGCCGACGGGCATCGCTACCGCAACTCGACAGCTTGTGGAACGATCCAGTATGGACTGATGTGCCGACGCTGTCCCTGCTGCGAGATGAGCAGAACGCACGGGAACCCCGCTTCCCCACGTTTGTGAAGTTACTGCAGGATGGCCACACCTTAGCCGTGATCGCGAAATGTGCCGAACCCGATCGCATCGTGGCTCGCACGAAAGAGAACGATGGCCCCGTCACACAGGACGACAGTTTTCAGGTCTACCTCTCCAGCTCCGGATCGTCGTACAGCGAATTCGCGGTCAACGCCGCCGGATATCTGCTTGACACTATGGGATTCGCCGGGGGGCCGCGTCTGTCCCGCGCTCGCCAGTGGACCAGCGGTGCCCGGGTCGCTGTTCACCGTGCGGAAGGATCGTGGCAGGCTCGCATCGATATCCCACTCGAGCCCGTCGCGTCGGCATTAGGCGAAACATCGATGCCGCCGGAATGGCGAATTCTGCTGATGCGTTTCCGGCCCGCTCGCGATGGTGAACCGCGAGAATCGAGCGTTTTACCGGTAACCGAGAGTGATACGGGACTCTGTCCCGCCCGCTATCGGCGACTGACTCTGGTTGACCGAGATCCTTCTGCATCGAAGGAGATAGTCTCCCGGCGTGCATCGACCGAATTCGAGACTCGCGTACTCTCGCCTTCCGAGCGCAAACAATTCAATCTTGCGGCAATGCTTGAGCAACAGATTCGCGCCCGCGTCCTCAAGGTCCTTGAATCGGAAAAGCACGATCGCGATCAATTACAAACTCAGGAAGATTGGGAACGCTTTCGTGATCCGCGCATCCACGCGCTCGCTGATTCCATTGGGCGTTTTCCACAGCGGACTGCGCTCGAAACCCGCGTTATCAAAACCTTCGCGGGCGAAGGCTATCAGCGACAGGACCTGGCCTACCAGAGCCGGCCGGGATTGTGGGTCACCGCCAATCTTTACTTACCCGCCGATCCCAAAACCCCGATGCCGGGAATCGTCGTCGTCCACAGCCTTCACCGGCCGAAATCGCAAGCAGAATTACAGGACATGGGAATTTTATGGGCGCGATCCGGATGCGCGGTCCTGATCATGGATCAGATTGGGCATGGGGAACGCATCGAAACCTATCCTTGGAATCGCGAGGCCTATCATTCGCGCTACGTAACCGGAATGCAGCTCTCTCTTGTCGGCGAAAGTCTGATGAAGTGGATGGTTTGGGACATCATGCGAGGGCTGGATCTGCTAATCGGTCGTAGCGATGTGAATGAAGAGCAGATCATCCTCATGGGAGCTGTTGCGGGTGGCGGTGATCCCGCAGCAGTCACCGCTGCACTCGATCATCGAATTGCCGCTGTCGTCCCGTTCAATTTCGGAGAAGCAACACCGGAGCAGGGCGGCGGTCAAAGTTTATGGCCGAAGGGCATGGCCGATCCGGGTTGGGGCAGTTGGGAGTCGACCAGAAATCTGCCGGGTAGCATTGCACACCAGTTCTTCCCTTGGATCATCGACGCGTCCGTGGCGCCTCGGCGCTTCCTCTATTCCTACGAACTTGGCTGGGATGTCGCAAATCAGCCTGCCTGGGAGCGGTATCAGAAAGTCTTCGGTTTCTATAAAGCGATAGATGACCTCGGAGAGGCGCATGGCTTTGGTGCATTCCCTGGGCCCGGAGAGTGTGCCAATATTGGTCCATCGCAGCGTCAGAGCATCTATCCGTATCTCAAACGCTGGTTCAATATCCCTGCCCCTGTTCAGGAACCTGATGACCGCCGTCCCGAGTCCGAACTACAATGTCTCACCCCTGGCATTGCTTCCGAGCTCAAGATGCAAACTATTCATCATCTCGCTGGGGTGATGGCCGCATCGGAGTTGCACGACGCAAGGTTCGAAATGAAGAACATGTCCCCGCAAGACCGGCGCCGCTGGCTGCAGAGGAAATTGGCGGCGAAGCTGGGCGGCATCGAACCCAACCCGTCTCCCCAAGCCACATCGCACAGGAAAGAGACGTGGCGGAACGCCACAGTGGAAGCGCTCACTCTCGAGGTGGAACCCGGCATCATTGTCCCAATGCTTTTCATCCGCTCTTCAAGGGCCACCGCGGCGCGCCGACCCATAGTGATCGGGGTGGCAGAGGGAGGAAAAGAGAGATTCATGAATGAACGCACCGAGGAAATCGAAGCGCTGGTTAATGCGGGTATTGAGGTTTGCCTGCCTGACGTGCGAGGTACGGGCGAGACATCACCCGATTCGAATCGCAATCCTTCGAGCGAAGAGATTTCTCTTGCCGCAACCGAAGAGATGCTCGACGAAACCTTGCTCGGCAAGCGGTTGAAGGATCTCCGAACGGTCATCGCCTACCTTGAAACGCGGCGGGATATTGACGCAACACGTTTGGCGCTGTGGGGGGAATCCTTCGCGCCGGTCAATCAATCGTCTTTGATGGTGGATGAAATGCCAGGCTGGCGAATCGGCCCCACCATTCAGCATCAGGCTGAGCCGCTGGGAGGGCTGTTGTCAATATTGGGCGCCCTGTACGAAGACCGTGTGCGCGCTGTCTTCGTGAGGGGTGGACTCGTCAGCTGCGCATCCATTCTCGATGACGCATTCTCCTACGTGCCTGGCGACGTAATCGTCCCTGGAATTCTCGAAGTGGGTGACCTGCCCGATGTCATGGCCGCGATTGCACCACGCCCGCTATTGTTGCGAGACGTCATCGACGGAAAGAACCGCAGTTTGCCGGCAACTCCTCTTAGCAGCTCGCTGGCACTAGTTATCAACGCATACCGCGCTTCGCCTGGCCGGCTGGAGATTCAAGGAGGCGGCATCTCGGGTGATCCGTCGGAATGGTTGCGCAAGCAGTTGAGCGAGACGCCGGACGGCAGCGGAAATGAAACAAAGCCAAAGTAAATTCGCACCTTTGTTATGCGCCGTTGTGGCGATTCTGAAGCGCTGAAGCTTGGGCAAAGGAGCAGCATCCTACAACACGCCGGCATGCGTTCCAAAATTGGATGCGACTGTCCTTAGTTGACGTTGGCGTAGAGTCTTCTCGCCCGTCGATTATCTTTCATCGAACGGTCAACAGTGTTTGAATGTATAAGTTGCAGTGAGGCCCTCCTAGTGTACAAAGGCTGAGCGCAGGCGATGAAGCCTGCCTCAGAGTCGAACCCAAGGAGGGCCCGTGAACAGTATGCATTATGTGGGTCTGGATGTGCACAAGAAGACGATCAGCTACTGCGTGCGCCAGGCCGATGGAACGATTATTCGGGAAGGCGTTATGGAAGCGAACCGGCCAGCGGTTGACGTTTGGCGAAAGCATTTGCCCGATGCGTGGATGGCAGGAATGGAAGCGACGATGTTCACCGGCTGGATCTATGACCATCTGGTAAGCAACGGTGTGGCAGTGAAGGTGGGACACGCGGCGATGCTGAAAGCGGTCGCTGCAGGTAAGAAAAAGAATGACCGCGTGGATGCCCGGAAGCTGGCGGACCTGCTGCGGTGCAATTATTTCCCAGAATGTCACATGGCTGCGCGCGAGTTGCGCGACCGGCGGCGGGTGTTGCGTTATCGGAATCTGCTGGTGCGGCAGACTGTACGCATGAAGAACCGGGTCAGCAGCCTGCTGATGGAAACTGGTATTTCCTACAACACGGGGAAGCTCCATCAGAAGAAGTATGTCGGCCAATTGTTGCGCGAGCAGGAGGCCGAGATGCCGGGCCACAGTCGCTAGTTGCTGAAACTGAGCCGGACCACGATTGAGACGTTGAGTTCGATGGATCGGCAGTTACTGCGCATGCTTCAAGAGGATGCCGTGTTGGCGGGTCGCGTAGAGCGACTGATGACGATTCCGGGAGTGGGTCCGGTGGTAGCACTGACGTGGGCACTCGAGATGGGCGAGATCCACCGGTTCTCCTCCGTGAAGCACGCGGTGAGTTACTGCGGGCTGGGCGGAGCGGAGGTTAGTTCGGCTGGCAAGCAACAACGGACGCCAATTTCCAAACAGCGCAACCAGCATCTACAGACCGTGTTGATCGAGGCAGCCAAACTGGCGCCGCAGTACCATCCGGAGCTGGCGCTGGTCTATGAACGCGAAAAACAGCGAGGCAACCGGAACCAAGCCACGCTGGCAGTGGCGCGCAAATTGGTGGCATATCTTCTGGCGGTAGACCGGCAAGAGCGTGCCTTTGAGAAGGCTGGGCCGCCGCGCCCGGCAGCTTTAGCAGTCGCATAGGCCGCAGAGAGGAAGGGGAAAATATTTACTCCGTATCATCGAGCAGCGCGGCCTGCCAGGCCTTGCGTAGTTAAGACTGGGCAAGGAGAGCAAAATCCCCGAGGCTCCCATGGTTGTGTTTCAAGGCTGGCAGGTGAATCGAAACTCAATCTTCGGCGACGGCGGATTCCGCCCGAGGCCGCAAATGGATGTCTGGTTCTGCTAATTGCAGGAACCCTTGCCGCGAGGCAACACGCGCTAGAACCGAAGGAGAGCCACGAGTGGAGATCGGAAGGCTTCGCTCCGGCTTCGGCGGCTCGATGTGAACGGCGAGTAATTCAGGAGCGCCCGCTGCGGCGCCCAAGGGAGATCTCTGTTTCCCCTTGACAGAGACTTATCATGGATGTCTTAACTGTTGTCTCAACCAAGCGGGGCAGGTCCATGGAGTTCTTTCGCAAGCTGCTCGATGTAAGCGGCCTCATCCGTAAGAGCTTGCGCAACGAGTGCGATCTGCATTTCCGCTTCCGGGTAGCGGCGCTGTTCAATTGCCTCGCGGACACCCGGCAACGTTTTGGGATCGTAACCCGTGTACCAACCAGGAGCGTAGAGCAAGTGTCGCATCCACGGACGGCGCGGCAAGCCTTGCGGGCTGGTGAGCTTTCTTTCCGCTTGCGCGAGTTGCTCATTAATCGTTTTGAGCTGGTCCCTCGACAAAAGCCCAACTTCCGCCTTGGCGCGCGCAGTATTGTAATGCGCGGCGGCCGTGTCGAGGAGTGCCAGAGCATTGTCGAGTGGTGCGAAGTTCAAGTAAGGAGGCGTTTCGAGTGCGGACGGTGCCACAGTAGGATGTTTTGGATCACTCGTGACGCGATAGACGTTACGCTCGATATCGGATTGGCGTTCGAGAGCCTCATCCTGTCGCGCTTTGAGCAGGGCCTTCACTTCATCGGAGTATTGATGAACGGTATCGGAAAGCGACGAGAAGTCATAAGGCAGAATATCGGCGTCAGCCAGCCGCATCACCATGGTGCCAGCTGTTCGGGCAAGCGCGCGACCATAGGCGAAATCAGTATCGGAAAAATGCGTGTACCAATAAAAATCATCGTAGATGGAATGGTAGACGCCCGCTGAGTCGTCTTCACCGGCATAGGACAGATCGAGGGAAGCAACGCCGAGATGGTCGAGGAATGGGCTGTAGTCCGACCCCGAACCTAGAGCCCCGATGCGGAGGTTTGGTCTGTTGCGAGCCTCTTTGCGCTGTTGCGGCGAACCTTGAACAATGAGCTGCGCTTGGAGACGCTTCCAAACGGACACTTTCGATTCGGGATCATCGATGCTGCGAGCTACTTCATTGACTAACGACTCGAGCGAGTGCGACCCCGCAACGGAGAGGTAGCCGCGCTGATTACCGTCGCTGTTGACGTAGGCTGCGGCATGCTCGCGCAGCTCATCGGCATGCTCTTCGGCATATTCGGTCGAGCCGAGCAGCATAGGCTCCTCGCCGTCCCACGAGAAATACATGATGGTCCGCTTCGGCTTCCAGCCCTGTTTGGAGAGTTGGCCGAGTGCCCGTGCTTCTTCGAGCAACGCGACTTGGCCGGAAACAGGATCGCCCGCGCCATTGACCCATGCGTCATGATGATTTGCCCGTAAAATCCAGATATCCGGTTCCTCCGCGCCCCGCATCGTTGCGACCACATCGTAAACAGGCTTCAAATCCCAGTTGAAAGCGAGCTTCAGATGAACCTTTGCTGCTCCGGGTCCCAACCGATATGTAATGGGCAGACCGCCACGCCAGGCAGCGGGTGCGACCGGGCCGTCGAGAGCCGCGAGGAGAGGCTGCGCATCAGCATACGAAATGGGAAGCACTGGAACTCGAGCAAGAGACGGGGCATCTTCACGTTTCAGCCGCTTAGCATTAGAAGTTGCACCGATGTTGGGGGTCAACGGATCTCCTGGGTAGAGTGGCGCGTCGAGGACACTACCCCGCTGCACTCCTTCAGAGGGACGCATGGGCCCCTTCGGGAAAACCGATGCATGACTGTAACCATCGTCGGCAGGATCAGAATAGAGAATGCAACCGAGAGCGCCATGTTCCGCGGCAACCTTGGGCTTAATGCCACGCCACGAATGTCCATAGCGCGCGATCACAATTGCGCCCTTGACTGACACACCGCGAAGGGCAAGCTGCTCGTAATCCTCAACCAGGCCGTAATTCACGTACACCAACGGCGCGGTCACATCTCCATCAGGCGAGTATGCGTTATAGGTGGGGAGTTGTTCGTTCTTCTGGCTGCTGGTGGGGTCGATTGAGAGCGCAGGCTCATCAAGCTTCGCGACGAAGCGAGTGGGCGCGACCATTTCGAGTAGACGTGTTTTGGGCGTGGGAAAGAGCACCTGAAAGGTTTCGATGTGAGCGTCCCAGCCCCATTGCTTGTATTGCGTCAGAATCCATTCGGCATTCTGACGGTCGTATGGTGAGCCAACATGGTGCGGGCGCGCACTGAGGAGCTGCATGCTGGCGCGCATTAAACGCGGATCTGGAAGAGCTCTGAAGCGATCTTCCCACTGACTCTCATCCTTGGTACTCTGGGCGGTGAAACCCAGAAGTGCTTGTTGTTCCGCTTGTTGAGCGCAAAGTGAGCCCGCAAGCACGAAGATGAGCAGGGAGATCGTGTTCGAACGCAAGCTTTTCAGTCGAGAATACCTAACTAGACGTTGGGGGTTCAGCATTCAAGGGTAGCCTTTCCGTCCACGCGACGTTTGAGGGCGGGAAATATTTTTCAGGAATGAGCCGGTGCAACAAGAACACTGCTAACGGGTGCATCAGACCAGCTATAACAAATATCGGCGCATAGGAGAATCTCGGGACTACATATCCAGTCACGAGATTGCCGATGATACCGGCTACAGCTCCGCCCATCCCGGATAAGCCGCTGACCGCTCCGACCCGGTAACCAGGAAATAGATCCGCCGGCAGAGTTAACAGATTGGCAATCCAGATCGCGTGACCCAAAAGTACAACGCAAACTGCTGCGATTGCAGATCCGGCGGACGGCAGCCACGGCGCAGCTATCACGGCGGGCAATAATGCCGCACCGACCAGCATCGCACGCTTGCGGGCTCGTGAAACCGCCCAGCCGCGGCTGATGAGATGACTGGAAAGCCAACCGCCAAATATGTACCCCGCATCAGCGAATAAGAAGGGTACCCAGCTATAGCTTCCAACGTCCTGGAGGCTGAACCCACGTTCCTTGCGCAGGTATTCCGGCAGCCAGAATACGATGAAGTAGATCGATGGTTCGGTTAGGGACCGGGCCAAAATAAGCGCTCAGCACTCCCTCATTCTTAAGAGTGCATGCCAGGATATTCGAGCGCGGCCAGGGTGTGGCTGCTCCACTGTTCCTAATGTTGCGATCAATTCGCGACGCTCGTTGGGCGCGAGCCATCTATTCTGGGCCGGAGCACGGTATAGAAGGAGCCAGAACGCGAGCCAAACAAAACCAAGAGCGCGGTCGCTAGAAAAGCGGATCTCCATCCGTAGCGAACCGTCACTCCAGCAACAATCGACATGCCGCCAACGACCATTTGCCACGCACTAAGCCGTGAAGCAGCTGCGCGAGCGACCATCCGCTCATAAAAGCGGCGAAGCCTTTACGTGTCCCAAGACGGTCCACAATGTATCCGGAACCGGCGTACATGACGGCATACGCCACCAGAAAGAGACTGATGATCTGCGAATAGTCCTGCTCGGTAAGAGAAAACTCTTTTCGCAGATCAGTAATGACGACCGAAAGGGTCAGCCGGTCGATGTAGTTGAGCATCGTCGCGAGTAGCAGAAGAGCTGCGATGATCCACCGCAGTTTTGGGATGGTGATCATCTTTTGCGCACGATGGCCATGTGGCCGTTCACAGCAACCGGAAGGAAGCGTGATTCACGGTTGCGGCTCCGCCAGGAGTTGCGTTATCAGTATTGCGGCGCGCGGCAGATGAAAGGGGTCCTTTACCGGAAGACCGATTACCTCGTCGGTGGGATGCCCTTCACGCGTGAGGCGCTGGCGCCATTCTCCGCTGGGAACCGGGTAATGAGCGAATGCCCATTTATGGACCTTGTCATACCATTCCAAACACCACTGGTCACCCGTGAGCCGATACGAAAGCAACAGCGCATATAGAGCCTCCGTATGAGGCCACCATGCCTTCTTGTCCCAATTGCGAACGAACGGTTCTCGACCTTCGGCATCGATGCCCAGAAGTATGCCGCCGTACTCCGGGTCCCATCCGGCTTCCAGATGCCATCGAATCGCCGTGCTGGCCCTGTGGATAAGTTCACGATCGCCTCGCCGCCGTGCGACATGCAGCACGAACTACATCGACTCGATCGCGTGTCCGGGCATGACAGCCGTCCCTTCAGTGGGAGGCAGTTCCTGCCAAGCGTCGCTGAGAAACTCGAGCAAAAGCTTCCTGTCGGGACGTAGGAAATGATTCATCACCTCGTCCACGAAACGGTCGAGGAGAGATTCGAGACCCGTAAACCTAGTGGTCTGGAAAAGTTCGTTGCTCAATTCCGTGAGGATCATGGGAACGGCGTGAATTTTCCGTCCAGGAGGTAGAGTGTAGGGCGCAGTTTCGCTAAACTCGAGAGCCTCAACTCGCCCGCATACTCGCTCGAAGGTGGAGACAGCAATCGAGAGCAGGCTGGAATCCGCCACGGCGCGGTAATATTCACTCAATCCATACACGGCAAAGCAGTCGGAGTAAATGCTGATGGGTCCTTCGACGACTGTTCCGTCCCGAGTCGTTTGGTATACCCAGGAGTCCTGTTCGTCGCGCCCGTGCGCCAACAGAAAACGAATCGAGTTCTCGGCAATTCTCAAGAATTCCGGCCTTTGTTCAACCCGGTTGTACAGCGCGGAAAACGTCCAGACAGAGCGCGCTTGCGACCAGATGTATTTGTGGTCACTGACGATCGAGCCGTCATCTGCCAGGCAGCTAAGGACTCCGCCGTACTCCCAATCGATGCCGTGTCTTGTCCAGAACGGCACTATGTCATCGAGGAGGAGGTTCCGATAGAGTTGGTGCAGGCGGCGAGGTTCGTAGGGTGGTACGTTGCCCGAAGGAACTTCACTGTGTTGCTTGCGAGCCCGCACGTTTACCATCTTGCATCGACGCCGGGCGATAGTATGTCCGCGATGGCCCGGCCCGTAAGGCTTGTCGTCGTGTTGAAAGCACTGGCGCGATCGACAGGACCCGGGTTCGCTCCTTCGTACAGCTGGCCGTATGACTTTCGGTTTTGAGGATTCAAGATGAAAGTGTCAAACCTCTGGACTGCTTTCACTATGCGCGGATCTTTCTGCACGTGCTCGTAATACCACGTCAGGTAGTTGATGATTCCCGGACTACGCGTCCGGTCCCATGTTTTCTCGACATACGGCATCTAGCGTGGTTCCAATGTGTATACGTACAATTGGGGCGTTGCGCGGACCGGGAGGTTCACGAGTGAGTCGTGTCTGGTTATCGGCGCAAGGTCTTTCCAAGTTTTTGCTTGTCGCATGTGCTCTTCTAAGCATGCGAAGCAGCTTGCACGCACAATCGCTCGGTAACGCGGGAACCATCGAGGGCACGGTTGTCGATCCGACGGGCGCGGTTGTTCCGAAGGCTGAGGTGTCGGTCCACAATGCGATCAGCGGATATAACCAGACGGTTGTGACGGATACGGACGGCTCGTTCCGATTGGGCAACCTACCGCCGAATCCGTATCACCTGGAGGCCAAGGCCTCTGGTTTCAGTGTGTTTTCGCAAGAGGTCGACATCAAAAACTCGGTTCCGGTCCAAGTCAGAGCAACTCTAGCGCTAGCGGGCGCGAATACAACAGTGACGGTGGAGGGCGTCGCGGAGGCGCTCGAGAACGATCCTTCCGCTCACGTCGATGTTGATAGAACTTCAATCTTGAAGATTCCAGCCTTCGATCCGGGAGGGGGATTGAGCTAGGCGATTACGTATAGTACTGGAGGTGTTGCCGCCGACGGAAACGGATTATTCCATCCCTTAGGCGATCACGCCCAAGCCAGTTTCGTGATTGACGGACAGCCGATCAGCGACCAGCAAAGCAAAGTGTTTTCCACGCAGCTTCCTACCAGTGCCATTCAAAGTATGGAAGTGACCACAGGGACGCCTGCCGCTGAATTCGGCGATAAGAGCAGCCTTGTCGCGCAAGTCACGACTCGTTCGGGTCTCGGCGCGAGAAAGGTGTTTGGGAACATTGATGCGAACTACGGCTCGTTCGGCAGCTCCGGCGGGAGCGTTGCGCTCGGCCTTGGCAATGAGAAGCTCGGAAACTTTATCGCGGTCGATGGCGTTCGGAGCGGCCGTTTTCTGGACACGCCCGAACTCACGCCCATCCATGACGTCGGCAACAATCAGACGCTATTCGATCGCCTTGACTACCAACCTACCGGCAAAGACGTCTTTCATCTCAACCTGTTTGCCGCAAGGAACTGGCTTCAGATACCCAATGATTATGATCAGTTGTCCCAGGATCAGCGCCAACGCGTGCTCACTTGGAGCATCGCCCCGGGGTATCAACACACATTCGGGGCGCACACGCTGCTAACGATCAATCCATACATCCGCAAGGACCAATTCAACTATTACGCAAGCCGCGATCCCTTCGCCGACACTCCCGCCACGCAAAGCCAAAACCGGCAGCTTTTGAATTGGGGTGTGAGGGCCGATACTTCAACGACGAGAGGCCGCCACAACTTGAAGCTCGGCATCGATTTGAAGCAAACGCGCTTGCTGGAAAACTTCGGGTTTGGCGTGACTGACCCGACTTTTAATTCGCCCTGTATTAACGCCAATGGAGCATCCGTTGCTGATCCCACTCTGACCAGCCCTGGGCAGTGTGCTGCGGCCGGATTCCAACCGAACACACACGATAACCTCAACGCCACGACGCCGTTCTCACCCGGCGTACTGCCGTTTGATCTCACGCGAGGTGGGCACCCGCTTGCGTTCCACGCTGCCGCAAATATCAATCAATACGCCTTCTACGGGCAGGACGAGATCACAGCGGGCAATTTTGTGTTCACGGTCGGTTTTCGATTCGACCGCTACGACGGCTTGGTTTCGAAGACCTCCGATGAAAGCGAACGACCGGAATGGGTGGATCGGTAACGGGTAGTCGCGAAAAGTAGATCTATCGCACGCAGATTTTCAAGTTGCCGTATAACACGCATCCCGTACATTTAGATTCAAGATCGGGTTAAACACGCCACGGCACGTTCTTCAGCTGACATGGACGCAGGGGCGATGCTTCGAGTCGGGGACGGCCCG
>JBPCLH010000012.1:0-17343 GCA_051003475.1 Bryobacteraceae bacterium
TGTACGCAGGCGCTCTCGATCCGGTTCCTGTCGCCATCACGAAAATTTTCACAGCTCCGTGGGGCACCAAGGAGCCGCTTACGGTTCCGGAACAATGCCGGATTGAGATGTACTGGCAAACGATGCCTGGGGAGCGGCAAGAGGATGTAGAGCGCGAGTTCTTGTTTTGGCTGGATTCGGTAGTCGCGTCGGCGCCGCAGTTGTTCCCGAAGAGACCTGAATTGGAATTCCCCATTCGATGGTTGCCGGGTTCAGCCATTCTAAAATCCGAGCCGCTCGTGAAGGAATTAGCGGCCTGCGCCACTGATGTCACGGGCAATCAGCCCCCCATCGTCGGCATCGAAGGGCCGTGCGATATGTACGTGTTTCATCAGGCGTTCGGGATTCCTGCGGTGTTATGGGGACCGCGTGGTGGAAACACCCATGCAGCGGATGAATATGTCGAGATCGATTCCGTGGTGGACGCCACGAAGACGCTTTTAATCTTCGTTTGCCGATGGTGCGGCATTGCCCAGACCTAGCATTGTCCAGGCTGGATCCCTCCTCCTTCCATGCATATGAGAATTCTTCCTGCCATTATTTGCGCGTCAATTGCCGCAGCTCCGCTTCTGTGTGGGGCGAATGTGGGTTTCGAAGTGTGGGCCGTCAGCGACTCGGTGCGGGTCGATCCTCTACGAAACCAGCCGTTCGAGGATAATCAGAAGCTATTCCCTGACGGAATCCGCCCCGGTTACCAGCATTCCAATCTGATCTGGGATGGTGGCGCGCGCCGGATCATGTTGAAGGCCGCGCGAAATGAGACGGTCGCATTCCAGATTGTTATCGAGCGCACGGGCGAAAAGTTGTCTAACGTAATAGTGAAGCCAGCGGAGCTAAAAGCGCCGAACGGTGCGAAAATTTCGCTGGAAAATGTGAACCTCTTCCGGGAATGGTACGTGCACGTCAAGCACCCCACGAAAATGAGTTACACGCTCGGTCCGGGTTGGTATGCCGACGGCCTGCTCCCGTGCCTGCGTTGGAGCGGTAACCTGTACCCGCACAGCTACGTGATGCCGTTCGATGTACCCGACCCATTGAACAATGTGGGGAAAGAGCAG
This sequence comes from Bryobacteraceae bacterium, assembly GCA_051003475.1. Taxonomy (GTDB): domain Bacteria; phylum Acidobacteriota; class Terriglobia; order Bryobacterales; family Bryobacteraceae; genus Bog-105. The sequence continues at coordinate 1,098 of JBPCLH010000012.1, forward strand.
AAGAGCCAGGCGTTGTGGGTTGATGTTTACGTCCCGAACTCGCGCCAAGTTGCGCCACCAGGTACATACACGGCGCCAATCACCATTTTGAGCGATCAGGGGCGGGTCCAATTAACGCTCGAGCTTCAGCTGTGGGATTTTGCGCTGCCGGAGGAGAGTCATCTCAAGCCGAACATTCACACTGACACTGAGATCAACACGCTTCCGGAGGAGATGGAGCTCAAATACTATCAGCTCCTGCGCAAACATCGCCTGTCCATGTATCCACTTGGTTACGCGCCGGCGCTAAACATTTCCGGTATGGATGTACGCATCGATTGGAGGAAATACGATAGCCGGCTGGCAAAATATCTCGATGGAAGCGCCTTCACAGCGACGTACGGGTATAGTGGACCCGGTTATGGCGTTCCCATTGAGTATCTTGTTTTGCCCTTCGACGCCTATCCGATGAACCTTTACAAGCAGGCGCGAGGCATTCAGCTGAGTGGAAAAGAATTCAAGTTTTATGCTCCATGGCCTGTTGCGATGCCAAGGCAGGGTCCTACACCCGAGTACCGCGAAATTTGGAAAAACGCCTTCCGCGCTTACCAGGCGCATTTCGACCAGCATCCGGCCTGGAACAAGACGCGCCTGCTTGTCTACTTTCTAAGCCTCGACGAAGCTTATGATGACGTGGCGCGCGAACGTATGTTGTATTTTGGCCAGTTGCTTAAGGAATCCGGAGCGCCCCGGCTTGAGTACCGAGTAGATGGTTGGTATCCGAAGGAAACGATGGAGCGCCTCAAGAACGTACTCAACGTAATCATCCTCGGCCTGGGTGGATGGGATGCGACGGCCGTCGGTGAAATCAAGAAGCAGGGAGTTGATCCATGGTTCTACACGGATGCCTCCTGGATCGATGGCGACGGGCTGAAATGCCGGGCTCTCAGTTGGATCGCCTGGAAACTTGGAGCGGGATCATGGACGCTTTGGGAACTCGATTTCAATTCGCTTCGCGCCTGGCAATACCCGGAGACTTATGAAATGCAGAATGGTAGCGGGATGCTGGTTTATCGGGGCGAGACGATGGGATTGGACGAGCCAGTCCCGAGTATCCGTCTGAAGGGCCTGCGCCGCGGGAGCCAGGATTTCGAGTACCTCTGGCTTCTTTCGCACGGCAAAGGTGGCAGCCAAACGGTGGATGAGGCCGTGAACGCCATCGTGCACGGCTCATTCGACGACAAGACTTCTTTGGGAGCACCTGGCATGTGGGCGCACGATCCTGACGAGTGGGATCGCATGCGCGTAAAATTTGGTGACGCAATCAATTCCTTCAGCCATTGACAGATGATCGACTTCAGAGTACTGTAAATGGAAATTCCGGCAAGAGCTTTCCTTGGAAGCTCTGAGCCTTACCTTTGGACTGGTCACTTATTACAAATGGGGTTGAACAACATGTACGCTCGAATGCGGAATTATGAAATCAAGCTAGTTGTCCTGATCCTTTGCGCTCTGGCTGCGAGTGCGTTGCATGCTCAAGTGACTGGGAATATTTCCGGGTATGTCCGAGATCCCAGCGGCGGGGCCATCCCGAATGCGACTGTGACCGCAACTATGATCGAGCAGCAGACTGCACGCACTGCACAGACGGACGCCGAAGGGTCCTATAGCTTTCAGGCCTTGCCGCCCGGCCACTACGACATTGGATTCGAGAGTCAGGGTTTTCAACGCCAGATAAGCTCCGGCCAGGAATTGACGGTAGGCCAGAACCTCAGGGTCGACGCGACGCTATCCGTAGGCTCGGTCCAGACCGCGGTAGAGGTGGGCAGTTCCGCGCCACTGGTGGACACAGTTTCCGCGGGACTTTCAGGGTTGATCGATGATCGACGCGTCGTCGATCTGCCTCTGAATGGCCGGAACGTAATCAGCCTGGCGAGGATTCTCCCGGGCGTTCTCAACGTCAACGCGCCACAACAGATGGGTGATGCCCGGGGTGGGCCCGAGATGGACGTGAACGGCGGTCGTCCGAATATGAACCTTTTCTCGTTCGATGGCGGATATTTCAATAACCCATCGAGAAACACGGGACTCAATTTCCCTCCCCCCGACGCGGTGCAAGAAGTTCGGATTCTCACGCATAACTTTAACGCGGAGTACGGGCATAATCCCGGTTCGCAAGTGGAGGTTCTTTCAAAGGCTGGAACGAATGCCTTTCACGGCGCGCTATGGGAGTTCCTGCGAAACGAGGACTTGAACGCACGCAATTTCTTTTCGCCACGAGTTCCGGCCGAGAAGCAGAATCAATTCGGCGCAGCGGCCGGTGGACCCGTACTCAAAGACAAACTGTTTGTTTTCGGATCGTATCAGGGGCTTCGCGATCACCGGGAGGCGCAGAGTATCCAGGCGCTGGTCCCAACGGACGCTCAGCGCAGCGGCGATTTCACAAGCGTCAATCAGCCGCTCACGAATCCAACCGATGTCTTGACCGGATTGCCGTTCACCGATGCGAATGGTAACCCTTGCGTCGCGAACAATCGAATCGCTCCGGGTTGCATCAGCCCGGTAGCTCAGAATCTGCTGAAATACGTTCCAAGTTCGCCAACCGGCACCGTTGTTGCTTTAGCGGCCAGCCCGCGCTCAGAAGATCTGGGGCTACTCCGCGTGGATTGGAACGTGAGCGAAAAGAACCGCCTTTCGGGTCACTATTACGACGATCGAAGCACTCGCAGCAGCCCTACCGCCGGCGGCGGAAACCTCGCTGGCTTTATCGGCGAGAATTTCGATGTCAAGACGCGACAAATCACCGTCAGTGACATCTACACGTTCCGGCCTACCCTCCTGAACCAAGCGATCTTTTCGTTCCTGGACAGCAGCTCGAATGAACTTCAAAATCGAACCCTGAGCCCGATGTCTCTCGGCATCAACATGCCTCAGTACCTTCCGGGAGGCGCTGTCGATGTCAATGTCGGGAACAATTTCGACCTGGGTTCCGGGTTTACGACAAAATTTAGCGGCACGAACTACCAATTTAAAGACAGCCTCAACTGGATTAAGGGCCGCCACAATTTTAAGTTTGGATATGAGCTCTTGCACCTTGGATTTCGCCAGATCTTCATCGGGTCGCCCGGTTTCACCTTCAGTGGAGTGCGGACGGGTGATCCCGCGGCGGACTTTCTCCTCGGCGCGTTTGACACTCTGAGCCTCGATTTCGGGGTCAGGGACAACGACACCTACACCGATTTCCACTCAGTTTTTTTCCAGGATGAATACAAGATTACGCCGAGGCTCACGATGACCTACGGAGTCCGGTATGAACCATTCCTCCCCTGGAAGGACCGCAAGAACAGAATCGACACAGTGGTCCCATATCAGCAATCGAAAGTGGTCCCCGACGCGCCTCCGGGCATCCTATTTCCCGGCGACTTACCGCGGGGGTTGGCACCGGCGGATTTGAACAATTTCGCGCCGCGGATCGGCTTTGCCTGGGATGTCTTCGGTGATGGCAAAACTAGTATCCGGACTGGATATGGAATCTTTTATGAAAGCATCAATGCGGACTCGCTCGCGCAGGAGAATCCTCCGTTCGCGGGGTTTGGCAGTGCCTACCGGGGCAGAATTGAAGATCCGTTTGGCTCGACGGGGCAGGCGAATCCTCCCGTCACAACCAGCGGCCAATTCGGATGCGTGAAGATCGCGACTTACCCGGGATACAATTGTCCGTTATTTCCGCTCCCTGCCGGCGGCGTGTTTACAAATCCGGGCCTCCGGACGCCCTACATCCAGTCGTTTGATTTTTCTATTCAACGCCAGATCACGCCCACCCTAATGGTGGAAGCCGCTTATGCAGGCAAAATCGGTATAAAAATAGAAGCGCTGCGCACGTACAATCCCGCAAGATTTATCAACTCGCCGGTCGATGGCTCGCCACCATCCACTCAGAACATAAACGATCGGGTCATCTTCGAGCCGGGCATCCTGGGCCCGCAAGGCTTTCTTCTTGGGAATGACTTTCGGAGCTGGTATCACAGCTTCCAGGTGCAAGGGACGAAGCGGTTCGGCCAAGGCCTGTCCGTACTCGCGTCGTATACACTTTCGAAATCCATTGACACCAGCTCCACCGATAACCTCGGCGGAACAGTTGCCGACCCGTTTGATCTGCGCCAGGAAAAAGGGCGCTCGGACTGGGATCGTCGCCATGCCTTTGTAGCCTCATGGCTGTATAGCCCGCAAGTTCACTTCGGCAGCAGCTTCGTCAACACCGTGCTTGGCGGCTGGACACTCACTGGCATTCACTCCATCCAGAGCGGAGCTCCCATCACCTTCTATATGGGCACCGACGTAGCGCTTGATGGTACCTTCGGAAACCAGCATGCGCAGCTGGCCCCCGGCGTTACGGTGAAGAACATTGAATTAAATCATCCCAACCGCGCCGCTATGGTTAACGAATTCTTTAACACCGCCGCATTTGTTCCGCCGTCCGCGGTTCCGCCCGGGACCTATGGAAACTCCGGAAGAGGACTAATCAGCGGGCCTGCTTTCAGCAACACGGATTTTTCTATTCTCCGGGATTTTACATTGCGCGAATCTCTCAAGCTGCAATTTCGCACTGAGATGTTTAACGCTTTCAATCAGGTGAATTTTGACATTGTAGATCCATACGTCAATTCGGGCACCTTCGGCAAGATTCTGTCAGCCCAGCCTGGCCGTGTCATTCAGTTCGCGCTGAAGCTGCTCTGGTAGAAGTTTGAAGTGAATGGTTCTCCGGGCGTTGCTCATTGCCGGCTACGTTTCGCTGGCTCTCTGGGCTGACGAGCCGCTCGCGCGACTTCTTGAACAATATCGCTCCAGTCCTCCGAGCGCCACTCTTTGCGACCGCATCGGAATCGCGTACACGCGGACGGGCGATCTCGCAAATGCGGAAGAATTTTTTCGAAACGCTTTGAAGATTGATTCAGGGCTTCTTTCAGCGCGCAAGAACCTTGGCACAGTCCTCTGGTTCCGAAATCGCCGTGCCGAATCAGAACGCGAATTTCTCAAAATTGCGAAAGTCGCGCCCAAAGACCCCGTTGCACAACTCTATCTGGGACTGTCGGCATACGATCGTAAAGAATACGGTCCCGCAGCTGCACATCTTGAGTCTGCGGGAACACTATCATCCGAAAACCCGGAGATCTTTCCAGTGCTGATTGAAACATATCTGGAATCCGGTCGCGCTGCGGACGCTGCTCGGCTGCTGGAACCTTCCGCTCGTTCCGGGTCGACTGATCCAAAAATTTGGATTTGGCTCGGGAAGACATATGACCGCCAGAAGCGCCCCGATGACGCTCTCAAGGCATTTACCAAGGCAATCGACTTGGACCCAAAAGCGGAGCAGGGGTATGTTGCTCTGGCGGATTTCGCGTCGGCCCATGGCAATCGGACATTTGCCCGTGATGCGGTCGACCGCGGGATAAAGAACTGCCCGGCATCCGCGAACCTGACCGCGGAAGCGGGAATCCTCTGGGCGCTCGAAGGCGATTTCGAAAAAGCGGAGAGAGATTTTTCGACGGCAGAGCAACTCGCACCCGAATGGAACGTACCGTTGCTCGCCTTAGGTGTAACGCAGTTACAGGCAGGGAAGATTGCCGAATCCGCGTCGACATTTCAGAAAGCGGCCGCGCTCGATCCGAATGACTATCGAGCCGAGTACCTTTACGCAACCGCTCTCAGCCAGGCGGGCGGTCAAAATGATCCCGACAAAAGACCTGAAATCGAGTCAGCGCTCACCAAGGCCGTTGCACTGAACCCAACGGATGCCAAGTCGAGAGTGGCACTTGCACAGGTATATTTTTCTGAAAGCCGGAATGAGCGAGCGATATCCGAACTGCAAACAGCTCTCAGCATCGATGCCAACGAGCCCACCGCTTTGTACCAGTTGAGTTTGGCACGCCGGAGACAAGGAAACGTCGAAGAGGCCACACGTCTGATGCAGCGCTTTAGGGCTATTAAGGAGAAGTCCCGCCAGGACGAGAACGAGCTGGTTCAGATTCTTAAAACTGTGAGATGAAGTATAGACCGCTCTTGCTGTGCGCGTCAGCCATCATTTTCGCCGCCCGCGCCCAGAATACCGCCGACGCCTGGCTTTCGCAGGCAGAGACTTATTTCGAGCAGCAGGACTGGAACAAGTCAGAAGCCGCCGCGCGAGCCGCTCTGAAGTTGAATCCCAGAATGGCCGAAGCACTCGTGATATTAGCCCTCATTGAGACAAACCGGTCCCATCTCGATGAAGCGGAGGAACACCTGCGCAACGCAGCCTCTCTCGAGCCGAGCGAGCCGCGCATTCTGAGTTACCTCGGCTCTACATACCTGCGCGAGAAACGCTATCCCGAAGCTGCTGCTGCCTTCGAAAAAGTGCTTCGCCTGGACGCGCAGAATGCAGTTGCCATCTACAATCTTGGACTGATATCGCTTGCCGAACGAAAGCCATCCGAGGCTCTTCGATATTTTCGAAGAGCCGTCGACAGGAATCCATCCGATGTCGCGGCCCGAATGGGCGTGCTCGAGAGCGAATTGCTGCTGAACGATAAAGCCGCCGTCGACGAGAGTGTTCGCAAGCTCGATTCGTTGATCCCGGCGGGAGATCCCGAGCGGCTCCGCTTGGCAGCGATGCTGACCTCTTACCGGGATTTCCAAACCGCCCTCCCGATTATCGAAAAGCTGCGGGCCGCCCATCCGAAAGACTACGACCTGAACTACGACCTGACGCTGGCTTACTATCGAACAGGGCATTATGCGGAAGCAGAGCAAACTGCAACGAATCTGATCGGCGTTGAGCCCCGAGCTGAAGCCTATGACCTCCTTGGTGCAATCGAGGACAAGCTTCAACGATATGCGCAAGCGATGGTCAGTTTCGAACGCGCCGCGACTCTGGACCCGAAAAACGAGAACTACCGGATTGACTATGCCAGCGCAGTCCTCCAACACGCGACAGTTCAAAAAGGAGCGGCATTATGGAATTCGGCATGCCGTGATTTTCCACGCTCCTGGCGTATGCACGTCGGTCTCGGAGCGGCGCTGTACCTTTCCGGAGAATCTGATCGGGCGGCCGGGACATTGCTCGCGGCAGTGCATCTAAATCCGAGCGCTAGTGTCATCTATAGGCTGTTGGGGACGCTGTATGAGGCTGCGCCAGACAAACAGGCGCAAATCATGCAAGCTTTCAAGAGCTATTTGCATCTGCATCCAAAAGATGCATCCGCTCAATCCGAGTATGGCCGAATGCTTTATCTTTCAAGCCAAAACTCAGGCAATCAGAATTTTGAACCGGCGAAAATTGCCCTACAAAAAGCGCTGGCTATCGATCCGCATTTGGCCCAGGCAAATCTGGAATTGGCAATTATTGCGCAAGCAGCCGGCCATTTTGAAGAGAGTGTGCCGCTTCTGGACCGGGCTGTAGCAGCCAGTCCGGCCATCGCGGAAGCTCATTACCGCCTAGCGCTCGCTTACCGCAAGCTTGGCGACCCGGATCACGCCAAATCGGAGTTGGATCTATTTGCGAAATCAAAACTAGCATCCCGCGACCGGTCTACTCGGGATGCTCTCCTTCAACTCATACCTGAAAAGTAGCAGTCCATTAGCGTTGCTCTGCCGACCAGCAGTGTCCACAGCTTCCACCGACTGGAACTGCGTACCCAAAAATTTGCCGTCCTTGTCGAAATCAAACGCAAACTGAACAGACCCGATCCGTTCACAAGCGTGACAACCGTTCTGTAGCCAGTAGCTGACTATGAAGCGCTCACCTCCAGTGGACAGCGCTCTCGCAATCGGGTACATAGTCGTGTTCCAGTCACCCGGCCAGATCGAAATCTTGGGATAACGCGCTTTTATAGTTGCGTATCGGCTATTTCGTTCGAGGCTATTCGTTTCCAGGATTTTAGTGTCGTCTACATCGATGAGGGGAGGGGTTCCGTTGACAAGATAGCAGGCAAGATTCTCGTTAGCTCGGAACACGTATTCCACGTACGCAACATCGACTCTCCCCGCTTCCCGAAAATCGTGCAGAAAGCCGACCAGCCCTTTCGTGCCTTCATTTAGCTGCCTGGAAAAAGTCATTGCTTCGGGAGACGCTCCCGAAGCTCGCATTTCCGCAAGAAAACACGGATTCAAGTTGAGAGGCCGGACGTTGCCGCACTTCTGCATGATGTTTCTGATCTTTCCCGCGCTGGGCCGCCACACGGCTTCTGGGCCCACACTCGCTGCACTAGGCAGGCACATCGAGCCGAGGAATATCAGACTCCCGCTGAGGCGAATAGTCCTTGTCACATCTGTTCTCCCGTCACTGAATGTCAAGCTTGACTAAGGCTCCATGCTCCCCCAGGCTGCGCTGAGCCGCATCCATGAACTCAAACATCTCGAGCGTTTCGTCATTTGGCACAGGCGCAGTTTTGGTTGCCATGAACTTGACAATTTCTTTCACCAGAGGGACGTAGCTGAACGATATGTCCGCGTTTGCATTCAGGCTCTTGTCCTTGAAGTAAACTACGCCTCCGTACTTGCCGTAGGGGCGCTGCAGGTGTACAGTTCCAAGCCGGCCATCTTTCCATCGTCCGGTGATCACATCAGAATCCGGCGCAGAGATTCGCGAAACCTCAGTGCATCCGGTTCCAAAAAGGGTGTAGAGCATCTCGACGCCGTGGATCCCGTACCACGAAAGGTCGAGTTGGTGATGAGCTTCCATAGGGCCGGGCGCCCAAACGATCGCGCTGACCATATTGGGCGTTCGCAAATCGGCTATAGAGCTATAGCGCAGGGAGGAGGAACTAAACCATGAAATGTTTCGCTCGCGAGCGATACGAGCGATCTCTTTGGCGTCAGCAAGTGTCGAGGCTAGAGGTTTATCAATAAAGACCGGCTTGCCGCATCGGCTCGCTTCGCGAAATTGTGCCAGGTGAGATCGGCCGTCAACGCTCTCGAGCAGCAGGCCATCCACAGCCGGACAAAGTTCCGCGATTGACCCTACGATCTTCGCGCCCCATTTGTCTTTCAGCTCATTGGCGAACTTATCGACACGAGTCGTACTCTCCTCGATATCAGCGCTTCCACCTTTCCACGCTGCAACGATGCGTGCACCGGGTACGTGGTCGGGTGCTCTGAGATCGTTTAGGACGCGAGCGAAAGCAGTCGCATGGGATGTGTCGGTGCCGATGATGCCAAGACGAACGTCGGCGGCACCGAGCGGAACTGCGACTATCAGGAAAATTAGAAAAGCGAGGGGCATCGATTGAGAATAGCCTGCGATGAGACAGTTGCAGGTCAGTAAATCTCCGGCTCGGGCATCTCCGCCTTCCGGTTCAGGAAATCGAAATCACAACCGAGATGCGCCTGCGTGACTCGCTCGAGGTATAAGGCACCGTAGCCGCGGTCGTACTTCGGGCAGGGCTTCACCCATTTCGCACGGCGGTTCGCCAGTTCAGGCTCGGAAACGAGCAAATCAAGTCTTCGGCTATCCAGGTTAAGCGACACTGGATCGCCGTCCTGCACGAGCGCCAAGGGTCCGCCGATGTAGCTTTCGGGAGAGACGTGAAGAACGCAGGTGCCGTACGCTGTACCACTCATTCGCGCGTCAGAAATGCGAACCATGTCACGCGTACCTTTCTGCAGCAACTTCTTGGGAAGCGGCAACATGCCCCACTCCGGCATTCCCGGACCACCCAACGGCCCGGCATTTTGCAACACCAGGACTGAATCTTCGGTCACTTCCAGATCGTCGCGGTCGATACGTGCTTCCAGGTCTTGATAATTTTTGAACACGACAGCCGGGCCCGTATGCCTCAATAAACGCGGATCTGCGGCCGACGTCTTGATCACAGCACCTTGCGGCGCTAAATTGCCATACAGAATCGCCGTACCTCCGGTCGAGGTAAGTGGATCCGCACGAGGCCGAATGACATCAGAATTGATTGGACAGGCGCCAGCAATGTTTTCTCCGAGCGTGCGTCCGTTAACCGTCACGCAATCGAGATGCAACAGGTCGCGAATCTCGGCCATCAGAGCTCGAAGTCCGCCGGCATAGTAGAAGTCTTCCATTAAAAAGGCGCCCGAGGGGCGAATATTGGCAAGCACGGGGACATGCTCCGAGATCTGCTCGAACTTAGGGAGTTCCAGCTTGACTCCACAGCGTCCAGCCAGGGCCACGAGATGGATGATCGCGTTGGTCGAGCCTCCAATCGCCATATCTACAGTGATCGCATTCTCGAAGGCGTGTATCGTAAATATCTCCGAGGGTTTTAGATCCTCCCACACCATCTCGACAATACGCTGCCCGCACGTTACGGCCATGCGCGGGTGATTGGAATCGGCTGCAGGAATCGATGAAGCGCCCGGCAGTGTCATTCCGAACGCCTCGCTGAGCGCGGTCATTGTGGATGCGGTCCCCATGGTCATGCAAAAACCCGGCGAGCGTGCGATGCCATCTTCCAACGAGCTCCAATCTTCCTCGCTGATAGTGCCCGCGCATCGCTCGGCCCAGAATTTGCGGACATCAGTTCCGCTGCCAACCGCTTGACCTTTCCAATTACCGCGCAGCATGGGACCTGCAGGCAGGTAAATCGCGGGAACGTCCATGCTGATCGCACCCATCAATAATCCCGGTGTCGTCTTATCGCAACCACCCATCAACACCGCGCCATCCACGGGTAGACTGCGAAGAGCTTCTTCCGTCTCCATCGCAAGAAGATTCCGGTAGAGCATCGGGCTGGGCTTCATGTAGGTCTCGGTGATGGAGAAGGCGGGAATCTCCACAGGAAAGCCGCCAGCCTGCCACACGCCACGCTTGACAGCCTCTGCCCTCTCCCGCAAATGGTAGTGGCATGGATTGATTTCACTCCACGTGTTTATAATTGCGATCACTGGCTTGCCGGCAAAATCCTCCTGCCGATAACCCAATTGCTTCATGCGGGACCGATGGTTAAAACCCGGAATTTTGGCGCCGCCGAACCAGCGGTAGCTGCGGAGTTGCTCGGGTCTAATTTTTGTAATCGGCAAGACGAAGACCAATACGCGCTATTTAAAAACTACAATCAATGTACAGTAACAGAAACAGCGGAAGCAGTTGGCAATACGAATACACACGATTGATTCGCACACTGGCGGCGAGCCTACCCGGGTCGTTTTATCCGGCGGTCCACCTCTCGGTCATTCATCGCTGACGGATCGGTTGCAATGCTTTCGGTTGCACCACGACCGGTTTCGGTCGGCTATCGTGAATGAGCCGCGTGGATCCGATGCTGTCGTCGGCGCGCTACTTTGCGAACCGGTTGACGCTTCCTGTTCCGCGGGCGTCATCTTCTTCAACAATGTCGGTTACCTCGGGATGTGCGGTCATGGCACCATCGGCCTTGGTGTCACTCTCGCGCATTTGGGAAGGATCAGTCCTGGCATTCACGCTATCGAAACTCCCGTAGGCGTAGTTACGATGGAGCTTCACCAGACGGGTGAAGTCTCTTTCGAGAACGTCGCCAGTTACCGGCTCGCAAAGGGAGTTGTCATTGATGTGAGTGGTTTTGGTGCAGTCACAGGGGATGTGGCCTGGGGCGGAAATTGGTTTTTTCTGACCCACGATAGACCTTGCGAACTGCACCTGCGCAACCTCGACAGGCTAACTTCCTACGCCTGGGGCATTCGTCGCGCTTTGAAGGCCCACAACATCACCGGAGCGCGTGGGCAGGAGATCGATCACATCGAGCTCTTCAGTGAGCCGGGGGAACTCGAAGCGGAAAGCCGTGATTTCGTCTTGTGCCCCGGTGGCAGTTACGACCGGTCTCCCTGTGGAACAGGAACCAGTGCGAAACTGGCCTGCCTTTATGCGGATGACAAAATTCGCGAAGGTGAGGTCTGGCGCCAAGCTGGAATACTCGGCAGCATCTTCGAGGGTTCGATCCGTATAAGGGATCGATCCTTGTTTCCGCGCATCAAGGGATCTGCGTTCGTCACCTCGGAAGCGCACTTGATCATTGACGAGAAAGACCCATTTGGCTGGGGCATTCGGACGATTTGAAAAAACGAACCCAAATTGTAGAATAGGGAGTTCGTTTGGTAATATGCGGGCAACTCTTACAAACTACACATACTCCGTACAGTAGAATTCATATTCGAGAGAACCTGAGGATTGGCCTGAACAAGACACCGCGGCCCTCCGGGCTCAACAAGATCGCATACGCGCCCGAGTTTGAGAAAGCTGTGTATCGAAAGGTCACTCGGCGGCTGATTCCATTTCTGTTCTTGTGTTACATCTTTGCCTACGTTGATCGCGTGAACGTCGGCTTCGCAAAACTTCAGATGCAACAGGACCTTGGGATGAGCGATTCCGTTTACGGAGTGGGCGCCGGCATTTTCTTCATCGGCTACTTCTTTTTCGAGGTGCCTTGTAACATAGCTCTCCAGAAGATCGGCGCGAAGTATTGGCTTGGCCCCACGATGGTGATCTGGGGTATTGTCTCGGCCTGCACGATGTTTGTAAAGAGCTCAGCGGGTTTTTACACGGTGCGGTTCCTTCTGGGTGTGGTGGAATCCGGTTTTTTCCCTGGAGTGATCCTGTTTCTGACATTCTGGTATCCCAGCAAACACCGTGCAAGAGTAATTGCCGCTTTCATGACCGCCATTCCGCTATCCGGGGTCTTCGGGGGCCCAGCTTCCGGTTGGCTGCTGAAAACAATGCCTTCTGTCGGTGGTCTGCACGGGTGGCAGTGGCTTTATCTGGTTGAAGGGTTGCCTTCCGTCCTGGCTGGCATCACTGCGATGTTCTTCCTTCAAGACTGCCCCGAGAAGGCAAGCTGGCTGGCGGAGAGTGAGAAAGCATTGCTGCAGCAACGTCTGCACGAAGATGACAATCTCATGAAGTCTGGTCAAGGAAGCCACAGTCTGGCCGACGCAATTCGAAATCAGAAAGTTTGGCTGCTGTGCTTGGTTTACTTTGGATTCGTGATGGGTAACTATGGCATCAGTTTTTGGCTACCGCAGATCGTGAAAGATACGCTCACGAGAGATCCGTGGCAAATCGGCCTTCTTACTACAATTCCGTGGGGCTTCGGAGCGATTGCTATGGTACTGGTCGGGTATCACTCTGATATTACTGGTGAGCGTCGCTGGCATGTGGCTCTTGCTGGCATCGTTGGAGCTGTGGCGTTCGCCCTGTCTGCAGTTCCAAACATTCCTGGTTTGCTCGGTTTGGCTGCTCTTACGGTCGCAACCGCGGGGCTCACGTCAGCTGTTTCTAGTTTCTGGTCGTTGCCGACGGCATTCTTGTCGGGAACTGCCGCTTCCGTCGGCATCGCTTGGATTAACTCAGTCGGCAATCTCGCCGGATATTTGAGTCCTTATCTGGTTGGCAAAATCCGGGATGCGGCTCACACCATGGTGCCGGCCTTGTTATTGCTTTCATTCTGCTGCCTGGGATCGGCAATGATTACGTTGTCATTCTTCAAACACGTCAGATTAGAGAAGCGCACATGAGGATTGTAAAAGCGCTTGTTGTCACCGTACAAACTGGTTGATGTAATCCGCTCCAAGGCCGACCTCTGTATAGTGGCTCCGGCACATATCGATTTTGGTGAAAACATCTTCTAATCCAGTGTGTTTGCCCTGCTCATCGACGTAATACATACATCCGGAAATGTTGAAGAACGTGACCATCTCTTCCACGTCATCATCGACGATGAGTGTATGGGTTTCTCCGGGGGGTTCGAAAACGTAGTCGCCCGCGTGTGCGATCCAGTCGTGTTCGAGATAGCGCCAAGATCCTTTGATGACATATCCATGGACCGGAGCGGGATGCCGATGGCGGCTCAGAATGCCGGCACGGCGCACGCGAAGCAGATTGCACCATTGCCCGTTCAGCATCAGAGGACGAAACCATACGCCAGGGGCTTGAAGCACCCAGACACGTTCGTCTTCCGGAAGGGCTTGCGTTACGATCTGCTCAGGCGAAAGAGGATGAGCTGTCTGCATAGAATCTTGATTCAAGCTTAGGAACCCGAATACCCGCCATCAACGGTGAGCACGGCTCCGGTGACAAAAGAAGCCAATTCGGAAGCTAAGAATAACACTGGGCCGGCGACTTCCTCCGGCCGACCCCAGCGTGCCATGGGGGTGCGGAAGACTAGCTGGGCTGAGCGGTCTGCATCATCCTGAAGCGTTTGAGTGAGCGGAGTAGAAATCCACCCAGGCGCGACAGCGTTCACGCGAATGTGATCAGCCGCCCAGGCGATTGCAAGCGAGCGAGTGAGTTGGACGATCCCACCCTTGCTGGCGCTGTAGGCGGGGACGCGAGCGCCACCGAAAAAGCTGAGCATCGACGCGATGTTCACTATGCAGCCGGACGATACCATCAATTTCGGATGCGCTGCCATAGAAACGCGCATGGCGCCGGTGAGATTTACATTGAGCACGTGGGTGAAGGCCTCCACATCGAACTCTTCGTCTCGCCGGATGATACCTGCGGCGTTCACGAGGATATCCAGGCCGGGCATGTTGCCGATCAATTCACTTATCGCCGTGGTGTCGGTGATGTCAAGAATCTCTGTTTGGGTGGGAGGCGGCAGATTGTCATTGGAAGCTGAAGCCAAGCCGACCGCAAGCACATTAGCCTTGGCTTGCGAGAAAGCCTGCGCGATGGCCCGGCCGATTCCACTCGTGCCGCCTGTAACGAGCACCCACTTCCCCGTGAAATCCAGCATGAGCTACATTATCTGAGATGCCAAGTGCTTTGTCGGTGTAATTTGGTTATAGTGTTTCGAGCAGCGCTCGTGCTGATGTTGGCCGGCTCGATGTTAGTAGGCCAAACGGGTAATCCGGACGCGATGGCGCAGGCCAGTTTGGGGGTGGACCAAGCTGCAAAAGCGAACTATCGCGGAGCCATTCAGGCTTATAAACGGGCGATTGCGATTGACCCGAACATGCCTGGAATTTACTTGAACCTGGGGCTCGCATGGTTCAAACTTGGGAACTTCCAAGCGGCTATTGCAGCGTTTGACAACGAGAAGGTCAAAGCTCCGAGCGACCGCGTAGCCACGCTGCTGGCGATGAGTTACTTTGGTCTTGGCCAGTATCGTGAAGCCGCGGAACGGCTGAAGCCGATTGTTAGCGCACAAGCGAGCAACGCGGAACTCTCTTATTTGCTGGCTAAATGTTATTTGTGGTCGGGCCAATATAGCGAAGCGATGGACCTGTTCAATGGGCTGCTGAGCCGCGATCCGAATTCTGTCGCAGTCCATATGCTGCTGGGCGAGGCGCTGGACGCGAGTTATCGGACCACAGAAGCCATTGCGGAGTTCGAGGCGGCGGCAAAGGCGGGTCCCACTCAGCCGAATGTGCACTTTGGCCTGGGGTATCTGTACTGGAAGCAAAAGCGCTATGGCGATGCGGAACGCCAGTTTCACGAGGAGCTGCTGAATGACTCAAAAAACGCCCAAGCTCTGGCCTATCTGGGCGACACCGCTATGAAAGCTGAACGGAAGGAAGAGGCCGTGGAGCTGCTCAACCGATCCATTCAGCTACGCCCGGATTTGCGTCTCGCGCACGTTGATCTCGGGGTTCTCTATGCGGACGGTAATCACTACAACGCGGCGATTGCAGAGTTCCGACAGGCAATCAAGATCGATCCAACAAGCTTCGACGCCCATTACCGGCTCGCGCGTGTTTATAAGGATCTCGGCAGAACGGTGGAGGCCCGGGAGCAATTTGCTATCGTCCAAACGTTGCACGAAAGAAAAACAGAAGAGCCGCTGATGAAAATCAGCGGCCCTCATTAGTGGTGGATTGGTCCGTTAGAAGATAAGCTTTGCGCCGAGTTGCAAGACGCGCGGATCCGCCGTGTTAGTGACTTGGCCGAAGTTGCTGTTCGAGAAAGTACTGCTCACGTCGCTGAACTGCGTATGGTTGAAGGCGTTAAACGTCTCCAGCCGTAACTCAAACCGGCTGCCGCGGGTCTCATTAATAAGAAAGCTCTTGAAAAGAGAGATGTTCCAGTTGTGGCGACCGGGACCGCGCAGTAAACCTTTCCCAAGATTGCCCCATGCGCCAAGTGTCGGCTGACAGAGAGTTCCCTTACAGGTCCCTGAGGCATCGGGGGCGTTATTGAACCAGTTTGTGACTGTGTGAGGATAGCTGATTCCGCCGACGACATCCGGCCGGTTGGTTGAGTTGGGTAAGCCGTTGCTGCCTTGTGACCCACCAAGATTAATATTCAGCGGCAGCCCGGTCTCTGCAGTTACGTTTCCGGATAGCTCCCACC
>JBPCLH010000013.1:0-4171 GCA_051003475.1 Bryobacteraceae bacterium
GCGACGGTCGTGCCTTGCAAACGCTATGTACGGGGCAAACCGGCTCCGTCAGTCGATACTGTAGGACATGAAGTAACAGCTACTCAACGCGGTTGATCAGCCTGCAGGAATACTCACGCGATCGCAACAGCCATGAGCGCGATCCTATTCGTCCTCGGCATCTCCGAACGTAAGCAGCGTCAGCACAATGCCGAACCTGGGGAGAAACATGGATTGTTCACTCACACCAAACTCGACGCCCGCCGGTCGATCAGGAAACCAAGCGTCCGTTGAAACGTCCTCTACTTCCTCTCCCCCCACTGAGCCATCGAAAGCGTTCCAGGCTAAAGTCTCTTGCGACAGCGGATGGCCTTTGCGCAGCCACACACCGAAGCGATCGCCCTTTGGAATCCACCAACTCACCCGTCGATCCTTAGAAGCGACGAGAATGCATTCTTGCTTGGTGAGGTGGACAACACGAATTCCCGCAGCGGTGAGTGACACTTGGAAATCGTCAGCGATCGACTTCACCAACTCTAACGATGGGCTCGAGTTTTCGCAGCGAGGCCGAACATGGGAGGTTGGCATCAGTAATTCTGCCGCAAAGGTGTTCGCCTCGGCTTCCTGCGGACTCTTTTTGTAGTCGCGAAGATTAGCCGATGAGCACACGAACCATTGGCTTTCTTCGTGTAACTCCCAATGCCCCAGCTCGTGCGCGATGCTGAAACGGCGGCGCCCCATTTCACCGGTACCCGCGCGAACACGGATAGTTCCTCGGCTGCCTTTACGAACTATTCGGGCTTCGCTTCCCTCGAGTCTGCCCGGAGAGACGACGACACCCCGATCCCAAGCAATATCTTCAAGAGCCATCTGCGCGGGATGCAGAAACCCGTATCGTTTCGAGAGCTTGAACGCAGCGGCTTTCGCGCGACTCAGGTCAGCTGGACGAACTGGAGAAATCATCTCTTTCGAGCTCGTCCAACAAGGTCAGGTCTTCGAGCATTGTTCTTAGATCTTCGTCGGTTGCCTCTTCAAAGTTTCGCCACGCCACCGCGGCTTCAGGCCGATTGCCGAAAACCTCCTGAACAAATTCCCGAATTTGCGTCCGCACATCGCCGATCTCCGGCAAACGCTCTCGCAGTTGGATTAGTCGGTCCGCGAACAACTGACGTCTCATCCGCGCCTTTGCGAGAACTACGCGCCCTTCAGCCGACGCGAGTACGCTTTCGTATCGCTTCTTTAGTCTTTCCAGATTTACGCCGGCGACACGTAACTCAGAGATGATTTCTTTCTGCTGCAAATCGTCGGTCTCGGGCTCGTACAGAAACTGAGCGAGCGCTCTCACCGCGTCAGTCGCTGGGGTTTGCTGTGGTCGGTCAGGCATAGGTTAGCGGGTCTTGAATGGGTTCGATTGAAAGTGCTTTTCCCGAAACTGTGGCAGAATTCGGTCGAGTCGCTTTTTCGCCTGCGTGATCGCGTTGACATCGACGCCGAGTTTTGCCGCGATTTCTGCGCGCCGGTTAACTCCATCCCATTCACATTCGAGAATCTTCGGCAATAACGGGTCACCCTTCACTTCGTCCAGCAGAGCAAAAAACAGCTGCTCGTTCTCCGCCTCGTCGGCGGAGATTTGGAACGTCTCCTCTGGCAGGCTTCGATGGTCGCGCTTTCTGTCCAGGAAGTCGCTCACAGACTCGCCCTCCGCCGGGTGCGGTTCGCGTTCACGCGCGTTCTCGGCTCGTTCGACCAAATGGCTCGCTTTGCTGTCGATAATGTCGCGGAGAAACTTCATCAGGTCGGGATCTTTTTGCTGGTCCCATGATCGGCCGCCTTGATCCGGGTCGCCGATCAACACGGCTTCGAGCGCGGATATTGCGAGGTCTTCCGCCTGAACTCCACCCGGAATTTTTCCGTCCCAAACTCCGCGCCACCATTTTTGGCCCAGCTTTCCCAACGCGTAGTGCGTCAACCGTTCCAGGAAATCCGGCGTAACGGTTTCCCTCACCTGCTCGAGCGTCTTCGGGTTGGCGGCAAGGGTCGGGTCCATGGTCAGCAAGCATGTGTTTACTCTAATGCCGGCCAAGAACCCAGATTTTCCGCGAGTTTGTTGATCTCGCCACGCTTTGTTAAACCCGCAGGAAAAAAAATCGCGGCGTCGCGGAAATTTCGCATTCCTTCGCGGCATTAGAAGAAAAGGCCCTAATGATCAACACAGAAAATCCCCAGTCTAGTTCCGCCTCCCACGATTGCGTGGACGTTATCGAAGGCTTGGTGAACCAAGCATACGATAAAGCAAAGTGGTGGGCCGGTTCGGCGATTGGCTTGCAGGCTGCGCTTTTCGTCGCGGGCGTCGTCGCGATCTTTCTCGCCGAGTTCACGCTGACCTATCCTTGGATTGCGCTGCCGGCGGCTCTGGTGGCAGCGCTCGTCTCCGGGCGTGCGTCCAAATTCAAAGGGATGGCAGAGCGCGCGAAGCGGCAGCACGAATACCTTGCTGGATTCGGCGTCGTGCCATCGCGCGGAATGCTCGCAGATCTTCGAGTTAGCCTCGGAAGGGAACTTCCACCTGAGACTGATCGCCTATTACGCAAGGGTATCACTTACTCCAGCGGCAAGGCTCCTGGCGCCGAGCGTATCTTGGAAAACCTGTGCGAGAGCGCGTGGTTCACGAAGCACCTCGCTGATTGGTGCGCGCGCGCTTTAAGAGCGTTATTTGTGGGAACGGTCGGGATTGCCGTCGCGCTCCTGTTGCTCAGTGCCACTTCGCTGTCCGGCACTCCAGTCGGCATCGTCGCCGCAAAGTTCGTCGCTGCGACGCTCATCTTCTTGATCTCGATCGGCACGCTCCGCTCATGGCTTGCTTACGCGGCGTTGAGCCACAAGGCATGCGATGTTGACATCGAAGCCGGCCGGTTGCTGACCGCGATTAATCCAGACGCGTTCGAGGCGCAGCGGCTCCTTGCCGAATACCAACTTGCCAGAGCTTCCGCACCACTCGTGCCGACGTGGGTGTGGCGGCTTCGCCGCGACTTTATGAACAAGAATTGGGCAATCAAAAATCCACAACCCTGAACCACGACAATGCAAACCTTCGACTTCCTCGCGCCTGAAATTACCCAAAGCGACATCGCTGCTTTCGCAGCGGACAAAGTGAACCTTAGGAGTGAGCGCGCCAACCAGTACCGAGAGCAGGTCCGCAATCTGCGCGATCATCTTGATCGGTACATCTCCGAACACCCTGACATGGGTCTGGCGAAGATGATTCTTTCCGGCAGCCTGGCTAAGAGCACCGCGCTGCGCACAATCAACGACATCGACGTGGGTCTCTACGTGAAGGGCGAATCCGCCCCGCACGATCTCGGCAAGCTGCTCGAATGGCTGGTGGGCCGTCTTCGCACCACCTACCACCAAATTTCACCCGAGAACATCCATATCGATGGCCCTTGTGTGGTGATTTCTTTCAGCACCGGCCTGGATGTGGAGATCGCTCCGATCCTCTACGAAGGCGATCCCCAATGGAGGGGCTATCTTTTCGACCGGTTCTCCGGTGCGAAGGTGTTGACCAGCATCCCCCTGCATATCGACTTCCTGCGTAAACGAAAGTCGGCGCAGCCGAAGCATTTCGTGCAAGTGATTCGCCTCCTGAAATGGTGGATGCGCGAGCGGGGGAAGGACACTCATGGATTCGCCTTCCGCCCGTTTCTCGTGGAACTGATTGCCGCAAAGCTTGCCGATAATGGCTGCAAGTTCGACGACTACCACACGGGCCTTGAGCACTTCTTTTTATATGTGCAAAAGACCGGGCTGAAGGAGCGAATTGCATTTCGCGACAACTATCCTGCCTCAGCACTGCCCTCCAGCTCGACCGGAGTGGTGGAAGTTTTTGATCCGGTGAATGCCGAGAACAACGTCGCCTCGAACGTGACGGAAATCACCCGGAACACGTTCGTGGAGCTTGCCGAAAAAGCGCTTGATGCTCTCAGTTACGCACGGACCTGTCAGACTAAGGGAGATGCGCTCGAATGCTGGCGCGAGGTGATGGGAGCTACTTTCAACGCATAACTCTATGAGCTTCACCATGACTAGAACGGCGAGTGAGTCTTTCACGCTCACTCACGCCAAATATCTCGCCTCGAAAGTAACCGCCGACATGGTGCGCTGTCAGCAGAACTACGGGCGCCCCAGTCAGAGC
>JBPCLH010000014.1:0-5549 GCA_051003475.1 Bryobacteraceae bacterium
GATTTTTTGGCTCGCTCAAAAACTTGCTGCCGCCGTCAATCGAATCGTAATTGCCAGGGTTAATTTCCAATGTTCAGTATGCGGCATGCGGAACGTGTGCGATTCGATCGGTTACTTCGAGAAATCAGGACTAGCTGTCATCCTTTGGTGTGGTGCTTCCTCGAATGGGGATGGGCTGAACTGGCTTGGTAATGGATCTGTTCTTCAAGCCCGGGGCTGGCGCGATCTGCCCGGTTCGGACGACAAGATCGATGTTGGTAGCGCTTTGCCAGGACTCAATCTTGTGGGCGATACGTCCGGGAAGAGAGGGTAACTGAATCGCTCCCGGCAGTTGCTGGGCTCGTTTTTGCTTGCCTGTGGTGATGCAGACTACTTTGGGTTGTTTCGGCATGCCAGAGCATAGGCTGATGCGTGAGGCCCAAAGCCAGTCCGAATGAGAGCTGGTTGGAGCGCTTCGCCGTTAGCAACCTGATCATCAAGCAGCGCGTACGGCTGACGCCTCGGTTAGTTTTCCCATCCCGACTTGCTTTTTCTCCGAACCTGAGTGATGGATGTCATCGGTGCGTCCGATATTGGGCACATCAAGAAAGAGGACGAAAACCCGATGCAATTTTTTGAGGTCACCGATGACAATGAAGTTCTAAGAATCAGTGATGATCCGCCGGGAGAGGCCGACCAGAACGGCAGCAGGTTCGCGAGTGAAGAGGAACTGGGTGAGATCGCTGCCGAATGGCCTATGAAGCGCTTGCTCGAGATCTGGAACCGTTTGCCTGGAGTGCGGCCCGTAGGCAGGTTCGAAAACCGCAAGATCGCGATTGCGCGGATCTGGCGAGCGACTCAGCATACTGGTGAGCCGGCTGGGCATGCTGTCCTGGCTCGCACAGCAACTCGCAACCGGAAAGCGTTTCGCGAGGGCTCGAAAGGCGCGCAGGTCGGCTTTCTCCTGTCCCGGCCTGAAGGAGCGACATTGAGCGAGATCCGGACCGCGACAGGCTGGCAGGCGCATACGGTGCGTGGCTTTATCTCGCGCACTCTGCGCAAGCAGGGCCGGAAAGTGCGGTCGTTCCGCAAAAACGGGGAACGGGTGTACCGTTTGAAGGCATAGAGGAATAGCCGCGCCCACGGAACTGGAGCGGCGCGCAGGCGCAGGCAGCCTGACTGCTCCCTGCACTCGACGCGTCCCATAAGGATCGAAAGGCCTCCATCTGTTCGCCCCAATCGACTCTTTTCGCTAGATTCCGTAATTGACTCTCGGTGAGACGCGCCGGACCGCTGAGCAGCTTGGGGAGGAACAGAAGTTCCTCCTGGATGGCCGGGGCCAGGTTCGTAAGCAACAGGATTTGCGAAAGACGAGATCGGGTGAGGCGTCCGAGCTTTGCCAACTCCTCATAGCTCGACAGCTTTCTTTCCCGCGCCAGCTCCTGGTAAGCAATGGCGAGCGCCATCGCGCGGCTCACGGCCGGAACTCGCCCTGGTTTCGATTGTCGTTCGGGTTGCGCGGGTAACGAATACATAAACCGGCTCCCATCTCGCAAAGAAACTGAAACCTGTCGTGTGACCGGATCATAAGTGACCCGCTCCAAGCAGTGTTGGATCGCAATCTCACCTGGTTGATCGCCCAGAATCGGCTCAAGCTCGCGAACGAGCGAGCTCTCCAGAACCGCTGTTGGCAGTGGCCGGATCCGCTTGCCAGTTTCTGTGTGCCCTTTGCATCTCGAACATACGTAATATGCCTGCCGGGTACCGTGCCGCGACGTATAAGTGACTGCAAGGGACAAGCCGCAACCGCTACAGTATAGGAATCCTGCCAGCAGCGTCTGCACTCTCGTGTGTGGCTTCCCCTTTCGTGCGCCCGGCTTATGTTGCTGGTTGACGCGATCCCACAACTCGGAGCTGATTATGGGTTGGTGCTCGCCGGGATAGACGACACCCTTATGGCAGATCTGCCCTTTGTAGATTACGTTCCGTATCAAAAAGTCTAACGTGGAGTTTTGGAACTTCCGAGCGCGATGATGCGCCCCCGCTTTGCTGATCCAGTCCTTCGTCATGAGACCGCGAGCATTTACTTGTCTGACAGCTTCCGCGATGGTTGTCGTCCGGGCACAGACCGAGAAAATCTCACGCACTCGTTCTGCTTCTACCTCGTTGACCACCAGCCGTCCGCCGCGCGCGTCGACATCGTAGCCGAGAACCGGATTTCCGCCTGTCCACTTTCCCTTCCGACGGGCGGCCGACAGCTTGTCGCGTGTTCGCTCGCTGATGATTTCGCGCCCGAACTGGGCAAAGGACAATAGTATGTTCAGCGTGAGCCTGCCAAGTGAAGTGGTGGTGTTGAAGTCCTGCGTGACCGATACGAAACTTACGCCATGTTTTTCGAACAGCGAGAGCAGCCGCGCAAAATCGAGCAACGATCGGCTGAGCCGGTCCACTTTGTAAACCACCACACAGTCAAGCTCGCGCGCTTCGACAGCCTGCAGCAGTCTGGCGAGTGCGGGCCTGTCGAGCGTGGCTCCGCTGAACCCGCCATCATCGTAGGCATCCGGCAAACTGTGCCAGCCGGATTGTTTCTGGCTCAGGATGTAGGCCTCTGCCGCTTCCCTTTGAGCTTGCAGCGTGTTGAAGTCCTGCTCCAGGCCTTCTTCAGCCGATTTCCGAGTATAAATGGCGCACCGGACCACCGGCTTGGCCTCACTCATGGGGGCGCCACGGCTCTTTCAGACCGAAGAAGTGAAAGCCATTCCAGCGTGTGCCCGTGATGTGGTGAGCGATCGAACTGAGCGAGGCATAGATCTTGCCGTTGTACTCAAAACCGTTCTCGAGAACCAGGACCACCAACTGCTTTCCTTGGTAGGATCGCTCGACGGTTGCATCGACCGGAGGCAGACGCGGGTCGCGGGTCTGCTGCTCGTCCGTGAGTTGCAATTGTTTCCGCAAGTGTTCAGCCAATGGAAACCCGGGATCGGCATGGATCGCCAGCTGTGAGGCGCGCTTTAACGCGCCCTCCTTCAGGCCTCCTGAAGTGTTCGCCTGCAACTGCCAGGCCACACGCCGCAACAGATGCGTGTGATTACTCGAAAGCGATTCTTCGCGGCACACCTCGCGGAACCGCTCCTTTAGCTGTTTCGTTGTGAGCTTCTGTAAGCTCTCGATGCGCATCCGCAATGCCTCTTCCATAGCAGGTCTTTCCTCTTGGAACGTTGTTTCTCAGATTCCATGGACGCTCCGTTCGGAGGCAAAAGGTCGATTCCTCAGGTTTCAGAGACATCAAGCATGTGCATCTCGGATTGCAGCCTGCCCGGAACGGGCGTGCACGCGCGATGTTTGTGCACGCCATTTCGGCTATGTCGGTGCGGGATCTCTAGCTCACGATTGGTCCTCCTGTGGGTCGCCCTTGTCTCCCTCCCACTCCGGCCAGGCTTTACCCGTAGCCGCTTCTCGGCGCCGCACGGGCTTCTTCAAACGCGTTCTGGTATCCGGCAGGAGTCGGTGGTTGATATTCCCGGATGACCCAGGTTGTGCGCTCTTCGCGCTTCGGCAATTCCGGGACATTGCCGTTCTCGCTCCAGCCGGCACGAGTCTTCAGAAAAAACATGGTCATAGCCGGATGGCGACCAGACTTCGCCAGATCGAATAACCTGTTCAGGACCATCGTTTTCGCGTGCACAGGACCGCGGACCAGTTCCTCGTGGAAGTGCTTGCGCAGCGTCGTCAACTCGGCCCGTGATCAGCGCGATGTGCCTCTCCTTCGTACAAGATCCGGCCAGCGACTTCACAATTCTGCGTTGGTCTTCTGTTGGTTCAAACTTACGCCGCGGCATCGAGTTCACGCTCCTTTTCTTCCGCCTTTTCGAAAATCATCACGGGCGGCCTGTACGGGGTCACGTCTTCCTGCTCTTGCGTCTCAAACACCTGGTTGCGAAGTACCTGGCATTTAATCCAGAACATGGTCATGCTGAGGTAGCTGCCCGACTCCGCCATCTTGGAGGCGACGCGTTCCACCTCCGCGATGGCGTCCGCTGAGCCCTGCAAAAGTTCCCGATGAAAGTGCTTGCGTAGCGTCTTCGGCGAGCGCAGGCGCACAATCACGCAGATCTCCTCGTGCCGATGCCCAAGCGCCGCGAGCGCTCGCACCATCTTTCGTTGCTGTTCTGTCGGTCGAAAACTAGGCCGCGACATGGCGTCTCACCTCCCTTCGAACCGAGGAGCAAAGCTCGACAGGCAACCGCCTGAAGCCGTTGCCGTTGTTGTATGTCAAAAACATCTCGGTAGCGCAACAGGTGTTCTGATGCGCTGATTTGCAAAATCATTGATTTATCCTTCTTAAAATTGTGTTCCGGACGGGCAGAAGGCTGCCGCGCCGGATAACTGCAGTGTTTTGTATCCGGCGATCTTTCACCGGAGCGGTTGAGGTGAAAACGAACCGCTGTCTGCGATGAAAACGGCCGCACCGAGTGCGGCCTTGAGGCAGACGATTCGCAATAGAAACTGACGCGCATAGCGCAGCCGTGCACGAGAAGGTCAGAGAGAGCTTAAGAATTTACCGCGACGGGGATTGGCTCGGCTTAGTAAGGGATGAAGAGACTTAGAAGAGGCTTCTTAGATGCGAACCGTAGCGAATAGCGGAAGGGGACTGAACGAACTGAGTTCGATCACTTCTCGATCTTTTCCGAGCCAGGCGAGCGGTTCGCCGCCAGACGTGCCACATGCGCTTTGGCCCGTGGCCGTCGCACCGCGCTCGAACTCAAGGTCGGTCGCGCTTGCTGAGTGTGGTTGTTTCCAAATTGGGGAAGTAGATCGAGAATTGAAACAGTTGAAGGAATCTTGCGGGATTTGAGAAACGAGCACGCCGCGACTATGATGCCCAAGCACTGGTGGGGTTTAACGGTGAACGGAAACGACCTTTCATAGTTTAACTTCGCGGAGTCGTCAACCGCAACCAAATTCCGTAATGGCGATTTCAGTGTCGCATTAAAGGGCGAGAAACGCAAATCCGGCCGCCCATTCCTTCATTGCCGGACAAACGAGCATTCCCGATAGCTCACGCTGATTCGACCATTGGGCGGAGTTGTTTGCCATCCTCTGCACTACCAGCACATGTTATACCGATACATATCCTGTGCATCTGCGCTACTTTGAGCGTCGATTCTTATACTTTGACGTGTTTTCATGCCACTTTGAAGCCAGTTATTCGCTCCTTTCGACCGAGCTTCTTTCCGGTATAGACGAAGAGTCCACGCGATGTTGAGGTGTCACGAGCGTCAGTGCTCATGCGCCGTATTACTCGTTTATGTCATCCCAGCCCTATTTTTAAATACGGTAAAAGCTCCCTGAGACAGAGAGCGCCACGGCATCGGGGAGCCAATACATCTGCTTCGCTTTATTTGAGTTGCTCGGAATTAGGGTTGGAATAGGGGTCTGGATGACGACAGATCTCTATCGGAAGCGGCCCGGCAGAAATCGCCGAACGAAGGTGTAATGGTCGGGGCCGGGGCGCTTCGGACCGAGTCGTAAGAAGGAATCGGCTGCGCGGCGATTTGGCAACTACGAGT
>JBPCLH010000015.1:0-32298 GCA_051003475.1 Bryobacteraceae bacterium
ACATAAAACGTAGTGCAATTTGTTGCTAGATAAGACGTATCGGACCTTTCAAAGAACTGTGACTGTTGTTTCTACGAGGAAAATTTCGCCTGCACGCCTCGCCGCTTTCGAGGTCCTTATGGCGGTAGCTGCGGGGAAGTACGCATCAGATACGCTTCTAGAACGCACTCGCCAGCTTCAACCTCGCGATGCCGGGCTTGCTTCTCAAATCGTTTTCGGCTGTTTGCGATACCAGGCGCAGCTGGATCATCTGATTTTTCATTATTCTCGCCGGAAAATTGCCGATCTCGATACATCCGTGATCATCGCTTTGCGTGCCGCCATCTTCCAACTGCGATATCTGGACCGCATTCCATCTCATGCGGCGGTCCACGAGTCCGTCGAATTCATCAAACACGAGAAACGAGCTGCCGCCGGATTTGCGAATGCAGTTCTGCGCAAGATAAATCGAGCACCGGTCGAATGGCCCAACGCCGCTATCGAACTCTCCTGCCCCTCTTGGCTGTTGGACCGCTGGACCACGCATTTCGGTTTGGCGCAGGCGCGCGCGATCGCCCAGGCCGCGCTTCACGAACCTGCTGCCTTTATCCGTGTAGCTCCAGGTTCCGCTCCTCCGGTTGACGTAAGCATCGAACCGACATTCGTTGAGGGCTGCTTCCGGCTGCTATCTCCCTTGCCTCCCGGCATGCGCATGCAAGACATTGCTTCTCAATCCATTCTGCCGCTGCTTGGCCTCCAGGCCGGCCACACCTTTCTGGACCTCTGCGCCGCTCCCGGCAATAAGACTCTTCAGGCCCTCGAAACGCCGCTCGCACTGGCCATTGCCGGCGACATTAGCCGAAAGCGGATTCGCTACATTCCACCTGTTTGCCCTCGTATCGTTCTCGACGCATCTCGCCAGCTCCCCTTTTGTTGCTCTTTTGATCGGATATTTATCGATGCTCCCTGCTCGGGCACGGGAACCCTTGCACGGAACCCCGAGATCAAGTGGCGCGTCCAAGCCGAAGAGTTTGCAAGGTTTCGGGAAAAGCAGTCCCTCATTCTGTCTCACGCCGTTCGGCTTCTCGCCCCGGGCGGAAAGCTCCTCTACGCTACTTGTTCGCTCGAGCCGGAGGAGAATAAAGAGGTAATCCGCGGGGTCATGCGGATACACCCCAAACTCCGGTGTGAACGCGAGGCGTGGCGCTTGCCCGGCCGCGACGAAGGAGATGGCTTCTACGCAGCGGTTTTGTGTTAGGCTCACGTGTTACAGATAAAAGAGTAGTTGCGTGGCTCAGATTGTCCCCTCCATTTTCGCGGCGGATTTCGTTCGGCTGGGCGAACAAATCCGGCGAGTTGAAGAAGCTGGCGTCAAAATGCTTCACGTCGATATTATGGATGGGCATTTCGTCCCAAACTTCACGATGGGTACTCCGATTACTGAATCGGTGCGTCGCTTTACCCGCCTCAAACTCGACCATCATCTGATGATCGAAGACCCCGATAGGTACGCGCCCCTGTTTATTAAAGCTGGCGCGGATTGTGTCAGCGTGCACTACGAGGTCTGCCGGAATTTGGATCGCACCCTGCACATGATCCAAGATCATGGGGCGAAAGCCGGTGTTGTCGTCAATCCGGCCACACCGGCGATGCTCCTCGAAAACGTGCTCGACTTCGTTGACTACGTTTTGGTTATGAGCGTCAATCCCGGTTACGGTGGCCAAGAGTTCATTCCCCGGTCTCTGGATAAGGTCCGCCAGCTTCGCCGAATTCGCACAGAACGAGACCTCCGGTTCTCAATCGAGATCGACGGCGGAGTCGGACACGATAATATAGGAGAAGTTGCCAAAGCAGGAGCGGATTGGGTGGTAGCCGGCTCCTCGGTGTTCCATACCCCGGACCCAGCCGAAGCCGTGCGCGGCATGCATCGCGCCGCCGAAGAGGCGGTATCAATCAAGGTTTAAGCATATATATGGTTTTTTGTAAATTTTTGCCAAAACGGGTGCTCCTGCCCGTTCTCTCCATTGGACTTCTTGCCTCTTGCATTCACAAGAAGTACGAAACACCGATTACCAAGAATACTCAGCAACCCGATAAGGTGCTCTTCGATCAGGCAATGCACGACATCGAACGCGGGCGCTACGAGGTGGCCCGGATCTCGCTTCAGACGCTGATGAACACCTACGAATCGAGCGAGTATTTGGCCAAAGCAAAGCTCGCCATTGCCGATAGCTGGTACCGCGAAGGCGGCGCCAATGGGTTGGCGCAGGCCGAAGCGGAATATAAGGATTTTAAACTCTTCTATCCCAATATGCCGGAATCCGCCGAAGCGCAGAACCGGGTATGTGACATTCACTACAAGCAGATGGACAAGAGCGACCGCGATTGGTCCCAGACGCTTCGTGCTGAGACCGAGTGCCGGACCTTGCTAGTCGAGTTTCCGAATAGTAAATTCGCGCCCCTGGCTGCGCAGCGCCTTCGCAACATCCAGGAGAGCCTGGCCGAACACGAGTTCGTAGTCGGCGATTTTTATCACAAGCGGGAGATGAATCCAGCTGCCGCGAACCGGCTCGACGCTCTGGTGACGCAGTATCCGCTTTACAGCAAGGCCGATGAAGCGCTGTTTGAGGCCGGTGATTCTTATTCAAAAATGGGTCCGCGATTCCGCCAGAAATCAGGAGAAATGTTTGCCCGTATTGTACGCGAATATCCTCTGAGCGCCCGGGCGGACGATGCCAAACGCCGCCTTGAAGATATGGAGTTTCCTGTTCCTCAGGTCGATCGTGCTGCCTATGACCGCATGAAGCGGGAACAGGAGAATTACCGCCGCCCTGGTCTGGTTGCGCGCTCGACCAGCTTTCTGCGCGGCGCGCCTGACGTGAGTCACGCTGCAAGATCCGGCCAGCCCACTATGACGGATCCGAAACCTACGATTCCCGCCAGCGTTCCGGTCGCTAACACCGGAGACACGGCGACCGCCGCCAGCACCGGGTCGGGCACGACTGACGTCACTGCAACCACCGTGGGTCAGAATACCGCGCTTGACAAGAATCCGGATGCGCGAACTAGCGCGGGCACTGCTCAGGCCACGACACCGCAGACAAACCAACCTTTGCCGACCAATCGCGACGCGGAGCTGAAGAAACTGCGCGAAAAGCAGGCCAAGAAGCAAGCCAAGCTTCAGAAAAAGAAATCCAAGGATCAGAACCAGCAACCGTCTGATCAATCGAAGCAAAGCCAGGCAACGCAGGGCGCTCAGACTCCGCTCGGTACGCCGAATCCCGTTCCCGCAGCCCCAAACACGGCTGCACCGCCCCAGAGCCAAAATCCTCCGCAAAGTCAATGAGCCGCATTCTGCTGGCCGACGACAGTCCACAAGCGCTGAGACTCGCGGAGCAGATTCTAACCAGCCGAAGCATCGAAGTCGTTAGCGTGACCGACGGC
The DNA here is from genome assembly GCA_051003475.1 of Bryobacteraceae bacterium. GTDB lineage: Bacteria > Acidobacteriota > Terriglobia > Bryobacterales > Bryobacteraceae > Bog-105. Next base: position 3,424 of record JBPCLH010000015.1, read on the forward strand.
GCAACGGCACTGCGGCGACTGGTGGATGTGAATCCCGACCTGCTGATCACCGATGTCTACCTGCCCACGAAAAACGGGTTTGATCTGGCTCGCTTCCTGAAGTCGCAGCCACAACACCAACACATTCCTGTCATTTTCGCGGCCGCTCCAGTCGACGAGTTCAATGAACAGGACGCTAAGAACGCCGGTGCAGATATAATTCTGCGCAAGCCCTTTGAAGCTTCCACACTACTCGGTGCTGTCGAACAACTGCTACAGCAAAGCGCGGCCGCGCGGGACCCCGCAGGCTCACCGGCCAATCCGGCCCTCGATCGAAATAGTATTCGCGCTGCTGTGACCATAGCTCTGGATAGCGCCATGCCTGCAATGATTGAAGAGCTTACGGAGCGGGTTCTGCTCGTTCTTTCGCATCAGGGATAACTTCGAGCGCCTCTTCTTTCTCGCGTCCTACTATGGACATAACCACTCTCCATGCCTGACAACACTTTCGATATCGCGTCAAAAATCGACCTGAACGAAGTCGTGAATGCCATCCAGCAAGCCTCCAAAGAGGTTCTGACTCGCTACGACCTGAAAGACAGTAAGTCGTCAATTGAGCTCAATGAAAAGGATCATAAAATTCTCCTCGCCAGCTCAGATGAATACAAGCTGAAGGCGGTCACCGAGATTCTTAATCAGAAATTAGTTAAGCGCAATGTGCCATTAAAAGGCCTTGAATACGGCCCTCTTATCCCGGCATCGCAGGGCAGCGTGCGCCAGGAGATCACGCTGCAGCAAGGCATTCCGATTGAGAAGGCGAAGGAAATCGTGAAGCTGATCAAAGACAGCAAATTCAAGGTCCAGGCGAGCATTCAAGGAGACTTAGTCCGCGTCAGCGGCAAAGACCGCGACACGCTCCAGCAGGTAATCGCACTCTTGCGCGGAAAAGATTTTGGGATCGACGTGCAATTTATCAACTACCGCACGAACTGATGCCCCGCCGCATTGAAAGCTTCTTCATCGCGGGCACGGCAGGCAAACTCGAAGCACTGCTTGAAGAACCGGAAGAAATGGCTCCGCTCGAAGCGGCGCTGGTCTGCCATCCCCATCCTCAGCACGGGGGCACGATGCACAACAAGGTCGTGTATCGCCTGGCGCGCAGTCTTCGCAAATCCGGTTGTGTTGTGCTTCGCTTCAATTACCGCGGCGTCAATTTGAGTGAAGGCGAATACGATCATGGTTACGGCGAAACGGAGGATAGCCGCGCAGCACTTGCTGAGCTACAGCGCCGCTATTCCGATTTGCCGCTGTTAGCAGCTGGATTTTCCTTTGGATCGCGCATGGTCATCCGCCTCGCGAGCGAGCACAGAGAGATTGGCCGTCTAGTCGTCGTCGGATTTCCGGTAAATTCTCCTGACCGGGAGCATGTATACCAGATCAGAATTCCGAAATATTTTGTCCAAAGCACAAATGACGAGTTCGGACCGCGTCCGGAATTCACTGCATTCTATGAGTCTGTGCCGGAACCCAAACGCCTCGACTGGATCGAGGCGGTCGATCACTTTTTCAAAGATCGTCTGGACGCTTATGAACGCGTGATCGAGCAAATCGGGCGGATGCGCCATCAACCGGCTCCATAGCAAGGGATGGTGCGGACGCCGGGTATGCAGTCGCCTGTCGAAATTGCCGCTGGACCATGCGAGCCGCACGTTGGCTAATCAATTCCGCCACTTTGCTGAGCAAACCGGGCAGATCCTCGGGCTTTATCAGCACGGGCCGACCCAGATCCGGACGCTTGGTCTGGTAGGTAGTCAGGATCGCTGTTGCCGGCTTATAGTCCATAAGCCGAGCATGCGCAAGGACTTTTAGTCCTGCTTCCGGCGATTCCATTTCTAAATCGCTCAGAACCAGCTCGTATTGCTGTTCGTCCAGTTTTCCAACCGCTTCAGCTGCGGAAGCTGCCGAATCAACAAAGTAGCCTCCGGCTTCAAGTATGACCTTTAGAGTAAGCCGCGAGGTCAGATCGTCATCGACCAGCAGCACTCGCGCCAGCTCCAACTCCTTGCCTGTCAGCATCCGCTCGTTCGCCAGCATTGTTCCGGCCTCTTTGCCAGAATTCAGTGTAAACGAAAACGCTAAAAATCCCCATAGTGTCTTTAAAATGTTTTGATTTGTGTTATCTCACGTACCAAACACTCGTTTAAAAATCGTATCCACGTGCTCTAAATGCCGGCCTAGTGAAAATACCTGCGTTAACTTTTCTTTTGTTAAGTAGGCTCCGATTCCTGGATCGGCTTCCACAGCGGTCCTGAAATCGCGGTCGTTCTCCCACGCTTCGATGGCAAGTTGCTGAACTGAACTGTAAGCCTTCTCGCGCAGCATTCCCGCCGCAGTTAGGTCAAGTAACAACTGCCCGGAGAATATCAGGCCCCGAGTTTGCTCCAAATTCGAGCGCATCCGCTCAGCGTTCACCCTCAGTCCTGAAATTAGCCAGGTGCTTTTCGCGAGAAGATAGTCAATCAGAATCGTCGAATCCGGTAAGATGATCCGCTCCGCGGAAGAGTGCGAGATATCACGCTCATGCCATAACGGCACATTTTCGAAGCCCGCTTGTGCATTCGCGCGTACCACTCGCGCAAGCCCACAGATCTGCTCCGCAACGACAGGATTGCGCTTGTGCGGCATGGCCGATGACCCTTTTTGACCGGCCGCAAACGGCTCCTCTGCTTCGCGGATTTCTGTTCGCTGCAAATGTCGTATCTCGAGTGCAATCTTGTCCATGGTTGAAGCGATGCCGGCCAATGTCGCCAGATAGTGCGCGTGCAAATCGCGAGATAGCACTTGAGAGCTAATCCGCGCCGCTTTGAGTCCCAGCTTTGCGCAGATCTTCTCTTCCACCTCGGGACTGATGTGTGCGAACGTGCCCACCGCGCCCGATATCTTCCCCACCCGAATTTCTTCCGCCGCGTTCGCAAACCGTCCGCGTTGCCGATCGAGCTCGTCCCACCAGTTGGCAACTTTCAACCCAAATGTTGTGGGCTCGGCATGAATGCCATGCGTTCGGCCGATCTGTGCCGTATGTTTATGCTCGAAACAAAGCTTCTTCAGAGCGGCCGCAAGGTCATGAAGCCCGGCATCAATCAGCTTTGAAGCGTTTTTAATCTGCAAGGCCTGCGCGGTATCGACTACATCATTCGACGTCAGGCCGTAATGCAGCCAGCGGGAAGCCTCTGATGCGCCTTTGGCCTGGAGAACCTCGGCGATACATGTAGTGAACGCAATGACATCGTGCCGGACCTCGCGCTCGATTTTCTGGATGCGCTTCAGGTCAAAACCAGCCAGCGAGCGCAGCGCTTGAGCCGCTTCCGGAGGCACCTCGCCGCGTTCCGCTAACGCTTCGGAGGCGGCCAGCTCCACTTCGAGCCAGCACTCGTATTTGTGTTGGTCACTCCAGATCGCACCCATCTCGGGGCGTGTGTAACGCGCAATCATGCCACCGACTATTGTGCTAAAGACGTCTGTTGAATCGCGGGCTTCAGTAGCAGAAGATCTCAGATTGAACGCCAGGCTCAGCTACGACCAGTTTGGTGAACAGCGCTCGGCCATTAAGAGCTTTGAAGCCCATCTTGCGAACTAGTTCCGGGTGATTATTGTGCTCACTGATGTGTCCCAATACGAGAGTCGATACAGTTCCATCCAGATCACGCTCAATGAAATCGGCACATACTTCATTGGATAAATGCCCCCGTCGGCTCATGACCCGCTGTTTGACAGGCCAGGGATATGGGCCCACTCTCAACATCTCCAGATCGTGGTTCGATTCGAGCAGCAGCAGATCCGTTCCGCGCAGGTGCACCCGCAGTGAATCGGGCACATAACCGAGATCGGTCGCAATCGCCACTTTAATGCCCTCGGCCGTGAGCGTGTACCCTACTGGATCGACCGCATCGTGGGGAACGGTGAAGCTGGTGATGCCAAAATCGCCGATCGAAAACGAACAGCCCGCCTGAAAACTTTCAATGGCCGCCTGAAGCGGCCGGGAGCCGGCTTCGGGAGCGGATTCGCCCCAATCAATGAACTCTGCCGTGCCGCGGGTCGCGAATACCGGCATCTTGCGGTCGCACGGCTTACGCTTGATCAGCGCAGCGAGTCCGAGGGTGTGATCCGCGTGCTCGTGTGTAATCAAAATTGCGTCGACACACGCAAGATCTTCCCCTATCGCCGCGAGCCTTTTGACGATTTCCCGCCGGCTCAAGCCCGCATCAATCAGCAGCCGCGTTCTACCGGTCCCGATGAACGCCGAGTTTCCTGCGCTGCTGCTCGCCAGTATGCAGATCTTAACGATGAGGAATCTTCTGCCTTTCCACTCTCACGTCGCGCACAACGGGTACACATGCGCAAACCGAGAAGCCCCGTGCGCTTCCTCTATTCTTATCGGTTATAGCAGACTTTCCAAACAATTTCCTCAAAATTGTTTTTCCTTGTGGCTTCTAGAATAGAAGTTCGCATGAAAGCGCGCGTGTACGTCTCGATCAAATCCACGATTCTCGACCCACAGGGCCAAACCATCCGCTCCGCGCTCAGCGGTTTAGGCCATAAAGAGATCACCTCGGTGCGGCAGGCCAAATATTTCGAGATCGAGCTTGCTGATGGCACTCCACATGACCACGCGGCCAGGATGCTCGATGAGATCGCCCGGGACGTGCTCTCGAACCCCGTAATCGAGGATTATCGGGTTGAGATTCTAGACTAGATACTCAGACTTCATTTTGTATGTGCGGGATTGTAGGCTATATCGGCAGCCGTGACGCGGTGCCCCTGATTGTGGATGGCTTGCGCCGGCTCGAGTATCGCGGCTATGATTCAGCGGGAGTCGCGGTGCTGTCCGATCAGAAGTGCCTTGAGATTCGACGCGCCTCCGGTAAGCTGCGCAACCTTGAAGAGGCGATTCGAGCCAAGCCGCTTTCAGGTCTGTACGGAATCGGCCACACGCGCTGGGCTACCCACGGCCGGCCCACGGAAGAGAACGCGCATCCCCATCGCGACTGCACGGGCGAGATCGTTGTGGTTCACAACGGCATCGTAGAAAACTACCTCGCTCTTCGGAAACAGCTTACCGCCGAAGGCCACACCTTCAAAACCGAAACCGACACTGAAGTCATCGCGCATCTCATTGAGAAGCATCTGAATGGCAACCTGGAAGACGCGGTTCGGGAGGCCATAAAGCAAATCACCGGCGTATTTGCGGTCAGCGTGATCTCTAGTTCTGACCCGAATAAGATCGTTGCCGCACGGTCCGGGCCGCCAGTCGTGGTCGGCCTCGGTCAGGATGAGTTCTTCGTCGCCTCCGATGTTCCCGCCATCCTCAGCCATACACGCGATATGTTTTTCCTCAGCGACGGCGATGTCGCAATTCTCACTCCCGCCGGCGTTCGCCTTACCGACTTTGATGGCCGCACCGTGCGCCGCCAGATCGCGCATATTCTCTGGGACCCGATCATGGCCGAAAAGGGCGGCTATAAGCACTTCATGCTCAAAGAGATTTTTGAGCAGCCACGGGCCATCAAAGACACCATGCTTGGACGCCTGGGACTTGAAAGTGGGCGGGTATTTCTCGACGAGGTAACCATCTCGGAAGCTGACTTTCGCGAATTTCAGCAAATCAAGATTGTGGCATGCGGCACGAGTTGGCATGCCGCACTCGCAGGCAAATTTATCATCGAGCGTCTGGCTAGGCTTCCCGTAGAAGTCGATTACGGCAGCGAGTTTCGTTATCGAGACCCGATCATTTCCCCCCACACGTTAACGATCGTGATCTCTCAATCCGGGGAAACCGCCGATACTCTTGCTGCCCAACGCGAAGCCAAGCAGAAAGGCTCGAAGACGCTTGCCATTTGCAACGTGGTGGGCTCGATGATCACTCGTGAGGCCTCCGGCACTCTGCTGACTCACGCCGGTCCTGAGATCGGTGTCGCGTCAACCAAAGCTTTCACGTCCCAAATCACCGCCCTGCTCATTCTCGGCATGCATCTTGGCCAGGTGCGGGGCACCCTTAGTTCCCAGATGTCCTGCACGCTGGTTCAGCAACTCGCCCGTATCCCTGGACAACTCGAGCACGTTCTTGCCAATACCGGCATTTACGACAATCTCGTCCGCGCTCTCTTCCGGGCCACTGACTTCCTCTATCTCGGTCGAGGCATTCACTTCCCCATCGCTCTTGAAGGCGCGCTCAAGCTCAAAGAGATCTCCTACATCCATGCCGAAGGCTATCCCGCCGGCGAGATGAAGCATGGCCCCAACGCTTTGATCGATGAAAATCTCCCGGTGGTGGTGTTAGCCACTTGCGACCCGGAATCCGACGAAAGCCGGGTGCATTATGAGAAAACTCTATCGAACATCCAGGAGGTCAAAGCGCGTAGCGGCATCGTGGTTGCAGTCGCGTGCGAAGGCGACGAACAGATCGCAAAGATCGCCGACCACCTCATTACCATCCCGGTTACTCGCGAATTGCTCCTGCCATTGCTCGAGATGATTCCATTGCAGCTGCTTGCTTATCACATTGCGGTCCACCGCGGCTGCGATGTCGACCAGCCTCGCAACCTCGCCAAGAGCGTCACGGTCGAGTAATCCTGCCGATTTGCCGTAGACTGGTAGAGGAAAGTCACCCGTGACCGACGTACAGATTTTTCTTCCTTTTGCCACATTTGTGGGTACGCTCGCCGTCGTCGTGGTTGGCTTTCTTTATAACAATAGCCGGATTACAGATCTACGAACCGATATGAACAATCGCTTCACCGACTTTAAGAAATTGCTCGACGCAAAGCTGGCCCGTCGAGAAGAGATGATGCTCCACAAATTCGCGGAACTCGGTGATCGCCTCGTCCGTATCGAAAATCGATTAGGTCTCCGCGAATAGCTTTGCAGTTTCCCCACACAACGATCACCGTCCCAACCCGCGGCAAAGGCCTTTACCCGTTCACTAAGAGTGTCGAAGACTGGTTATCGAAGCAAAAGGTCGCGAACGGGCTCCTCACGGTATTCATTCAGCACACATCGTGTTCTCTGGTGATTCAAGAGAACGCGGATCGTGACGTCACACTTGATCTGCGCGATTTCTTTGAGCGTCTCGTGCCCGAGGCCAAAGAAGGCTACCGCCACACTGCGGAAGGGCCCGACGATATGACCTCGCACATTCGTTCCACCCTGACCCAAACCGGCCTTTCAATACCGCTTATCTCCGGCCGTCTCGCACTCGGCACCTGGCAAGGCTTGTATGTCTTCGAGCACCGTTCCCACGCCCATCAACGCCGGGTGGTTTTGCAGTTAATCGGGGAATAACGGCCGTGTTACGCCAAGCTTTAGAAATGAGAACCTGAAACCTTGCTCACGGCATGCCGGATCGAAACCACACTTCGATCCATGGACCCGCGAGCGTGCCCTCCCGATTGGCCAATACGGAGCTAGCGAGCATTCGCACCTCATGGCTAATTGCGTGTTCCTCCTTCTCCACCCAATCCGGATTTTCGGGCAACGGCAGCGTAAGCAATTCCGAATTCAGCATTCCCTCACACCGGAAATCGAACTGCTTCACCAATCGATCGAGCGTGACCGCACTGTATCCATACAAATACGGAAACCCAAGCAGGTTGTTATAGCCCATTGCCTCGGCCAGAAACTCCGCCGCGCCGCTCCTGAGATTTTGTCCGGCCAATAACGTTTCACACAGGGCATAGAACAGCCCATTTGGCGTGCGCACAGTCAGCAAACCATCTGGCTTCAGAATGCGGCGGCACTCGGCAAGGGTCGGCTTTGGATTCGCAATCTGCTCGAAACAATTCCAAATGAAAACTGCGTCAACGCTATGCTTCCCAAATCCGCATTCGCCAATCTCTTTACTGTGAACCGTGAAGCCTTTTGATCGCGCGAATCGGCTGGTATCTCTGCCGATATCTAGACCTTCGGCACGCCACCCCCACTCCTGTGCAGTTTGTAAAAACGCGCCGTAATGGCTGCCAATCTCCAGAATTTCCGCGCCCCGTGGCAGCAGAGCGCAATACGGCTTTTCCTTTCGCCGAAACGCTTCCAGGTATCGAGGGTAAAGGTGCTCCATCACACTCGGGTCATATTCATCCTCCGAATATGTCTCGGCCGGCGGAGGTTCGTGCTCGTCGCGATGCAGCAGCTTGCAGCCTTCGCACGCGAGGATATCCGCTGCCTGCTGATGGAAAAAATCGGTCAGGTCCTTCAGCTCGTCTCCAGTGGCCGGGCGCGCTAACCTCTCCTTAACGAACCGCTCCCGCACCCGGCATTCTTCATCAATCTTGCTTGAGGGAACAAGCGTCGAAAATACAGTCCCTGAACATACTGGACACGTCGGCATCTTGCGATTAGATGCGCTCAGGACGAAAGTGCAGGCGCGACTTTGCTCAGCAGCAGATCCATCCCCGTTTCGCATTTTTTTCGTGCGAGATTTCCTCCCAAATGTGTCAAACCGAAAGCGGATAAACACATGATTAATCCCAAATTAAATGAGCTACCCATAGATGCCGAGGGCGATTTCGCCGATGTTCCTGAAAACTCTCTCACTGAAGAGCAAAGGGCAGGGCGTACCAGAAGAGCTAAAGCCGGCTTAAGCATCAACGACACAATCGCTAGTGACGCAAATCTGTCGGTAGGAGCGAGGGGTGTTGACAGTTCCGGCGTGGAATCAGGCGCAGGAGCCGGTGCTGGCCTGACCAACACAACCCCCGCGGCTCCCGGTAAATCGCCCGAACCTGAGATTGTTAAGGGACCGCGCGGATCTGGCATGACGCCGCGAGGCGATTCGGACTACAAATAAGCGTTTCCAGGGCCGGACGGCCACAAGCATTCGTGGCTCGGTCCGGCTCGTTCCTCAGCCCGATTCACAAAGTCCGCCGGCTGGCTATTGTTCGAAATCCTTTTTCGTGATTTACTTGTACTCGTCGCGACATTGATTTCGAGCGGAGGATCGCCGTGCTTGCATCTCTTAAAAACCTATTTGGCCGTTCAGTCACCATTGCGGGTCCGATCCTCGCAATTCTTCTGGTATGGATTGGCCAAGCGGAGGCTGCCGAACATCAGGCGGATCTAAGCCAGCTGATCGTTCTGGGAGATTCTCTCAGCGCGGGATTCCAGAACTTCTCCCTCTATGACAGCGACAGCGTAGTGCCTCCAGCTCCTCCCGGCGGACAGATGCACGGTTTCGCAGCTTTGATCGCCCAGCAAGCGAATGTCGATTTGAGCCCCCCGCTGATTCAGTATCCTGGCATCCCGCCCGTTCTGACGGTCGAAGCAGGCGTGATTTCGAGAGCCTCTGGAATCGGTACTCGCGAACCTCAAACTCTCACCGTTCAGACGCACAATTTATCTGTTCCGGGGTTCGACGTAGTGGATGCTTTGGTGCATAAAGTGAATTTGCCGAATCTGGTAAGCAATCCACAAGCGGCGAGTTTTGAGGACGTCTTGACCGTCGAAATTTTGGACCCAGCTTTATTGTTGGGGAACCTCCCCTCCGGCTGTGGCGTGATTCCCCGCCCCAATGGCGATGTGCTTTTCAGCCAGGCGTTGTGTGCGATTGAGCTCCGGCCTACGACCCTTCTGGTTTCGATCGGCAATGGTGACGCGCTGCAGAGTCTGACGTTAGGCATTCAGCCGACGCCCACGACACAATTTGCAACATACTACAAGATTTTGCTCGATGCGCTGAGCCGCTTCACCAGGGCGAGGATTGTTGTATCCAACATTCCTGATGTTGCGGACGTTCCGTTTCTAGTTTCTTATCCGGAATTCGAAGCGAGATGCGGTATGCCGCCTGCCGGCGCGAGTCCCAACGACTACGTAGTTCCGGATCTTTCTGCTCCCATCTTCAATCTTTGTACGAACTACTCCGTCCGTTTCGCTTCGCTCATTGCACAGGCGCAAACCGCCGTGCACGACTACAACGTCATCATCGCCGCTACGGCCGCAAAGTTCGGTGCAGTTGTGGTCGATGTGAACACGTTGTTTGGGCAAATCGCAAAGAACGGATACGACATCGCGGGACATCATCTCACTAACCAATATCTCGGCGGAATCTTTTCGCTCGATGCCGTTCATCCGACCAATACCGGATACGCCATTCTCGCGAATGCATTCATAGACAGAATGAATTGCGAGCTCCACACAAACATTCCGCCCGTCAACATCGAACAGATTGCAGTAGCCGATCCGCTCGTGTGTGCTGAGGGATCCCCCGACCCGAGCTGTGTTACTCCTTAGCGCTGGCTAGCTTCGCCCGCCGTAACTCGACGATTAAACTCTCCGGACTTATTCCGAGCAACGCTGAGAGATTCCCATTTCTTGTGGCTGAAGTGCTTGGCTAAAAGCACAATTTGCCCACAGTGATATGTGTAATGAGCGAGTTGGCGATTGACGGCTTGCATCACCGAATGAGCTTCGCCGCGAATGGTCACCGTACGCCCGATATCTGCATCTGACAACGGCTCCAGCGCTCGAAGGACGCATTGCCAACCGTCTTCCCACATCTTCATCACGTCTCCACGGCCTGAAGGCGGCTCTATGAACTCACTGTCCCGATTCCGATCAGGTTTCTCGCCATCGCTTGTCAGAAAATCCGTCCACCGCGATCGCATGTTGCCCGCCATATGCTTAACCGTCACAGCAATTGAGTTCATCTCTGGGTCCAACGCCGTCAGAAGTTGTTCGTCGGTCACCTGCTCCATAGCTCGTTCAGCGAGGTTTTTGTAGTAACGAAACAACGAAAGCGAATCTTCCATGTACGATGTCGTGTACTTCAGCGCCATAGCTCGATTCTAATCAGCGCTCCGATCAGCATTTCCTAAACGTGAAGAGCTTTCGCAATAAGCAGAGAGAGAGCAGCCATAAGCGCCGCTCCCGGTATAGTCAGCACCCAGGCCCAGACAATCGTAATCGCAAGACCCCACCGAACAGCGTGAAGTCTTCGCACCGCTCCCACACCTACAATTGCACCGGCGATCGTGTGAGTTGTGCTCACCGGAATGCCCCCAAACACTGCCATGAAGAGCGTAATCGCACCCGCGCTTTCAGCAGAGAAACCGCCCATGGGCTTTAGTTTCGTCAGGCGCGTGCCCATCGTGTGCACGATTCGCCAACCTCCGATCAGTGTCCCCATTGCCATAGCAAAATGACAGCTAAGAACGACCCACAACGGAATCTTCGTCGCTGCAGCGCTGTTTAGGTTCCCCGCCACCAGTACCGCGGCAATGATGCCCATCGTTTTTTGGGCGTCTGATCCGCCATGCCCGAGGCTATAAAGCGCGGCTGAGACAAGCTGCCCCCTTCGAAACAGCCCAGTGATTCTTTGCGGGGTGGAGTGCCGGAATATCCACAGAATGGCCAGCATGATGAAATACCCGAGGATCATGCCCACCAGCGGCGAGATGAAAATAAACGCTATTGTCTTTGTCCAGCCGCCCGCCTTCAGAACGCTGAAGGCGCCGTGACGTGCAGCAACGGCAGCACCGGCATATCCGCCCACAAGCGCATGCGAGGAACTGGTCGGAAGGCCAAGATACCACGTGATGATGTCCCATGTGATTGCGCCCATCAGACCGCAAAGCAATACCCATAACTGCCAATGTGGCTCAATCTGGTGAATGTCAACCATGTCGCCGGCAATCGTTTTTGCGACTCTCGTCCCTAAAACAGCAAACGCAACGAAATTGAAGAACGCTGCCCAGACAACCGCCTGCAATGGAGAAAGAACGCGCGTGGAAACAACCGTCGCTATCGAGTTGGCAGAATCGTGCCAGCCGTTCACGTAATCGAAGACGAGCGCGACGCCGATGATGACAATCGCAAAGGAGAGGGCCGGTTCCATCTCTGCAATGCTAGCTGAACGGCGCGGCTGGACGTGCCTTAACCCTCAGTGGTCGCGGCCTAACCCCTGAGCGCCGGTCGTGGTCAACGATATACGTTACGAGCAGCAGCCGGACGTGCAGCAGCTCACCGGCTTCGTGGCACGAATGAAGGCGCTCATGAATTTGCCCTCCACCTGCAAAGCCATTGCATCCACATTGCGGCCCTGCCCCGAAAGAAAAGCGCGCGCATCCTCGATATCGTAAACGCGGGTGGGTTCGATCTCAACGCCCTCAAAGCCTGCTTTCGCGAGCTTGTCTGAATATTCCGAATCTTTCATTGCGCCTGCAACGCAGCCCACCCACAGTTCCATATCGCGGCGGATTTCTGAGGGCACGTCGCCGCGCACTATTACATCCGATACGGCGAGACGGCCTCCAGGCTTCAGCACCCGAAACGCTTCACGCAGCACACGGTCTTTATCGCCACTCAGATTGATGACGCAATTCGAAATGATCACGTCGACCGAGTTATCCGGCAATGGGATATCTTCAATTTCACCTTTGAGAAATTCTACATTCGCGACATCCGCTTTACGCTGGTTCTCACGCGCGAGCGCCAGCATATCGTCGGTCATATCGAGCCCGTACGCTTTGCCCGTAGGACCGACGCGGCGCGCTGATAGCAGCACGTCAATACCGCCACCCGAGCCAAGGTCAAGCACTGTCTCGCCGGGATTGAGTGCTCCCAGAGCAGTTGGATTGCCGCAACCGAGCGAGGCCTTCAGAGCCTCTCCAGGAATTTGGCCCGCTTGCGACTCATCGTAGAGACTCGATGTGATGGGGTCGCAGCTGCTACCTAACGCCGAACTGGCTCCGCAGCATCCATTACTCCTGCCCTCAGCGACGCGGCGCGCGGCTTCACCATACTTTTCTTTCACTAATTCTTTCAGCTCCATATTTCGTCCTTTCGACAGTAGGCGTGCTCACTGAAACTCACCGGCAGAGATGTATGATCGCTTGCGGCTCTATTGCCTTATTGCGCGTGCAGCACTCGGCGTAGAGGAATCCGAGCAGCTCTTGCAGAACTTCTGCATTAGCGGAGTACCAGAGAAACGTGCTCTCTCGCCGCACTTTAACCAAATCCTCATTTTTAAGCTTGTCAAGGTGGTGGGAGAGCGTAGAAGCAGGGATGTCAAGTTCAGCCCCGATGCTGCTGGCAATCATGCCTTCCGGATGGGCGGCTAGAAGAACGCGCATGATTCGAAGCTGTGGTTCTGTGCCCATAGCCGAAAACATATCGGCGTAACGCGTCACATCAGGTTCGTTTTTGGATTTACGCACTACTCCCAATCCCCCTCGGCCCATTCATCGATGGCGCAAAGCAAACAACCCCCGGTGGACTGTTTCTTGATCTCTTCCAGAACGGCATCCGTAATAAGGTACTCGAAAGAGGCACTCTGGTTCGGCACAGACACTTGAGGCTCTTCTTCCATAGTTTTATTATTATAGAAATATAGAGACACTGTCAACCAGAAAAGTTCTCAGGCCCCTCAGGGCTTCGCATCATACAATCACCTACATATGAAGGCCGTTGTCGCCGACCCGCTCGGTGGTCCCGAGAACCTCAAATACCTGGACTTCCCCACGCCACAACCAGGTGACGGCGAAGTCCTCGTCAAGATCGAAGCGATCGGCGTAAATTTCATCGACATTTACTTTCGAACCGGTTTGTATAAAGCCAACGAGAGTCCTGTGAAGCTGGGCAGTGAAGCCGCTGGAATCATCGCGGCCGTGGGAAGAGGCGTGCAACTGAAAGTCGGAACACGAGTCGCCTATGCAATGGCCCGCGGTTCCTATGCTGAATACGCCGCCGTCCCTCAATCGTCGCTGGTGGAAGTGCCGGAAAAGGTCAGTTTCGAAGATGCCGCTGCTGTCATGTTGCAAGGAATGACAGCGCACTATCTCACGCGTTCCACCTTCGCCCTGAAGCCGGGCGATACCTGTCTTGTGCACGCTGCAGCAGGAGGCGCCGGTCTGCTCATCGTTCAAATGGCTAAAATCGCTGGGGCAACTGTCATTGGAACCGTCTCAACCGAAGCCAAAGCGGAACTCGCGCGGGGTCACGGTGCCGATCACATCATCCTCTACACGCAAACGGATTTTCTCCCCGAAGTAAAGCGCATCGTGCATGATAAAGGCGTCGACGTCGTCTACGATTCTGTTGGCAGCACCACGTTCCATAAGAGCCTCGATTGCTTGCGGCCGCGTGGCATGATGGTCAGTTTCGGTCAATCGAGCGGCCCAGTCGGGCAATTCGACCCGCTCGTTCTGAGCCAGAAAGGATCGCTGTTCCTCACAAGGCCGAGCCTTGCCAACTACGTCAGCGATCCGAACGAGCTGAAGTGGCGATCCTCCGATATTTTCAACTGGATCGCAGCCGGACGCCTCAAATTACAGATTCACAAGATGTACCCTCTGGCGGACGCCGCTTCAGCTCATCGCGATCTCGAAGCGCGGAAGACTAGCGGTAAATTGCTCCTCAAGCCTTGAGGACCGGATTGCCACACCGGGCCGAGTTCTCTCTCCGCCGCGACCGTCTGTTGCCCCTTCTGCAAGAAGCTCGCGCCGACGCGATCGTCATCACTGCGCTACCAAACATCCGCTACCTGAGCGGTTTCACCGGCAGCAATGCCGCCTTGCTGATGACAGGCGATCGCACGCTTCTCTTTACTGACCCTCGGTATCAAATCCAGGCTTCCGCGGAATCCGATTGCGAAGTGAAGATTGCCAAGGGCCCGCTCACAAAAGAGCTGCTGAAATGGACCCGGCGGTTGCGCGTGAAGTCGCTGGCCTTCGAACAAAACCGAATCAGCTTCGAGGATTTCGAGCACTTGAAGCACGGAGCGAAAGGCATTCGCCTGAAGGCGCTCTCAGGAATCGTGGAAAAACTTCGCCTCATCAAGTCCGGGGCCGAGATCGCTGCGATAAAGCGTTCTGTCCAACTGAGCTCAGCGGCTCTCGAACAGGCGCTACGGCATTTTAGATCCTCAATGACAGAACGGGATCTGGCCGCTGAAATCGGATACCGCATGCGCCGCCTGGGCGCGGACCGCGAAGCATTTGAGACGATCGTCGCATCGGGCGAGCGAAGTGCCCTGCCTCACGCCCATCCAAGCAACCACCCCATTCAGCCGAATCGACTATTATTAATTGATATGGGCGCGACTGCCGCTGGTTACGCCAGCGACATGACGCGTACCCATGCTGTCGGCAAGCCCACGGTGGAAGCGCGGCGAATGTACCGGGCCGTGCTCGAGAGCCAACTTGCGGCCATTGATGCGGTTAAGCCTGGCGTTTCTTGCTCTAGCATTGACTTGGCCGCTCGTTCGGTCTTGCGCACTCACCATTTGGACAATTTGTTCATCCATTCGACGGGACACGGTCTAGGCCTCGAAATCCACGAAGCTCCACGACTGGGGCGCAAAGAAAGGGCGAAGTTGAAGGCTGGAATGGCCGTCACGATCGAGCCCGGCGTTTACGCCGAAGGACTCATGGGCGTTCGCATCGAAGATACAGTCGTTGTAACCTCCACTGGCTGCGAGGTTCTAACTCCTACAGAAAAAGAGCTGGTCGTACTATAGACCGTGGCTCGGTTTCGCTGCGGGAAGAACGAACAATGACCATCGACGAGATTAAAGAGCTGATTCACGTTGTACGCGAGACCGGAATTTTTGAGCTGGAAGTACAGCGTGGTGAGAACAAGGTCCGCATCCGCACTACCGCAGCATCCGCGAACCCGGAAGTTGTTTTACCGGCCGGAATCGCTGCACCTTTTGGAGTAGTTGCCCCGCCTGCAGGATCCGCGCCCCCTTCACAAGCAGCGCCGCACGGTGTTCAGGTCCCCGCTCCGCCGCCTGCTCCTCCCCAGGAAGACGATCGAAACGTTATTGTGAAATCACCTATTGTTGGAACGTACTATGATGCACCCGGTCCGGGCACCCCTCCCTTTGTAAAGGTGGGCGATCAGGTAGAAGTCCGCCAGGTACTTTGCATCATTGAATCCATGAAACTCATGAATGAGATTGAGGCAGAAGTGGCCGGCGTAGTGCTCGCTAAGCTCGTCGACAATGGCCGGCCTGTCGAGTACGGCGAGGCGCTTTTCGCGATTCGCCCCCTTTGAGCATGAAGCCACTCATGTTTCGCAAAATTTTGATCGCAAATCGGGGTGAGATCGCGCTGCGAGTTATTTGCGCTTGTCAGGAGCTCGGCATCAAAACCGTTGCCGTTTACTCGGAAGCCGATCGCCACAGCTTGCACGTTCGATTCGCCGATGAAGCCATCTGTATCGGCCCGGCCAAGAGTTCGCGCAGTTACCTCGATATTCCATCTGTCATCAGTGCTGCGGAAATCACGAATGTCGACGCGGTGCACCCTGGGTACGGCTTCCTGAGTGAGAACGCCGATTTCGCCGAAGTGTGCGAGCTTTCTGGAATCAAGTTCATCGGGCCACGGCCTGAAATCATCCGGCAGATGGGATCCAAGCAGCGCGCCCGGACAATCATGGAAAGCGCGGGCGTTCCGATTCTGCTCGGCTCCCGTGGTGTACTGAACAGTTCCGAAGAAGCCTCGGTCCTGGCAGACGAGATCGGTTATCCCGTCATGTTGAAGGCGGCAGCCGGAGGGGGCGGTCGAGGTATGCGCATTGTGCGCTCTCAAGCCGAACTCCCGTCCTTGCTGACTCAGGCGCAAAGCGAGGCTGCGGCAGCTTTCTCCTGCGGCGACGTCTATCTGGAGAAATTGATCGAAGCACCCCGTCACATCGAGTTTCAGGTTCTTGCTGATGAGCATGGAAACGTGGAAATTCTCGGTGAGCGTGAATGCTCCATCCAGCGCCGTCATCAAAAGCTGCTTGAGGAATCGCCTTCGCCCTGCGTGTCTGCGCAGCTTCGCACCGCCATGTCTGAGCGGCTCCGTGTCGCAATGGGAACTATTGGCTACACCAATGCAGGAACGGTTGAGTTCCTGATGGATGAAAACGGCAATCTGTCCTTCATCGAGGTGAACGCGCGAATTCAGGTAGAGCATCCCGTCACGGAATTCGTGACTGGCATAGATCTCGTCAAGAGCCAGATCCGAATTGCAGCTGGTGCGCGACTTGACGAAGTCATCAGCCGCCCCATTTCACTTTCCGGGCATGCGATCGAGTGTCGGATCAATGCCGAACATCCCGAAACGTTTGCGCCGTCACCCGGCCGCATCACCGGCTTGAATCTGCCCGGAGGCATCGGCGTACGGGTCGATACGGCTGCTTATACCGATAGCGTCATTCCGCCTTATTACGATTCTCTAGTCGCCAAGCTGATCACGTACGGTAAAGATCGTTGCGAGGCAATCGCGAGAATGAGGCGCGCTCTCGACATGTTCGTTATCGAGGGCATACAAACCACAATCCCGCTTCAGGAGCGGATCTTGTCGGACCCGGACTTTATCGCAGGACGGTTCGATACAAGTTTTTTGGCGAAGCTGAATAACAACCACGCTGATATGTCCGAGCAGCTTGAGCTCTCCCGAGCGGTCACCTCATAACAGTGCGGCTGCCTTGCCGATATGTCAAGAGCCGACATGCACGTCAAAAACCTGGAACAGAGAATGCACGCTGCGAATCCAACCAACAATACCGTATGGTACAAACGATAACTGAAAAATCACAGATCGCGACCGAAGAATCGGCACTTACGAAACGCCCAAATGGCATCCTTTGCTCGTCACGTCTCAAATACTACATCCACGACGGGATCGATGCCTGCCGTTTTCAGTTGATTGGAGAGCTCACCGACGCTGACATAGCCGAACTCCACGGCTGCTGGCGGACCGCCAAGACAACCCTCGGAAAAAGAAAGCTCATCCTGGATCTGCGCGGTTTGAACCGTATCGACGAAGCCGGAACGAAGTGGCTTGCCTCTATGGCCGAGGATGGCGCCGAATACGTGAGAACCGCATCCGATCGCGCACCTGTAGGAAATACGAGAACGCCACGCCGATTCAGGAAACTGGCCGCGATTTTTCGTAGTCTCCGCGTGCCCCCCGCCGAGTCTTCTACACAAGCACAGTGAATGCAGATTCGGTGCGCGTGACTGGCCGGTATGCCGTATCACGTTCCAAAGGCTCTCGTCCCGCTTCCCGAATCAACCGAAGTAGATCCTGACGGCGAAGATGCTGCGCCGTTGTCGCGCCTGCGTCGTGATAAATCTTTTCTTCTACGACCGTTCCGTCGATGTCGTTTGCACCAAATCGTTGCGCGATTTGCGCTACGCTCGGCGTCATCATGATCCAATACGCCTTGATATGCGGGACGTTATCGAGCACCAGACGCGAAATGGCGATTTGCTTCAGGTCGTCAAATCCGCTCGTCTTGGGCAGATGACTCAGAGCCGTGTTGTCCGGATGAAATGCTAACGGAATAAACGTGACAAATCCGTCCGTCTCATCTTGCAACGCTCTCAAACGCACCAGGTGATCGGTCCGGTCTTCTGCCGTTTCCAAGTGGCCGTACAGCATCGTGCAGTTGCTTTTGAGGCCAATTTGATGCGCCATGCGAGCCGTCTCCAGCCATTCATCGCCGTCGATCTTGTGGTCGCAAATGATCCGGCGCACCCGCTCTGAAAAAATCTCCGCGCCGCCTCCGGGCATGGAATCGATGCCTGCACTTTTCAGCCGCTCGAGCGTTTCACGGATCGAAATCTTGGCGCGATTCGCCAGATAAGCGATCTCAACCATCGTGAACGCCTTCAGGTGCACGCCCGGATAGCGCTCCTTTAATCCCGAAATCATTTCGCAATACCAATCGAGGGTCAGCTCCGGATGCAATCCGCCGACGATGTGAAATTCGGTTACTGCCTCGGCATAGCCTTTGCCCGCAATCTCCCATACCTGTTCGAGCGACATGGTATAGCTGTTGGGGTCTTTCGCCCTTTTGCCGAAAGCACAAAGCCGGCAGCTGGCCACGCACACGTCGGTTGGATTGATATGCCGGTTGACATTGAAGTACGTGATGTCTCCGTGCAGGCGCTCCCGGACAATGTTTGCCATGTACCCAAGCGACAGAATGTCATGGCTACGGAACATCGCGACCGCGTCCTCAGAGCTCAAGCGCTCGCCTGCCTTCACTTTCTCGAAAATGGGTTTCAGCCGGCGGTCTTCAATCGAAGGTTGCATCTATCAAACTAACTTTCTGTGGAGCAAAATGTCAGCCGCCCAAAAGGCAAAAAACAGTAGGCTGACATAGCCGTTTACGGTAAAGAACGCGGCATTTACGCGAGATAGATCGTCCGGCTTCACCAGTCCATGTTCGTAGGTCAACAGCGCAATCACGGCCGCTACGCCCATCAGACTCAAGGCCCCAAGATGAAATGAAAACACCAGGGCCAGGAGACAGCCCACCATGGCTAAATGCAAAACACGCGCGATCAGCAACGCACCGCGTATGCCGAAACGTTTCGGAATGCTGCATAAGCCTGCGGCACAATCAAACTCGAAATCCTGGCAGGCGTAGATCACGTCAAACCCTGCCGTCCAGAACATTACGGCTGCAGTCAACCAGAGAATAAGGGGATCAAGCGTGCCTCGCATGGCAATCCACGCGGCCGCCGGAGCCATTCCGAGACAAAACCCCAGGATCAAATGGGACAGAAGCGTAAAGCGCTTCGAGAACGAGTAAAAAAACAGGATTGCAAGCGTTACCGGAGCCAGGAAGAAGCACAACGAGCCTAGCTGCCGCGCTGCCCACAAGAACACCAGCGATGATGCGAACGTGAACCCCCACGCGAAGCCCGTTGACAGAAGCCCGGCAGGCAAATGACGATTGGCTGTGCGGCGATTGCGCCCATCGATCTCTGCGTCGAGAATGCGATTGAACGCCATTGCCGCGGATCGCGCCGTCACCATGGCAACAACGATCCACACGAAACGCCAGGCGAGCCCCGGAATCTGAAATCCGCTGTCGCGCCAAGCCAGCAGTGCGCCCGTCAGAGCAAAGGGTAGCGCAAACACAGAATGCTCGAACTTAATCATGTCGAGCGTGAGGCGCAGACGTGTCCAGAAGCGGGCCATTTCGAGGGACGCTACCATCTTAGCGAGACAAGTTATGGACCCGCAGGCTCTTCAGCGCTTGTTGGAACAAGTGCGCGATGGCGAGACAACAGTCGATACCGCGATCAATCACTTGCGCCACTTACCGTTCGAGGATCTGGGCTTCGCAAAAGTCGACCATCACCGCGCCCTCCGGCATGGCATGCCCGAAGTCATCCTTGGGCAAGGAAAAGACCCGGACCAAGTAGCAGGCATCGCCGCGGCGCTTCTGGCTAAATCGCAGAACCTCCTGCTAACCAGAGCCACCGCTCCTATGGCAGCCCGAGTGGCCGCGCTCGCTTCTGAAACGGAATATTTCCCCACCTCAGGCGTTGTCCGGGTCTGGCGGGATCGTACGGTCCATGGCAAGGGCAAGATTGCGGTTATCTGTGCGGGTACTAGCGACTTGCCCGTTCTCGAAGAGGCCCAGCTAACGGCGGAGGTAATGGGCAACGAGGTCGAGGCAATTTGCGACGTGGGGGTCGCCGGCATTCACCGTCTTCTCCAGCAGCATGATCGCCTAACTCAAGCTCGCGTCGCGATCGTCTGCGCGGGTATGGAGGGCGCCCTGCCCAGCGTCGTGGGCGGCCTGGTGTCCTGTCCGGTCATCGCAGTTCCGACGAGCGTCGGCTATGGCGCTAGCTTCCATGGCCTGGCTGCGCTGCTCGGCATGCTCAATAGTTGCGCCAGCAACGTTACCGTCGTAAACATCGATAATGGTTTCGGCGCCGGATACGTCGCTAGCCTGATTAACCGCCTGTAACGCCAAATCAGACGGCGGTCTCTTACCCGTTCTAGTACGCCTCCCGAAGCGGTAAACAGACGCTGTCCGCTATACTCTCCCTTGATGCCGCAACGCCAGCAGAGGCATTTGATCGCCACCTCGCTGCTGTTTGCCTTTTCCACCGCTCTCTGCCTCTCTCAAACCGTTACCCCCAGAACAGAAACTCTCGGCACTACGCCGCCGTTGCACCCGCTCGATTCCCTCTCGAAGAAGGAAATTCTCGAAACAGTTGAAATCCTGCGCGGCGCTGGGAAAACCACTGATACCAGCCGCTATTCGCTTATCACCCTTCATGAGCCTCCTAAAAATGAGGTGCTTCGATTTCAACCAGGCACTCCCTTCCGCCGTGAATCGTTTGCCGTCGTCTACGAGCGAGCGAAGAACCAGACATCTGAGGCCGTTGTCGATCTCCAAAAACGATCTGTGGTGTCCTGGAAACAAGTTCCAGGAGTGCAGCCTTCTTTCCTGCTTGAAGACGCAGACATCCTGCAGCATGCGGTTCGCATAGATCCCCGTTTTCCAGAGGTGATGCGCCGCCGTGGCATAACCGATCTGTCGCGCGTGGGTATCGGCGACTGGCCGGGCGGCTACTACGGAGATCCACAAGAAAGCGAGATGCGCTTTCGCCGCGCGGTCTTCACCTATCACGATTCAAACAATCAGTCTGACCGGCCCATCGAGAACCTAACCGCTGATGTTGACCTGAACACCAGCAAGGTCATTCGCTGGACCGATGGCGAGGTTGTTCCGATTCCGGCAGCCGGAGCAGGTCTTGGCAGTCTTCCTGCCGTGCCCACCCGTGTAGCTCCGCAACCGCTGATCATTCAGCAGCCGCAAGGCCCAACGTTCGACATTCGCGAACACGAGGTACGCTGGCAAAATTGGCGATTCCGTTTCGGCTTCAACTCCAGGGAAGGCCTCGTTCTCTATAAAGTCGGCTACGAGGATTCCGGCCATGTGCGCTCGGTCCTCTACCGTGGAACCTGCTCCGAGATGGCCGTCCCTTATGGCGACCCGGGCATGGATTGGTTTTTTAAGAACGCATTCGACGGCGGCGAAGACAGTTTTGGCCGATATGCGAGCATGCTCGAACCGCTGCGGGATTACCCGGACAATGCCACGACTTTCAACATCTTGCTTCCCAGCGAGACCGGCGATACCTTCGAAATCCCAAGAGCGGTTGCGCTTTATGAGCGTGACGGGGGTCTGCTTTGGAAGCACTACGACAAAGATCACAATCGGAACGAGGCTCGCCGCGCTCGAGAGTTGGTCCTCTCCTGGGTTGCGACAGTCGGCAATTACGATTACGGCTTCAACTGGGTGTTTCATCAGGATGGCTCTTTAGAAATGGAGGTCTTGCTGACTGGATTCATGGACTGTAAGGCGACCGCGCTAAAGACCGCGCCGGATGCCGCCCATCACGAAGGCGATCTGAAGTTCGGACATCTGGTCGCGCCGAATTTGATTGCTGTTCATCATCAGCACTTTTTCAATTTCCGCCTTGACATGGATGTTGATGGCATAAACAACAGCGTGGTCGAGATGAATACCTCGGCCGTTCCTCCGGGCGCCGGCAATCCATACAAGAATGCTTTCACGATGACCGAGACTCTTCTTCACAACGAGCAGGAGGCCGAGCGCCAGATGAGCCTCAACGACAATCGCCGCTGGACGATCATCAATCCCTCCGTGAAGGACTCGTTAGGGTACCCCGTCGGCTACACGCTCTTGCCAGGTGAAAATAGCGTCCCCTACGCCGCGCCCGATTCCTGGCTTCGCAAGCGCGCCAACTTCACCAACGCACATTTCTGGACCACCCCCTACGATGTAAGCCAAATGTTTGCTGCCGGTTTTTACGTAAACCAGAGTAAGGGCGAAGATGGATTGCAAAAGTGGGTACAAGCAAAGCGTTCCATCGAAAATCAGGATGTCGTCGTTTGGTACACAATGGGGATTACACACATTCCGCGCCCGGAAGAGTACCCGATGATGGCGGTCCATAAAGCAGGATTCATGTTGGTTCCTAACGCTTTTTTCGTTGAGGATCCGGCGGATGGTCTCCCGTAGAAAAGAGCCGGGATGGCCGGCAACGGCAGATCGCTATAGATATAGATAAGGATGGAGTTTGAAGATGATCCGTTTACGCGCCCTCGCGGCGGCTATCGCTGTTCAATTTATCGGGGCAACCCTATCGTTCGCTCAGGTGGATACGGGAGCGATTCTCGGCACTACGAAAGACTCGACCGGCGGCCTCATCCCTGGCGCGAAGATCACGCTCACCAACAATGACACGGGACTCGTTCTCACAACCGCAACTGGGGCTTCGGGCGAATACACTTTCTCGCCTGTCAAGATCGGCCACTATTCCGTCGCGGCAGAATTCAAGGGCTTTCAGCGCATCGAACATTCCAGTGTGACGGTCGAAGTGCAGCAACGCGTAGTGGTCGATCTTGTGCTCCCTCCTGGCCAAATGACTCAGACCGTCATGGTAACCGGAGAACCGCCCGCACTCCAGACTCAGGATGCTTCTGTCGGCCAGGTGATCGGAGCGCGCTCCATCAATAACCTCCCGCTCAACGGACGGAATTTCACCTTTCTCGCCCAGCTTTCGGCGGGCGTCACTCAGGATCAGCAGGATACTCGCGGTCTCGGTGGCAGCGGCAGTTTCGCCGCGAACGGCTCACGGCCATCCCAAAACAATTACCTGCTCGATGGAATCGACAACAACACGAACCTGGTTGATTTCTTGAACGGTACAGCCTTTGCCGTTCGTCCCGCAGTTGATGCCATCCAGGAATTCAAGGTGCAGACGAATAACTACAGTGCGGAGTTTGGGCGCTCCGCCGGCGCGATCCTCAACGCCACGATCAAATCCGGCACCAACGAGTTCCATGGCACGGCCTGGGAATTCCTGCGCAATGACAAGTTCGACGCAGCCAATTTCTTCGAAAATTCCGGCGGCATACCCAAAGGCGAATACCGTCAGAACCAGTTCGGTGCCAGCCTGGGAGGACCCATCTGGAGAAACAAAACATTTTTCTTCGTCGACTACGAAGGAACGCGCATCCGCCAGGCGCTGCCGTCAATAAACACTGTTCCTACCGCGCTCGAACGCGACAGCGGATACACCAATCTTTCAGAACTGCTCACCCAAGGCGGCACTCGCGCGGATGTACTGGGCCGGACGTTTCCGCTGGGCCAAGTCTTCGACCCGTCCACCACGCGTGCGGTGGGTTCAGGATTTGTGCGTGACCCTTTCCCCGGAAACATCATCCCGGCGAGTAGACTCGATCCCAATGCTGTCAAGCTGCTCAACCTTTACCCTGCCCCAAACATCGCCGGTCTCTTCAACAACTACGCCGCGAATCCCATCCTCCGCAACGATGTGAATCAATATGACGTCCGTATAGACCACAACTTCGGCGATAAGGACAGCATATTCGGGCGGGTTAGCTATTCCGATAATCCACAACTGATTCCCGGCCCGTTTCCGGGTATTGCAGACGGGAGCTCGTTCGTAGATGGACAACAGAGCACGGCCGCAATCAACGTGGTTGTCAGCGAAACTCACGTGTTCTCGCCAAACGTCGTGAATGAAATCCGTGCAGGTTTCAATCGCATTGCAACCGATCGGATCCAGCCGTTCGCCAACACTTTTGGAATCCCCGCGCAGTTCGGCATCCAAGGTGTTCCTCAGGTCCCTTCGAACGGAGGCCTAGGCTCGTTTTTTATCAGCGGTCTCACTTCGCTCGGCAGCAGCGAATTCATACCGTCGATTGAATACAGCAACACCTTGCAGTTCACCGACAACCTAACCAAACATGCTGGAAGACATTCCCTCAAAGTCGGATATGAGTTCCAAAAGCTGAGATTCTCGATTCTGCAGCCGCCCGAAGGTCGAGGAGCTTGGAATTTCGGCGGCACCTATACCGAAGTGCCTGAAACAGGTGGCGGCAATACCGGACTCGCCCAGATGCTCTTGACACCCATTCCGGCGACAGTGCCCGGAGCCGGCGATTTCGTAGGCGGGGCGGACAGCATCTCAGCATCTAACATTGCCAACACGGATCAGAAGCGTAATTATCATGGAGTTTACTTCCAGGATGACATCCAAGTGACTCCCAAGCTCACCGTGAATCTCGGACTGCGTTGGGAGTACTTCGGCCAGCTCATTGAGCGTTACGGCGCACAATCCAATTTCCTGCCCTCGGGCGCCCCAGGTAGCCCCTCCCAGTTTCTGCTTACGAAACGCCGCTGCAATACGCCGCTGTCACCCGAGTTCACCGCCGCCGCTGCGAAGGATAATATCGATATCGTTTGCTCCGGTGTCCCAGGGTTGGGGCACTCACAACTTGGCAATTTCTCCCCGCGAGTGGGATTCGCTTACCAGTTGACGCCGAAGTTGGTGGTTCGCGGCGGGTACGGCCTTTTCTATGGCGGATTCGAGAACTCCGTGATCGAAACTTATGTTAATTTCCCCTTCCAGTTCAGCCTGACGTATCCGAATTTAGTTCCGAATGCGCCCGTCACGTTTCCCAATGGCGCGCTTGGAACAATTGAGACCGGACTATCGGCGATCCCACTCACATCGGCCGCCGTACAGCCGGCGGGAGTATCATTTACGGGCGAAGACTACCACATGAAGACGCCCTACACTCAGGGCTACAATTTGACGTTGCAGTACCAACTGTCCTCGAACGACACAGTGCAGGCGAGTTATGTCGGGAACACCGTCCGTCACCTTGGCGTGTACACCAATCCGAATGATCCCGTCGAAATCCTTCCTCCTGGGCTCAACCCCTACGATTTCGCGCCATATCCGGACTTCCAAAACAGCTTCACATACAGCAGCTTCGCTGCCAACAGCTTCTATAACTCCCTCCAGGTCAATTACGAGCGGAGATTTAACAACGGCTTAAGCATGCTCGCAAACTTCACATGGTCAAAGTGTCGCAGCGATGCATCCGATGTGCTTAATGGTACCGGGCTCTCGGGTTACCGCGCGTCTCGGCTGCTAGGCTTCGGCATCCAGGGGGATTACGCGCTCTGTGACTTCGATACCCCTAAGGTTTTCCACTTCAGTGGAACGTATGAACTACCCGTCGGCCGCGGCCGGAAGTTTCTTTCACACAGCCCTGGCATTGTCGACGCCGTGCTGGGCGGTTGGGGCACCAATTGGATTCTCACGCTGCAGGACGGACAGCCGTGGACCGTGGGTTGCGT
The DNA here is from genome assembly GCA_051003475.1 of Bryobacteraceae bacterium. Lineage (GTDB taxonomy): Bacteria > Acidobacteriota > Terriglobia > Bryobacterales > Bryobacteraceae > Bog-105. Next base: position 29,398 of record JBPCLH010000015.1, read on the forward strand.
CATTAGCACCACTTCCGGGTTTGGTTGCAATGCTCTCATGGTGCCCGGCCAGGATGTATACGCTAAAAACCGCAGTGTGGACCAGTGGCTCAATCCCGCCGCTTTCACCAGCCCGCCCATTGCGACCGCAATTGGGCAGACTGATTACAGCCCATTGGGTGGCGCCCCCACCCAATTCTATGGTCCGGGATTTCATCGCCTCGATTTCTCGCTGTTCAAGAATTTCCGGATCACGGAGAGAACACACCTCGAATTCCGTTCAGAATTCTTCAACTTGACGAACACTCCGAGCTTCTCCCCGCCAGGCTTCAACGGAAACGGCGTGGTTGCCGCCCCCGGATCGCTCGACTATACGTCAAGCGAGTTCGGAAAAATCACCTCAACCCGCCTCGGCCAGAACGATCAGCGTGAGATCCAGTTCGCTTTGAAGTTGTACTGGTAGGGTTCACCCAAACTGCCGGCTTCACGGCTTCGGCAGTGAAGCCATATCGATCACGAACCGGTACTTCACATCGCTCTTCAGCACGCGTTCGAAAGCTTCTTCGATCTGCTGAATCGGGATCACCTCGATATCTGAAACGATCCCTTTTTCTCCGCAGTAATCAAGCATCTGTTGTGTTTCGGCGAGCCCGCCAATGCTCGATCCCGAAAGCGCGACGCGTTTCGCTGAGAGAATTGCGGGCTGAACCGTGAGCGGCCGGTCGGGCAGGCCAACCAGCGCCATCGTGCCGTCCCGTTTGAGAATCGACAGAAACACATCAACGTCATGAGGCGCAGATACTGTATCGAGAATGAAATCAAAGCTGGCGCCCTGCGATTTCATCGCCCCGGAATCCTTCGAGAGAACTACTTCATCCGCCCCCAGACGCAGTGCATCGTCCTTCTTGCTCGGTGATGTGGTGAACTGCACGACGTGAGCGCCAAGTGAATGGGCAAATTTGAGCCCCATATGCCCCAGTCCGCCCAAACCGATCACTCCAACCTTCTGCCCCCGTCCGACTCTCCAATGTCGAAGCGGCGAATAAGTCGTAATGCCGGCGCACAACAGCGGAGCTACACTGGCAGGGTCGAGGTTCGGCGGAACCTTGTAGACGAAAGACTCATCCGCAACAATGTTGTTCGAGTACCCGCCAAAAGTGATCTCTCCGGTCTGTCGATCCCGCCCGTTATAGGTCGTTACGGCGCCCGTTTCGCAGTATTGTTCCTCGCCGGCTTTGCAGCTCCCGCAAGTCCGGCATGAGTCGACCAACACCCCCACTCCTGCCGTGTCGCCGATTTTGAACTTCTTGACCGAGGTCCCGACGTCGAGGACGCGCCCCACGATTTCGTGCCCCGGAACCATTGGATATCTACCCTCGTTCCATTCGTTCCGAACTTGATGGATATCCGAATGACAAACTCCGCAGTACTGAATTTCAACTACAACATCCTGAGGACGAGGATCCCGGCGCTCAAATTGAAATGGTGCGAGCCGCGCTCGTGCTTCCTTGGCGGCATAACCCCGCGACTGAATCATGATTGCCCCTCGATCACTGACCAACGCCACTGTAGCATTCCTGAAAATGGCCTGGTAATTGAACAATGGCGAGGCGTAGACTATCTCTACGGTCTAGCGCTCATGCTGGAAACTCAAGCTTCCAAACCCGAGGCAGGACACAGGGAGCCGATACCCCCCACCTCTTCCCAGCCCGAACGCTGGGGCCTTCCTGCAGTTCCGGGCACCCTTCTTAAGTACGCTGACTGAGACCTATGGAGAAGCGTCTCCCATGCGCCTGCTCTGGACTTTTATGGGCGCGTCCACCGCGTACACGTTTTTCAGTGGATTGGCGGAAGCGACAGCCGGCCTGCTGTTGCTCTTCCGTCGAACCACCACGCTTGGCGCACTCGCCGCTGGAGCGGTGCAGCTGAATATCGTAATGCTGAATTTCTGCTATGACGTTCCAGTAAAGCTTTATTCAGTGCACCTGCTTCTGATGTCCCTTTTTCTCCTGCTCCCCGATGCCGCAGCGCTGCGGAGTTTTTTCCTGCTTCATCGGCCTTCTCGTCTCGGAGGCGTGTGGCTACCGAAGTTTGAGCGCCGCTGGTTACGCAACGCCGCGCTCGCGCTTCAAATGCTGGTAGTAGTTTCGGTGCTCTACAACACCATCTGGAGTGAATACAAGATGAGCAAGGAGCGCGCCGCCCAATCTGAGCATCTATCGCTGTTATATGGCGTTTGGGATGTAGATAGCTTCACCCCAACCGGATCGCCTGCTGCAGCCGTTCCTGACAACTCACGCTGGCGTCGCATGATCGTAAATTCCGCCGGATACCTCGTCGTCCGCACCGACGCTGGTGAGGCCATCGGCTTTGAGTCAAAGTATGACGAGCCGAAACACGACGTAAAACTAAGCGGCCGCCGAAACAAGCAGGCTGGCGAGTTCACCTATAGCCAACCGGACGACCAGCATTTAATGCTGCGCGGTAACCTGGATCACAATCCCGTCGTGGTTGCGTTCCATCGATATAAGACGGGCCAGTTTCTCCTAACGAGCCGCGGCTTCCATTGGATCAACGAGTGATCCGTCTGCCCGGTAACGCGACCATAGCCGGTAAAGGCTATTTGAAAAAACGAACCCATTTGGGTTCGTTCGATAATTGGGGTTCGTTTGGTAATTTCACCCCGAGAGCCGCTGCAGGCGCTCTGCCGCCGCCTCGAGCGTTTCGCGCTTTTTGGCGAAACAAAACCGAATCAGATGCGCCCCATCCGCCCGATCGGCGAAAAAACTCGATCCAGGGACTGCTCCCACTCCAATGTCCTCAACCAGATGGCGGCAGAAGGCCACGTCATCGCCGAAGCCGCATGCGGAAATGTCACACATGACGTAATACGCGCCCTTCGGCACATAGCAGTCAAATCCG
>JBPCLH010000016.1:0-26793 GCA_051003475.1 Bryobacteraceae bacterium
CTCTGGAGCGAACGCCGCCAGACTTTCGCCGGGCCAGTATGATGGCGTGTGGCCGGCCTTAATGCTTTCCAGAACAAATCGCCCGACAATTGGGGGTGCGCGGTGAAAAGCGATGCCGTGTCGCGCCAGTTCCTCTGCCAAGTCCGTGGCGATCAGCCAACTCTCCTCGGCTGCCGCTGAAGCGCGGCCAAAATCCAGAATCACCGAAGCGGCTACTGCTTTCGCCATCGCCAGCGAACCCGAGGTTTGATGGAACGCATCAAACAGCGGTTCCTTGTCCTCCTGCATGTCGCGATCGTAGGTCATCGGTAGACCCTTGAGCGTAATAAACAGAGAGGTAAGATTGCCAAACACGCGGCCCGATTTTCCGCGGATCAGCTCGAGGGAATCCGGATTGTTTTTCTGCGGCATCAGGCTCGACCCGCTCGTAACACCATCGCCCAGCTTTATCAGCTTAAACTCCTCGCTCGAATACAGGATCCAATCTTCTGCTAGGCGGCTCAAGTGCAACATGGTCATGCTGCAGGTGTAGAGGAAGTCGAGTGCGAAGTCACGGTCAGCCGCGGCATCCATACTGTTGCGAGTGATCGCCGCAAATCCGAGTTCTTTGGCTATGGCTTCACGATCAAATGGGAAACCGCTGCCCGCCAATGCACCTGAGCCCAGCGGCATCACGTTCATTCGGGCGCGTGTTTGCTCAAGCCGCTCCGCGTCGCGGAAGAACATCTCGAAATAGGCCAGCAGATAGTGGGGCCATAACACGGCCTGCGCGCGTCGCAAGTGGGTATAGCCGGGAATTACTGCCTCGGGATATTTCCGCCCGAGCGCGAGCAACTCACGCATCAGAACTGTCAGCTGTTCGAGCAACGTTTCTGTGGCAGCCCGCAGGTAGAGACGAATATCAAGCGAGACTTGCTCGTTGCGGCTGCGCCCGGTGTGGATCTTCTCTGAAAGTACGCCGGCTTTCTCTTTCAACTTGCGAATGACAAAGGTGTGAATGTCTTCGTCGGCCGCCTCGACGAAATACGCCGGATTTCGCGCTTCGCTAGCGATCTGGTCAAAAGCATCGACAATGCGCTGGCATTCATCCGGCATCAAGACACCCGCTCTGGAAAGAGCTCGAGCGTAGGCTTGGGAACCTTCGACGTCCGCGAATACAAGTTTATAGTCAAACCGGAGCGAACCGGAAAACCGGTCAAAAAGCTCGGATGGTCCGCTTTCGAATCTACCGCCCCAAAGCTTCATTACCCGGCATTGTTGCGCGCCGCGCGCACCTTGATAGGCAATCCGGTAAGATTGATAAACCCCAAAGCGTCTTTCTGATCGTAGGCTTCGCCCATGGTGAAGCTTGCGATATCCGCGTTGTAGAGCGATTTCGGACTGTTGCGGCTTAGCGGCTCGAGAGTGCCTTTATAGAGGCGCAAGGTCACTTCGCCCGTTACCGGCTCCGAAATCTTATCAAAAAAGGCGTCAAGGGATTCGCGCAATGGCGTAAACCAAAAACCGTTATAAACCATCTCGGCGTAATCGAGCGCAACCTTCTGTTTATAGTGCAGGGTACTGCGATCGAGCGTGAGCGCCTCGAGCTCCCTGGCAACGGCCATCAGAATTGTGCCTCCCGGTGTCTCATAACAACCCCGCGATTTCATACCCACAAAACGGTTTTCAACCAGATCGATCCGCCCAATCGCGTGCGCGCCGCCGATTCTGTTCAACGCTTCGAGTAACGCCACACCGCTGAGCTGGCGTCGATCTAAGAAAACCGGCACACCTTTCTCGAATCCAATGGTGATATCCGCAGGGTCGGGTGGTGCGTCCGCCGGGCTGTTGGTGAGCGTCCAAATGTGATCGGGAGCGGAGTTCCCCGGGTCTTCGAGCTCCCCACCTTCATGCGAAACATGCCAGATGTTGCGATCGCGACTGTAAATTTTTGTCGTCGATTGGGAGATGGGAACGTTATGTGCGTTTGCGTATTCGATGGCGTCCTCGCGCGAGACAATGTCCCATTCACGCCACGGTGCGATGACCTTTAGATGAGGTGCGATGGCCTTGTACGTCAACTCAAACCGCACCTGGTCGTTGCCTTTGCCTGTACATCCGTGCGCAAGCGCATCGCATCCGGTCTTTAAGGCAATCTCAGCTTGGCGTTTTGCCAGTAAGGGTCGCGCGATGGATGTTCCCAAGAGATACTTGTGCTCGTAGACCGCGCCCGAACGAACCAGCTTCCAGAGGTACTCTGTGACGAACTCTTCGCGCATGTCCTCGACATACACTTCGGATGCGCCAGTTTTTAGCGCTTTTTCACGTAGACCGTCCAGTTCTTCGCCGCCCTGGCCAATATCGCCGCATACCGCGACCACTTCGCACTTGTAGTGCTCTTTGAGCCACGGAATGATGATCGACGTATCCAGCCCGCCAGAATACGCCAGTGCTACCTTCTTCGCGGTCATCATCACTGCAACAGCATTAAAAGCAGTACTTTTTGGACATGCAGCCGGTTCTCGGCCTGATCGAATGCCACCGACTGCGGTGACTCGATAACTGCGTCAGTGACCTCCAGGCCGCGTTTGGCGGGCAGGCAGTGCATGAAGATTGCATCCCTACGCGCTTTCGCAAAAAGCGTTTCATTTACCTGGTAGGCTGCAAACAGTATCTTCCGCTGTTCCGTTTCCGGCTCCTGTCCCATGCTCGCCCAAACATCCGTATAAACCGCATGGGCGGATTTCACTGCACGGAGCGGGTCATTGATAATCGCGATTTCAGCACCGGACTCGTTCGCGAACCGCTTGGCATCCGCGACAATCGCCGTCTTCGGCTCATAACCTCTCGGAGTCGCCACCGAGCAGTTCACGCCGAGACGCGAGCAACATAGCAACAGTGAATGCGCCACGTTATTTCCATCACCCAGGTAGGCCAGCTTTAGCCCACGCAGGTGCCCGAAGCGCTCCCGCAACGTGAATACATCCGCAAGCGCTTGGCATGGATGATACAGGTCGCTCAGCGCATTCACAACCGGTATTCCGGACCATCGTGCCAGCTCATCCACGGTTTCCTGAGAACAGGTCCGTGCAACAATCGCATCGGTCCACCGGGCCAGATTTCGCGCGACGTCTTTCAGCGGCTCACGTTCGGCGATCATGCCGGTCTGAGCAACGCAATCGGCGCCAAGCTGCTTGATGGCCAATTCGAACGTCATGCGGGTACGAAGCGAGGGCTTTTCAAACAGGAGGCTCAGATATCGACCCTTCAGCGCGGAAGCGTATCGCTGTCCGGATCCCTTTACCTGCCCGGCCAAATCGAGGAGCCGTTTCAGTTCGCCGGTTGAGAAGTCGAGGTCGTGACGCAGGCTGTGAGGTCCGACGTGCGAACTGGGTTGGAGGAAGCGCGCTCCCATTTAGGATTGCCTTGGTGAATATATATTCATTACTATGAATATTAAACCAATTAGCGGTTCGGCGCAACCGTCTATTATGGCGGGGTAGTGTCCTGTCTTGCGTTTACTGAGTGCGCTGTATATATATTCAGCCAACGTTTTCAGGTGCTTAGATCTCGAAACGCATACTGGATGCTGTCCTGTCAAATGTCGGCCAACGTAATGGATCATAGCGTGAATATGGGTTGCGTCCTAACTGCCCCCGCGTGGCCAGACTGCACTTACCAGCGTTGCTGCAACCAGTACCCCCACGGCAACCAAACACACCAACCCCAGTCCCGCGAGGATCAAGTGATAAAGCGAGCCTTTGGCTGATGACTCAAACTGCCAAAGCCACACTGCGAACAAGATAACGAGTAAGAAGCCATCAAAGACAATATCCAACCAGTTTGTAGCCTTGCCGTCCACCTCGAACTCCGTAAGGGACAGTACCACAAACCCATGCTTCAAATGGAGTGGTCAGCAGAAATCGGGGCCAAAAGTTCCGCAATCGTCCATGCATGATCCGTGATCCTCGCTTCCGTCGCAGGTGTGACGCGCAACGTCTGGTGGATCTTGACGAAGTTGTAATAAGCCAAGTGAAGCGCGATAGCAGCCTTGTGGTTCTCGAACTTTTCGCTGAAGGCGTTCGTTAGCCGCGTTAGTCTGCGAATCTGCATGCGCATTGTGAGGTTTTGCCGTTCGATATGCGAAATGCAAATGCGATTGGGATTCGGATGTCCGCTAATTACGACTGGGACTGCCTCCACAACCTCACCAGGAGTAGCGCTGGCGGGCGAGGATGCGGCGAAAGGTGAGGAGTGGAAAGCGGCAATTGATGCGTATGGGATGACGCTGAAAGCCGCTCACGCAGAGCAGAGGCGGATTGATATCTGAGCGGCAACGGATTGACGTCTTTGAGATCTCTGAGTAGTACCAATTCTCGTTGAAATCAATTGACAGACCGGGCGCAACGATCTATATAACTAGCAGCGTATCTTCAGAGGTGGACTCTCTTCTTAGTTCTCGCTTTTAGCGCGTCGTGCGGTCTCGCCTGATGTATCCCCACTATTCGCACGCGTCGCCTCGGTTACAGTAACGGAACCCGGACCAAAGAATCGGCGAAGGACGCGTCGCATCCAGCCAGATCATCACGGCCCGAGTTAACAGGGTAAAGGAGAGACTCATGGCCAGAAAGAATTCTGCGCTCATTTTCATCAGTTTCGTGACCATCTTCGCCGTACCAGGCGCCATGGCCGCAAATAGCAATTCCACAACGAAGCCGGCAATTTCCGATTACGCTAGGCCGTTAAGCTTCGAACCGAATCGCGGACAGAGTGACAAGCAGGTCGATTTTTTGGCGCACGGCACCGGATACAGTCTGTTCCTGTCGCACGCGGAAGCGGTGATCGTGCTACAGCGCGGGAGTGCGAAACCCGGCTCACAAGTTGCCGGAACCACCCTCCGATTGCGACCCGTGGACGCGAACGTTTCGGGGAAAGTCGAAGCCTTCGGCCAGCTACTAGGCAAGAGCAACTACTTTGTCGGTACAGTTCCCGAGCGCTGGCACACTGACATTCCGAACTATTTCAAAGTACGGTACGGCAATGTGTACCCGGGCGTAGACATGATTTATTACGGAAATCAAAGGCAGCTCGAGTACGATTTCGTCGTGAGTTCTGGTGCCGATCCCGGCAGCATATCTCTGGAGTTTCAGGGCGCCAGCAAAGCTCAGTTAGATCGCGCGGGCAATGTCGTGATGCATACCGCGGCAGGCGAGTTGCGATGGCACAAGCCGGTCGCGTATCAGGAGGTCAATGGCAGCCGAAAACTTGTCGCATGCGCTTACGTGCGCCAGGCTGGGCAACGGTTGGGCTTCACACTCGGGGCTTACGACCGCGCCAAGCCTCTGATCATCGACCCGGTGCTGGAGTATTCCACGTACTTCGGCGGAAGTGGAAATGGTTCCCCTGGAGACCTTGGCACCAGCGTCGCTGTGGACGCACACGGCAATGCCTATGTAACCGGCTCCGCCGGCTCGACCGATTTCCCGACTAAGAACGCCTTTCAGAACGAGTTCAAAGGCAGCTTCGAAAACGCCTTTGTCGCAAAATTTGACGCCACTGGCAACCTGGTCTATTCCACGTACCTCGGCGGATCGCACGGTAATCCCGGGGGCAGTCGGGGCCTCGGCATCGCCGTCGACGTCCACGGCAATGCCCTTGTAACGGGCTATACTTTTTCTTTCGATTTCCCGACCAAAAACCCCTTTCAAGCAACGTCCAAAAACCTCCTCGAGGGCTTTAACGCCTTTGTCACAAAACTCTGCCCGGCAGGAAACGCGCTAGTCTATTCGTCGTATCTGGGTGGGAACGGCTTGCAAACGGACCCAGAAACGGGCCAGGTATTTAGTGGCGGCGGGGATGACGGCCGGGCAATCGCCGTGGATGCCCATGGAAGTGCTTACGTAACGGGTGCCAGCTTTTCTACGGATTTCCCGACCAAGAACGCCTTTCAGAACCCCCTGATATTCGGGTCCCTTGAAGCCTTTGTCACGAAATTCGACGCCGCTGGACGCTTGGTCTATTCCACCTATCTCGGCGGGAGGGATGGGGCTGCCGGCTCGGGCATCGCGGTGGACCGGTACGGCCGCGCCTATGTCACAGGCCACACCTGGTCGACCGATTTCCCGACCAAGAATGCCTTTCAGTCAACGCTCAAAAGCCAACCCGGCAACTGTGCCTTTTCCGCCAACGCTTTCGTGACGAAGTTCAATGCGGCTGGGAACGCGCTGGTCTATTCCACCTACCTAGGCGGCAGTGTTAGCGATTTCGCCGGCGGCATCGCGGTGAACGCTCGTGGCAACGCCTATGTCACAGGTCAAACCGCTTCGCCCGATTTCCCGCTCAAGAACCCCTTTCAGGGAACGCTCAAAACTTCTGCTTTTCCGTTCGGCAACGCTTTCGTGACGAAGCTGGCGGCGGCTGGGAACACGCTGGTCTATTCCACCTACCTCGGCGGGAGCTCCGAAAACCAGTCTGTCCTCGACTCCCACAATGGCATCGCCGTTGACGCGCGAGGGCAAGCCTATGTAACCGGACGGACCTCTTCTACCAACTTCCCCACGAAGAACGCCTTTCAGAACGGGCTTAAAGGCGGCGGAGACGCTTTTGTCACAAAGCTGTGCCCGGTCGGCACGCTGGTCTACTCGAGCTACTTGGGCGGCAGCAGTGACGACCAAGGGATGGGCATCGCGGTAGACGCGCACGGCAATGCCTATGTCACCGGCTCCACCGGCTCACCCGATTTCCCGACCAAGAACGCTTTTCAACCTATGCTCGGCGGTCCCTTCGCCGTATCAAACGCTTTTGTAACGAAGATCGGCGCGAGGTAGAACGTGTGCACATGCTGGACCGGTCTCAGGATCGGTCCAGCCATTACGGCAGCGCCACGGGCGGGATCACGCGCAGATCCACCAAGGCGCTAACGAAGAACTGGAAAGCGATGGCTGTGAGCATCAGGCCCATGAGCCGGGTCACAATGCGAATGCCGGTCTCACCGAGGACCGCTCCCACGCGGTCGGCGCTTGCGAGCACGATGTAACACACGAACGATGTAAGGACGATTCCAACGATGACGGGAATGGCATCGCGCCACCGGGGAGCTTGTCCGACAAGCACCATAACGGTCGAGATAGAGCCCGGCCCCGCAAGCATGGGAATACCCATAGGGATGATTCCGACGTCTTCAGTTTCAGACGCACCACTCTGCTCTTCCGGTGTTTCGCGGGTTCGCGAGCGGCGCGCTTGCAGCATGTCAAGTGCGACCAGCAGCAACAACAGGCCACCGGCGAATTTGAAGGCAGGCAGGGTGATACCGAAAAGCCGGAACAGATACTTGCCGACAGTGGCGAACACGGTCAATATCACGAGACAAGTAAGAGATGCGCGGCGAGCCATCTGCTTGCGCCGTACAGGCTCGTAACCGGCGGTCATGGCCAGGAAGGCCGGTGTCGCGGCGAAGGGATCGACGATGAAGAACACCGCGCTGATGGCTGTAATCCACTGGGCGAGCAAGGCGTGCAAAGCAGTTCGATCTTAGCGCATGCTGGGGCGGACACGTTGCCCGGGATGCCGTGATAGACTCATGCTCAAACAGGGGTGCGCAACTGTGCGCCGCGAGTTCGTCCTTTTCATCCTCCTTTCCGCTGTTTTGCTGCCCGCGCAGACGACTTCTCAGGCGGGTTCCGGAATCAATATCCGGGTGAACACAACTCTGGTGCTGATACCGGTGACGGTCACCGATTCTTTGAACCGTTTCGTCCTGGGCCTCGATAAGCAAGACTTTCGAGTTTTCGAAGACGGAGCCGAACAGAAGGTCAAGCAATTTGCAGGGGAAGATGCGCCGCTATCGATCGGCCTGCTTGTGGACACGAGCGGGAGTATGGGAAGCAAGATTGAGACATCCCGACAGGCGGTGGCCCAATTCCTGAAGACGATGAACCCCCAGGACGAAGCGTTTCTGGTTGAGTTCGGCGACCGGGCGGAGGTGGCGACAGGATTTACAGAGCATGCAGACGAGATTCAGAGCAAACTGACTTCGATTGAACCGCAAGGTCTGACGGCGCTGCTCGATGGGGTGTATATGGGTTTACGCGAGATGAAGAGGGCCAAGAATCCACGCAAAGCGCTGCTCATTATCTCGGATGGTGGCGACAACAATAGCCGATACACCGCGCATCAGATCGAGAATCTTGTACGCGAAGCGGACGTGCAGATCTATGCGATGGGAGTGTTTGAGCCGCTTTCTTACTTGGGAATCAGCCGTGCGGAGCTCTCGGGCCCACACCTGCTCTCTCAACTCTCGGAGCAAACAGGCGGTCGAGCTTTTGCGGCAACGAACGATAGCGCTCTGCCGGGCATCGCGACCAGGATCGGTATTGAGTTACGGAATCAATATGTGCTCGCATACTCGCCGACAAATCAGAATCGGGATGGCAAATATCGCAAGGTTGATGTGAAGCTGGATCAGCCGCAAGGTCTGCCGTCACTCAAGTCGCGCTGGAGACTTGGATACTACGCTCCCAATCAGTAAGCTGGTTCTTCCGCGTTATCGGCGGCCGATGGCAGGACGGCCCATAGCAGGTGCTCCTATGCGCGTCATGCCGCCTCTGGGCAATCCCACGGCGGGCGGACGAGAGTATACGGGGAGGGTAGTGCTGACTCTTGGAACGCGTGGCGGAAAATTTGGGACACCTACACGTGTTGGGAGACCGATACGTGAGGGATGCGGAATCCCAACGCGAGCTGGGGGCAAACCGGGATAAAGAGTCCTGCCAGGCCAAGGCGCTCCGACGGGCCAAGTGCGCCGCGCGGGCGAGCGGTAATAGCGAGGCAGGTAAATAAAATAAACCGAATACGTGTTCCAAACGCCCATGCCAAAGGGCACGTTTGAGTACAAGAGGCCGTTGTCTACCGGGAAGGTGCTGGCTACGCCACCGCCATAAATCGACGTTCCGAGATAGAGATCGGGGTCTCTACTCGGGATTTGTCCACTGTCCATCTGTCCGGGATCGGCCGTGCTCTGAGCTGCGGACCGGTTATCCGCCGATATAAGTTCACTGCGGTCCTTCGACCATTGGTAAAACTCGTCGTCAGCGCCTTCGCCGAATTTCTGTGTCTCGAGTCCCAGGGAAAAGAAGAAAAGATGGGATGGATCAACAGACGAAGGCTTGCCATCGTGAGTCACTTCAGCTTCGCCGGTGTATGCCTGGAGCACGGGCGGCGAGGCATCCATTCTGTAGACTCCCTTCTTAGGGAATCGGATCTGGAAGCCTTTATAGGTGATGAGAACCGGGTTATCGCCGCTGGCGTCGACCGAATCGAGGATTACGGAGCCTTCCAAAAATTCCACGCGAGTGTCCTGGATGGGATTGGAAATCATGCGAACTGAGCTGTTTTCATCGATGCGAAGGAACACGCCGGGCGTGAGAAGCACTTCGGCTCGACCCTCTTCAGTCCGTAGCGTCGACCCCTCTTTGATGTTGGGAAAGGTGCCGAATTTTTGTTCGAGTGGGCGGTCGTCGATGAAGACGGACCCTTCCGAAAAATGAACGACTCCCGAATGAACAGAGACGACCAATTGCCCAGAAACGGGAAGACAGACGAGCAAGGCCAAAGTGGTGGGTAAGAGAACGCGCGGGCAGCGCATATATAACCCCTTGTCAAGAGAATGTACCCAGTTCGAAGATTTGTCAATCGGGTCTTCCCGCCAACATATAATCTTCCTTTGATTCGTAAATTTGTTGGTCTGCTCGCGTTGGTGCTGCCGTTTGTCGCGACGGCGCAGCAATTCGACATTATTATCCGCAACGGGCACATCATCGATGGGACTGGGTCGCCATGGTACGCGGGCGACGTCGCCATTCTCAGTGGACGTGTCGCGGCAATAGGATCGCTCGCAAATACTCCGGCTCACCGGATCATCGATGCGCATGGCCTGACCGTTGCGCCCGGCTTCATTGACATGCTTGGTCAATCGGAGCTCTCGATGCTTGTTAATCCCCACGTGCCGTCCAAGATCTTCCAAGGGATCACGACCGAGATCACGGGCGAAGGCAGCTCGATTGCGCCGTTGAATCGGAGTGTATTGGCGGCAGATCGCCCCAGCTTTGCGCATTACCATGTCAATCCGGATTGGTGGACGTTCGCCCAGTACTTCGCCCGGCTCGAAAAGCAAGGCCTGGGTATTAACCTGGCCAGTTACGTCGGGGCTACGCAGGTTCGCCGCATGGTGCTGGGCGATGACAATCGTGCCCCGAGTGCGCTCGAGCTGGAGCAAATGAAGACGCTTGTGAAGGAAGGCATGCAGGACGGAGCGGTCGGCGTCTCGACGTCCCTTCAGTACGCGCCCGCACCCTATGCGAAGACGGAAGAACTGATTGCGCTCGCGGCGGAAGCGGCCAAATCCGGGGGCATCTACGCCAGCCACATGCGAAGCGAGGGCGATACGATCGACAACGCCCTTGATGAAGTATTTCGTATTGGGCGCGAGGCAAAGATTCCGGTCGAGATTTGGCACTTGAAAGCTGCGGGAAAACGGAATTGGGGCCGGATGCCTGAGATTGTCCACCGCATCGATGAGGCCCGAAATTCGGGCGTCGATGTCGAAGCCGACACGTACGCGTATCCAGCATGGTTCAACTCTTTTTCCGCATTCCTACCGCCATGGGTTCACGATGGAGGTGAAGCGAAGATGGTCGCGCGTCTCAAAGACCCGGCCACGCGCGCCCGAATCCGCAAGGATATGGAGACCGACAGCTCGGGTTGGGACAATGAGTGGCTTGAAGTCCCCGGCCCGGAAGCGATTCTCGTTAGCGTGGTGCAGAATCCGAAGCTTCTGCCGCTTCAAGGCAAGACAATCGCCGAGATCGCCAAAACACAAAGTAAGGATCCCATCGACACGGTTTTCGATTTGCTGATTGACGATCCCAACATGTCTGTCGCTGTGTTTGGCATGTCCGAGCAAGATGTCGCGTATGCCCTAAAACAACCCTGGGTCTCGATCGACAACGATTCGCAAGGAACGGCGCCGGAAGGAGTTCTGGGCCAGGAACATCCCCACCCGCGTGCTTACGGGACGTTTCCGCGAATTTTGCGCAAGTACGTGCGCGAAGAAAAACTGCTCACGTTAGAAGAGGCGATCAGGAAATTCAGCGCACTCCCGGCGCAGCGCATGCGGCTGACGGATCGGGGCGTCCTGAAGCAGGGCATGTGGGCGGATATCACCATCTTCGATCCGAAGAGCATCCGGGACGTTGCGACATTCGAAGATCCGAATCAACTCTCGGTTGGAATGGAATATGTGCTTGTGAATGGCATGCCCGTGATTGAGAAGGGCAAAATGACGAACGCGCTACCTGGAAGAGTGCTGCGCGGCTCCGGTACCAGCAACGAGCGGTGATTTCGCATCCAGAAGATCCATCTCGCTGAGGATCATTTTGATGACTGCTTCATCGCCAATTCCGGAATTGATCATGAGGTGGTACAGATAACGCTCCGGCCAATTCGCGCCGTAGTACTTTTTAACAAAGGCGGCGCGCTCGCGGTCGACACTCGCGATCAGATCCTCCGCCTCGCTCTGGCTCTTTCCTTGGGCTTTGAGCCGGCGAATCTTTTCATCGACCGGGGCGTAGACAAAGACGCGGAGCGTGTCATCTCGCTTTCGCAGGAACCAGGGCGACCCGCGGCCAATGATGACGGACTTGCCTTTGGCTGCGATGTCGGTGGCTATTTTCTCAAAAAGCAGAGCAAGGTGTTCTGCATCCAGAAGCTCGAGCCTGCCACCGCCCTGCAGACTTTCTTCATAGCTCCCGCGCATGAATACTTTGACGAGGCGATAGAAAGTCGGGTCGGGGCGTTCTTCGCGCTGCTCCACCGCCTGGACATCGCATTTCAGACGCCGCGCGATTTCGCATGTAATTTCGCGATCCCATAAGGTCCATCCCAAGTTATGGGCTAGGGCCTTTCCAATAGCCGCCGCGCCCGAACCGTATTCCCGCTCGATCGTGATGATCTTGATCACGTCCGCCTCCCGCCGCGTATCCATTCTAAGCGGAACGGGCCGACACAATCAGCTACTCAGCGCTTGCGGCCTTATGAACGTACTTGCCGTGATCGGGCACGGCGATGTGATCGAAATTGACAGCTAGTTTTCGTAGCTGGTCGGGAACTTCGTCCCCGCACATCGGGAGGCCGTGGCCTGGTGCGATGGCGGTAGGCCGTAAGGCTGCCAATGTCTCCACTGATTGCCGAGCTGCATCCCAATCGGGCGTGTAGTACGAGGGCGGTCCGTGAAGCTCTGGCTTCTGCTTGGCGACGGCCAGAAACGATTCCTGTTTGGTTGTGCAGAAAGCATCGCCAACAATTAAGGTTCTGTCCTCTGGACGGAAGAGCGAAATGTGACCCGGAGCGTGACCGGGAGTGTGGATATATTCCCATCCTGGAAGGGTCGGGACTGAGTTGTCGGACGGTAACGGCAGCACGCGGCCGCTGAGGTCGACAGAGGTGCGCGGAAAGAGCGGAGACATAACGGCCATGAGGCCGCCACCGACCGACGGATCCGGCGGCGGATATTTGGCGCGTCCGGTCAGAAACGGAAATTCATCCTGATGAGCATAGACCGGCACGTTCCAGTCTTCGAGCAGATCCTTGAGAGCGCCGACGTGATCAAAGTGGCCGTGTGTGAGAACGATGGCTTCCGGCTTTGTGCCTTTTCCGAAATGGCCCTCGGCCCAGTGCTTAATTTTTCCGGCGGACAGGTAAAGTCCGGCATCGATCAACGTCCAGCCGCCATTTGGAGATGACACCGCAAAGACATTGACGAACAGGATGCGGACGCCTTTGAGGCCGTGGCAGATGTTGTCGAGCGAAGCAGCTTCGTAAAATGGGAGAGGTATTGCGTCCATGGAATTTGTCCTCAGTTCTCAGAAATAGATCTCCAGCGATCCGGCCCGTTTTGAAAGGTGCCGGATCCTGTGATTCCAATGTGGATGAAGGAATCGGGCTCGTCAACTGGCTCAGGCGCTGGTAGAGTTACGGGCGAGGTGCCGGGGCTGGGCGCGCGAAAGCAGTAAATGGCTGGTTATACTTCAAGTATGGCCACGTTTGTCTCGCTTGAGGCCGCGGCAGTTCAACTCGATCCAACAGAATTAGCGGCGAAAGAAAAGGCGTTGTTCGGAGCGCTCGGCAAGCTGGGTCGCGTGATTGTGGCGTATTCGGGCGGTACCGATTCTGCCTACCTGGCGTGGGCAGCAGATCGAGTACTAGGTCAGGACGCAATTGCGATCACAGCCGATTCGGCATCCATTCCAACATCGCACAAACGCGATGCCGAGGCGTTTGCTCGGGAATGTGGATTTCGGCACGAGTATATAGAGACACACGAGTTCGAGAATCCTGAGTACGTGAAGAACGACAAGGACCGATGCTTTCATTGCAAGGACGAGTTGTTCAAGCGTCTTGAAAATTATGCAAGCGAGCGGGGCTTTGCACATATTGTGTACGGCGTGAACAAAGACGACCTGGGTGATTACCGGCCCGGTCAGCGTGCGGCAAAGATTCACGAAGTGAAGGCGCCACTCGTCGAGGCAGGGCTGACGAAGTCGGAAGTTCGCGAGTTGGCTCGGAGAGCAGGCCTTTCGATATGGGACCGTCCGGCGGCGGCCTGCCTTAGTTCACGGGTGCCATATGGGACCCCAGTGACGGTTGACACGATCAAAACCATAGAGCAAGGCGAAGAAGCAATCCGTGCGCTTGGGTTCAAGCAGTTTCGCGTGAGATTTCATGGCGAGGTCGTACGCATCGAGATTGCCAGAGACGAATTATCAAAAGCACTTACGCTTGAGAGTGCCCAGGCCTTCACGTCTATTTTTAAGCAACTGGGGTTCCTCTACGTGACGTTGGATCTGGAAGGTTATCGGCAAGGTTCGCTCAATGCTGGGCTGGGTCCCAGCGAAACCGGCATAACCGTCAAGCCTGGATTTCGGCCATCATCTCGGGGTTCCAGCTGACGATTTTGCTATCGAAATAGCTGGTGTTGGTAAGAAGTGCGGGACCAGCCGCGCGCAGACCGAAGGTAGCATCCTCGATTAATGGCTTGCTCTCGCGGATCGAGTTATAGAAGTTCTTATGGTGCTCCAGGTGGGCATCTGAACCGGACATATTAAATACTTCAGTTGAACCGGGCTTGATGCTTTGGGTTGTAGGTTCGGGATGACTGGCCTTCCATTCCGAAGTGAGTTCCTTTTGCATTTTGTCCGGAAGGCTTTTAATGGCCCAATCCAATTCGTTCGTACGGGGAGTTCTGTCAAGGGTGAGCTTGTTGAAGCTATCGGCCGTCATCACTCCTTCACTGCCGGTGAATTTTACTCCGAAGGACTCTTCGGATAGACTGCTCTTGAAGTTGACATGGAGTACGACGTTGAAGGCGGGATGCGCATTCGTCTCTGGATAGTCTAGTGTCGCGAGCATCACGTCTGGAACTTCGCGGTCTGTCCAGAAACGAATTCCACCCGTGGCGTAAACACGCGTGGGCCCGATCGAATCGGTGACGGTGTGGAGGCCTGTGAGCAGATGTACGAAAAGGTCTCCCGCGACCCCCGTGCCGTAATCACGGTAATTGCGCCATCGAAAGAAACGTTTTGCATCCCAGGGGCGCTTGGGTGCATTGCCCTGGAAGCGCTCCCAATCGCAAGTCTCAGGACTGGCATCGAGAGGAATCGAATATTCCCAAGCTCCGATAGCGGTGTTGCGGTCCAGCCAAGCCTCGACTGAATTCAGATCGCCAATAGCCTTCGATTGAAACAGCTCTCTTGCTTTTTGGTAGACCAGCGAACTGCGATATTGGCTGCCGACTTGAAATACTTTGCCGGATTTCGTCTGGGCATCGATGATGGACCGGCCCTCTTCGATGGCATGCACCATCGGCTTTTCGCAGTAGACATGTTTACCTGCGTTCAAGCAGTCGACAGAGATGCGCGAATGCCAGTGATCAGGCGTCGCGATGATTACGGCATCGATATCTTTGCGTGCAACGATCTCGTGGTAATCGCGGGTGGTGAACGTTTCCCGCCCATACACTTCGGTGATATGTTGAAGACGACCGTTGTAGCAGTCGCAAGCGGCTACAAGTTTCACGCCTGGTATCGAGGTGGCCATCTCGGCATCCCCTTGCCCCATTCCGCCGCCGCCAATGAGCGCAATCTGAATGTTGTTGGTAGGCGAATACATTGAGATCCTTACGCCGTCATTTTCATCGTCCCGGGATCCCAGCGAACGATTCGTTTTTCGAAGTAGCTGAGGTTCGACAGCAGCGCGGGACCGGCGGCACGGAACCCAAAAGTGGCATCTTCAACGACTGGCTTGCGTGATCGAATCGCCAGAGCGAAGTTGAGGTGGTGATCGCGATGATCACTGTACTTCTCCGGGGCTTCGTAAACTTCCTCCCGGCTTGCCTGCAGGCTCGCAGCTGAAGGCTTCGAGTTCGGATAGCGTTCGTGATATCGCTTCAAGAAAGCTTCCTGCATCGGCCGCGAGAACGTGTCAATGGTGTATCCGGGCTCGGTGGGCTGTGGTTGTCGAGAAAGCGTCACGTTGCGCCCAACGGTCATGATGCCGTCACTGCCTGTGAAGCGAAATCCGGAACTCTCGTGTGCTCCGTTGACAAAGTTGACGCGCAAGATGAGGTTGAAGGCGGAGTGGCTCGGGCTCTCGGGATAATCGTAAACGCCCATGAAGACGTCGGGAACGTTACGGCCGTCCTTCCAGAAACGGAGACCGCCTGTCGCGAAGACTCGTTTAGGACCTAGCGCGCCGGTGATGAAATGAAGCCCGGAAAAAAGATGCACGAACAAATCGCCGGCAACACCCGTGCTGTATTCGCGATAACAGCGCCAGCGGAAGAATTTTTTTGGATCCCAGTCAGCCCTCGGGGCGCGGCCCTGGAAACGGTCCCAATCGCAGGTGGCCAAATTCGCATCTGGCGGGATGACGTACTCCCCAGACCCGACAGCGGTGTTGCGGTCCCACCACGCTTCAACCATGTTGAGTTTGCCGATCGCCCCGCTGCGAAACAGTTGCTGGGCTTTCTTATAGAGCACTGAGCTGACGCGCTGGCTGCCAATTTGGAGAATCTGATTTGCCTGGTTCTGCGCTTCGACTACAGGCGCCCCGTCCTCAACGCGCTGAACCATGGGCTTTTCACAATACACATCTTTCTTTGCGTGTAACGCATCCAGCGTGATTTTTTGATGCCAGTGATCAGGAGTGCCGATGATGACGGCATCGATGTCTTTCCGCGTGAGGATCTCTTCGTAACGCTTGGTTATAAAAATGTCGCGGCCGTACTGCTCCTTCATGTGCTCGAGCCGGCCATCGTAGCAATCGCACGCGGCAACGATTTTGGTCATGCCCGAGGCGACCGAGCTACGCGCGTCCTCCTGACCCATGCCGCCGCAACCAATTAGAGCGATTTGGATTTTGTCGTTAGGCGAAGCCGACGTTTGCGCGACACCGTGCGCCGCCAGTAACGGAGCAGTTAGACCAACGCTCGAGACGGCCCTTAGAAACTCACGACGAGTGTTCACTGGTTCTTTGTATCAGATGAAGAGGTTTTGTTGCCGGGCGAAGTGGTGCTGGATGAACTCGTGTCAGAGGACTGGGAAGAGGACGTTTTGGCGGGTGTTGAATCAGCCTTCTTCGAAGCGCCATCACTCTCTGATTTCGAACTCTCTGACTTGGAACTGTCTGGCTTTGGGCTCTTGGCGTAATCGTTGACGTACCATCCGCTACCCTTAAACTGCAGCGCTGAGGCGGAAAGCAGCCGATGGACGGGTCCGCCACACTTCTCGTGCGTAGTCACTGGCGCGTCAGAAAATTTCTGTATTACTTCGAATTGTTCACCGCAGCCTTCACACCGATACTCGTACAGAGGCATACTTGATTCGAGTTTTTGGTTTCAACGCTCTCGCGGAATTGGACCTTTGTCAACAACGGGGTGCTGCGCGTTGCCGAGCGCTGAAGCGTTTTCACCACCTGTTAGCTGCGCGATGCTTGTCTTCCCGGTAACAAGGTCGATTGATTGCTTCAGCAAGTTATCTTCTGTATTCTTCGGTGCTGTTCCCGGGATAGGATTCCCGTCCTGATCCAGTTCGGGAGAATTATCATTTTCGGTGAGCTGAACCGAGGGAACCACACCTGTATCCTGAATAGCTTTGCCGGAGGGAGAGTAATATTTGGCGATCGAGAGAATGACAGCGCCCCCGTCATCCATTTGTATAGTTTTGCGAAGGCTCGCGTCACCGTAGCTGCGCTCACCGACAACCTGCGCCCTAGTGTCGTCCAAGAGCGCGGCGGCTGCAATTTCTGCTCCGCCCGCGGTAGCACGGTTGGTGATAACGACCAACGGACCCGTCCAGATATCGTCGTCGGACTTGGCGACGAAGTCCTGCTTTAGTGTCTTCTGCCCTTTGAGATACGTGATCTCGCCCTTCTCGAGAAACAGGTTGGCCAGCGGGATGCCTTTGTCTGGCTCGCCCGTCGAGCAATGCCGAAGATCTAGCACTATGTACTTGGCGCCTTGTTTTTTGAGGTCCTGCAACTTGGCCTTAGCTTCGTCAATTCGGTCACCGGCCAGGCTGGTTATGTCAAGGTAGCCCACTTTTTCGGGTAGCAGCTTGGCTGTAATCTGCGGAAACGCGACACTTGTGCGAGTCAACGTAACCTTCTGAGGATCCGGATTACGGAGGCGCAAAACCGTTATCTCGACAGTGGAATTTCGTTCCCCGCGAAGCAGTTGCTCTGCGTATGCCAGCGGCATGTCGCGAGTGGCGATCCCGTTGATGCTCTCGATGAGGTCGCCGGTGGTGACATTTGCCTTGTCAGCAGGCGAGCCAGGCAGCGCGTCAACAACCGCTACATATCCGTACCGCTTGGCCAAGATAAGTCCTACCCCAGCTTTAGCCGAATCTTGAGTCTTTTCGTATTGGTGGTATTGATCCGCGTTCAGATAGCTTGCAAAAGGATCGACGGATTCGAGAAGACCGTTGATAGCCCCGAGAGTGACACTCTTCATATCGGGCTCTTCGACGTATTCCAGTTTGATGCGCTCGAGAACCTCGGTGTAGACCTTTAGGTGCCCGTAAACGTCGTCTGCTGCTACCGCACGTCCTTTGTTTGCCCCAATTAGAAGTAGAACGACCACGCAGGTTGAGGTACCGACAATGGTCCATTTGAAACGGCTATTCATGAGAGATTTCCGGACGTTATTCAAAGTATATCGAAGTGGCATTCAAACAGATGTTCGGCGCAAGCGATGTTCGAGGAAAAAACAGCTCAATGTTGTGGCGCTCCGGCCTAAAGCGGTTGCACGCCTACTGAAAATCACGTCATGCCAAGACGCAAAAGGGTGCTGGCGATTCAGCCGTTAAGCCGTCAGAGGGGGGCACTCGCTCGAACCGCGCGGTGAAGTGGAAGGTGCTCCCGACCTCCGGTTCGCTTTCAACCCAAAGGCGCCCTCCCATTAATGCGACGAGCTGAAATGAGATAGTCAGGCCCAGACCCGTTCCACCGTACCTCCGGGTGGAGGAAGTATCCGCCTGCGAAAAGGCTTCGAATATGGTTTTCTGCTTTTGCGCGGGAATGCCGATGCCTGTATCGGCAACCGCGAAGTGCAACACGGTTTCGGCATCTGAGGCTTGCTCGGTGGTCACAGTTATGGTGACACCACCTTTGCTCGTGAACTTGATGGCATTATCGGTCAGATTCAGCAATACCTGCCGCAGACGAAGCGGATCGCCGATCAGGTCCGCAGGGATGGCGGGCTCCAGTTGGGCTTCCAGAGAGAGAGTCTTTTGGCGTGCCCGGAGCGAGACTGACCTGACTAGCTCCTCTATTGACGTCTGCACGTGGAAAGTAGTTTTTTCGAGCGTCAGCTTTCGAGCTTCAATTTTCGAGAAATCAAGAATGTCATTGACTATGGCTAGAAGTGAATCACTGGAAATTTTGACAGCTTCCAGATATTCCCGCTGTTCGTCGTCCAGCTCAGTGCTCAGGGTAATGTCGGTCATGCCCAAAATACCATTTATCGGCGTACGGATTTCGTGACTCATATTGGCAAGAAACTCACTCTTCGCCCGGCTCGCGGCCTCCGCCGCGTCCTTGGCTACAGTAAGCTGTTCTTCGGTTCGTCTACGCACGTCGATTTCTGCTCCAAGCGCTTGGTTTGAATACATTAACTCGCTCGTCCGCTCTTCAACTCGGAGTTCCAATTCATCCCGCGAATGGCGCAACTGTTTTTCGCTCTCTTGTAAGGCAGATGTGCGTTCATTGACGAGAAGTTTCAACGTCGCCTCGCGCATCTTCAACTGATTAACGCGCCATCCGTATCCCCCGGCACACAGACTGAGAACTGTCAGCCCGAGAAAGAAGTCAAACGATACTGTTTGGTAATAATGAGGCCGTAACACGAGCGAAAGGACGGCGCCATCCGCGCTCCAAACTTGGTCGTTATTGCACGCCACGACCCGGAAGTGATATTCGCCAGGCGGAATATTGGTGTAGTAAGCCACCCGTCGAGTGCCGGCTTGTGTCCAGTCCTTATCAAACCCCTCTAGCATGTAGCGGAATTGAACTTTGTCTGGAGCGATAAAGCTTGGAGCCGTAAATTGGAATTCTAATTGTCCTTTTCCCGGAGGAATGATCAAGGACTTGTCTAATGGAAGATCTTTGTTGTCGACAAGAACGCGTTCCAGAACCACTGGCGGTGGCAATTGGTTTTTCACTAAATGAGCCGGATCTACAATTGCGAGACCTCTCATCGTAGGAAAGCACAGACGTCCATCTCTAGTGCGCCAGCTGGCGGGCTGGAAGCCCCCATTACATTCGCGGCTCTTCATTCCGTCCGCAGTCCCGTACACGACGGAAGTAATGGTCGCCAAGCGTCCTTCGGCAAAAGCGTCGAGCTGTTTCTTGCTAACAGAAAAGACGCCTTTGTTTGAAGTAATCCAGAGATGACCTAATTTGTCATCGAGAATGCCAAATACGGCGTCGTCGTAAAGCCCCTTCTCGATGCTGTAGGTCGTAAATTTCCCACGCCGGAATCGGCTTAGTCCGCCACCGTTCGTTGCTAACCAGAGTGTTCCGTCGGTGTCACCATAGATCGACCATACAAAATCATTGGCTAGCCCTTCGCGAGTAGTGAAAACCGAAAATCGGCCGTCCTTAAACCGATTCAGGCCGCCGCCGCCCGTACCCATCCAAAGGCTTTCTTTTTCATCTTCATAAAGTGACAGCACGTTGTCGTTCGATAGGCCGTCCCGAGTTGTATAAGTGACGAATTGGTGTCCATCAAAACGGCTCAGGCCGCCCCTTGTACCAACCCAAAGATCACCCTTTCGGTCTATATACGTGCACAAAACGAAGTCATTCGGCAAGCCGTTCTCAGCGTTGAATGTAGTGAACGTTCCGTTTCGAAGCCGGCCGAGCCCACGACGCGTTCCAATCCACATGCTGCCGCTACGGTCCTGCACAATCGAGAAGACCAGATTGTCGGCGAGTCCTTGCTTGGTAGTGTAGGTCGTGATTTGGCCGTCCTTCCATCGGGTGAGACCTTGGTCAGAACCCATCCAAAGAGCCCCTTCAGTGTCTTCATAGACCGGTAGTATCACGTCGCTTACCAGGCCCTCGGCTTTAGAAAGAGTCGTGAAAGAGCCCTTCTTCAAACAGTTGAGTCCATTGCCACCCGTACCGAACCACAAGCTCCCCTCATGATCTTCAAAGACTGTCCAGACTTCCTTTTCCTGTGCTCTATCCCTTGCCTTAAAGGAGCTGAATTCCCCATTCGAAAAGCGATTCAGCCCAGCTCCGGTTCCGATCCAAATACTCCCTGCGCGATCTTCATAAACGGAAAAAATCCCATTGCTTGCCAGGCCATCTTTGGTGCTGAACCGCGTTGTCCCGGTTGGTGTAATGCGGTAAACCCCATCCCCATTCGTGCCCACCCACACAGATCCATGCCGATCCACGTGTGTAGCGCGAATGTAGTCGGTAGCGAGAGCACCTCCTGCTCCGCAGGTGACAAACTTGCCACGGGAAAACCTGCTTAAGCCTGCGTGCGTTCCGATCCAGAGAGTTCCATGTTCATCCCCGGAAATTGAAAACACCGAATTATCGGAAAGTCCGTCAGCTTTCGTGAAAACGTGAAACTTTCCGTTTTCAAAACGGACTAGTCCGCCGCCGTCGGTTCCGATCCAGATTGCGCCCGTCTTGTCCTCATACAGGGAAAGGATCGAGTTATTCGAAAGGCCGTTGCTTGATGTATATGCCGTGAACTTTCCATTGCGGAAGCGGGAAAGACCACCTCCATTGGTACCTATCCACAAATTCTCACGGCGGTCGACGAGAAGCGCCAAGATCTGATTGTTCTGCAGACCGGGGGTTGAATGTTTGTCGAATACCGTGAATCGCACTCCGTCGAATCGAACGAGTCCTTCCTCAGTTCCTAGCCACAGATACCCGTCCGGTGTCTGTGCGACGGACAACACGGAGTTTTGAGGTAAGCCCTGGGCTGATTGCCAAACTTGGTGAATATATTCGGTGATGGGCCGGACCGAATCTAGATTCGGTTGCGCCTGGCTGCGTAGTGCCGACAGAAGTAGAAAGCCGGGCAGTAGAATCCACCCGATCCGCGCGATCCAAGCAGCGGTACAAGGCTGGAATGCGGCGGTTGGGCATCTATCGCTTTGGCATGCGCAGCGAGCGCCGACGGTCGTACACACAGGTACGCTTGTGGGCTGTTCCGCTAACTCAGATCGATTCTTAGACAAAGGCGACGCTTACCCTTCCTAAAGAATTGATCGGCTGATCGCGCGAGAAAGTTAAGAGACTTGTGGCCGCACCGAAGGATTTTCAACGGCTATTCGGCCCAAAATGCGTCTTGTCAACGACGTTTTGATTGCGGGCGGTCAGAGGCCCTGGTCGATGGTACTTTAGTTTTCCACGCTCAACTTGATCAAAACACAGCCTGGCCTGACGTCTTTACCAGATGTATTGCCTAGCTTCCTCGCGCCTGTGATATCCATCGAGCACATGAACCACCCGAATCCTTTTGAGCTTTGCCGGCGAGAGTTGGCCGAGCGGGATGTAGGCAATTTTGCGATTTGTGCGGGCCACTAATTGTCGAAAGATGCTCCGTGGGGTCTTGGCAGCAACATAAACAACATGGCGCTCCATGGAGTAATCGAGAGCCGCCATGAGCAGGCGTTCGGCCTTGGTTTCGGCCATATCGTAATCCGGATCGGTCCAAACGTCATAAAGCCGGCGCGGAGGGAGAGTCATCAAGAGGCCGCCGTATTCGGCCCGCCCTATACCCGGTCCGACGATGTGCTCGAACGGCTGCGTAGAGTAGAAAGCCATGTCTGATTCGTTTTGGTGCTCACCAAGCCACGTTGTGAGATAAGGGTAGCGATTGTTCGGATCTTCGTCGAAGATGACGACCAGCGCACCCACATTACCCGAGAACTTACCGTTTTCGCGGACATAAAGTTTTCCTTCGCGCCAGTTTCGAATGGTCTCGCGAAGATCGATGCCGTCGAGCATTGAGTTTGTAAATGGCTCTACTCGCGAGCGTTCTTCAGAAAGCGTTGTCTTCGCGTACTGTTTGAGAAACCGGCCGTAATTCTCGATTATCAAATCTTCGGGTGGGTAGGAACAGATGCACGCGCCATTGGTCTGAGCTGCCCATTCTCCTTTGAATTTTTCACGCTTACGCGGTTTCAGCCCCATTGGTTTGAGCATTTGCTTCATCCTGGGAAGCCGCCGCCGTATGCGCAATTTCCGAGTTCGGATCCAAACCTCCTCGCCCGAAATGTTTAGCGTCTCGCGAGGCAGATCTTCGGTTTGCTGGACGCTGAAGCGATTTGCCATCTGCCAAACTTCGTAAGCGTAGTTATCGTCTACAATTGCGCGCGCCCCTAACGTGAGATCGTAAACGCCGGGGATCAAGTGTCCATCCAGCATGGCCAAATTGCGCGTGAACCTTGCTAGACTACGGCGCTGCCAAGATCGTATTTTTTCGCCCGTGTTGATAGAGTATTCCTCCTCGGCATCGCGCAATAGGGCGAGCTGCCATCGTGGGCGGTCCAACCGTAAGGCGGAGTCTTGCTCTCGCGATTTGTCGTACAGCTCCTGATAGTACGGTGGTTCGCTTGTCACCTCTGCGAGACAGTCCGAATGCAGGTTGAAGAGTTCCGCATTTCCAAAGAGGCGGACGCGCGGAACCGGCGGCTCGTCTTGCGGCACCTGCATTGCGTCGAGCAGCGGGTCCAGCATATTCAGAGCGAGGACGACACAAATGGAGGCGAGTGGATCGGCTCCTTGCAGCTTCCAGGCCATGGCGGCGGCATGCGCCTCGATCTCCGGAGTGCGCTGTTGTGGGTAGACGCGATATGCCTCGATGTACCGCTGCATCCCAATCAGCTCGACCGAGTAGGGCTCCGGGTAAGTGCCTGAGACGTGCGGTTTATCATGAGTTGCGGGCTCGAGAAGCAAGACTTTGGCATCCAGTTCGCCAGCCGTTCGAAGTGCCTCGATGAAGGGATCGCCAGGCTCAATTGGAATATAGGTTGCGTGTTCTTCCTCGTCACCGCTGGCCTCCGGGATCACTATCACGGACATCTGAGGCATGCGCTCCATGGCAGCTCGGTATTGACTCTCG
Organism: Bryobacteraceae bacterium; assembly: GCA_051003475.1. GTDB lineage: Bacteria > Acidobacteriota > Terriglobia > Bryobacterales > Bryobacteraceae > Bog-105. The sequence continues at coordinate 23,684 of JBPCLH010000016.1, forward strand.
AGCGACGAAGGGAGCTCTACCGCAATGACACGTGGACGGTGCTCGTTCAGATAACGTCTAACGCGTAGGGCAAATTCGATGCGTCCCGGAACCACCGGTAGATACGTTATGTTCCCGCGGCTGAGAGTTCCCGCGGCACTTAACTCCGACTGCATAAACTCGTAGCCTCTCGCCTAACGGCGTATGCCGTAACGAAGCGCCTCTTCACCGAGCACGGCACGAACAGCAGCTTGCAAAAGCAGACGGTCGGACTGCCCCGATTCCCGTTTTAGCTTGAGCGCATACCGAGCCACATTTATCCCATCGCGAACCGTGTAACTTTCGTCTGAGGCATGCGCCTGCTGCAAGAAATCTGTGACGTACTGAAGGACTTCGTCCGTTGAAAAAGGAAGATTTTCCCGCAAAATTGCAAGCTCCTCCTCACGCTCAGGAAAATCAATAAGAATCTGTGGCTGTAAGCGGGAGTGAATGTATTCCGGCAAATCGAATGTCGAAGAATCGTCGTTCATGGTCGCCACAAGCCTGAAATTCTGATGAGCTCTGATTTTTATTCCGGCCACTATGGATTCAACGTAGCGGCGATTATCGAGCAGTGGAGCAAGACTGGCCCAGCTTTTTTCGCTCATCCGATTACCTTCGTCAAGAATGCCTACCCCGCCGCGGATCATGGCTGTAACCAGCGGGGAAGCGACGTATTTCAGCTTGGAAGCCCCTTCGATAACAGGCGTTATGAGAAGGTCTTCAGGCCGGGTATCCACGGTCGCTTGAAAGATGTACACTTCACGGCCAAGGCGCCTCCCCGCCGCGTAGGCCATCGTCGTTTTGCCGACACCCGGTTTGCCCAATAAACGTGGATTCATCGGAAAGTCGCGATCGTCAATGACCATCCACGCAGCCATCAACTGGCGCATCGCTTCCTCTTGTCCCACCCACGAAACGCTTAATTCGTCCGGGTGAGCGAGGTTTAACTCAATTCCTTCAAGAACGACCTTCATTGGGGGATTATTGGCTCCGTACTCACGATGTCAGTTGACAGCGCCGGTTAAGTTGTAAGCCCAAGGTTCGCGGGCCTAGGTATTCTCCATCGTAGAATGAGAGTGCGCTTGGGATGAAGCCAAAACTGCTGCGGCTTGTCTACGCGTTCGAGTTTCTCATCGCGTTGGTAGCCATCTTCACGGCCTGGTCCGAAATCGGCGGCCAAGCGGCGCTCGATCTCATGCACTGGGGCTGGAAGCTGGGGTTGAGTTTGGCACTGGCGGGTGCCATTGTGGCGTACACGGTGGCGCTTGTTTCAGAAGAGTCTATTTGGACGTTGCGCTCGGCTCGCTGGCTAACGGCCATTGTCATCGTAGCTGTCGCCATGGGCGGAGTGACCTATTACTATGTCATGCAAGAAGAGGCTGCTGACTCGGATGAGTCCGGTACAACTTCAGCCTATCGTCCAGGCAGAATCCCGCCGTTAGGTATTTGATGGCCGCAAAAGAAACTAGTGCTGCGTACGCCACTTGGACACAGCCGGGGGCGTCATTTACGGTTAACTATTCGCTCCCGCTGTTTCATGAGATTGACTTCGTGGTGAACGAGGGATATCGGAGAATTCCGCATGGCGGCATTGAGGTGGGTGGGATACTTTTCGGGCGCGTAGACGGCAATTCGGTTACGTTGGACGCCTTTCGAAACATCGATTGTGAGCACGCGTCCGGGCCTTCTTTCACGCTTTCAGAACGCGACATCGCGTTAGTGCGGCAGCAGCTTGCTACGGCAGCCTCCGATCCTGAGCTAGAAGGGCTTCAGCTTGCGGGCTGGTTTATCTCCCATTCGCGCAGCGAACTGCGAATGAGTGACCGCGAGACTGCTCTATTCGACGAGCTTTTCCCCGAGCCTGGAAAAATCACATTGCTCATCAAACCCGAACGTTTTCAACCCACGCGCTTTGGTTTTCTAGTACGCGAGCCAGATGGCCGGGTGAACCCGGACGCCACCCAGCACGCGATCATTTTGCCCCTTCCAGGACGGGCCGATCGCGGAGCGGGATCGGATGCCATTCCGTCCCTTGCAGCTGACTTAGGCGAGAGATCCACGAGGGACGCAGTACTTTCCAGGCAGGGAGATCTGAGTCGCGATAGCTGGCCGTCCTTTCCAGTTCACGATCTGCAAGAAACGATCCCAGAATCTGAGCCCAAGTGGGATGAACTAGCGGAAGCAAAACCACAGGTCGAAGAGAATTTTGGTGGGCAGTCGGGAAGGAGGACGATCTCCAACCGGCTTTCGAAGGCAATCGCCCGCGAAGCGGCTCTGCCCGAGACGGCGGCGGAAGGGTCTCCGGTCACTGATAATGCGTCGGCTGAGGTGCCGACTGAAGCTCTGGTGAGAACCAGAACGTTGCCACCTCTCGAGGAATTTAGGAGGATGCGTCCGCTCGAACTTCAGAGAAGGGCACTTGATCCGGCCGATCTCAAATATCAGATTAGGCCCCCTAAGGGAGCGGACAAGCGCTTTAGTCTTCGACTGGCAAGTGCGTTATTGCTCGCTGCTTTCCTCGGTTGCGGGTTAGGATATTGGACTTATCAGCGGCTGTCGCCGTCGGTGATTCCGCTGACCGTGGAGCCTAAACCTTCAACCCTGCTCGTCTCCTGGCCTGTCGAAGAGACACGAGACTCGGGTTTTGCTGTTCTCAAGATCGACGGCGGAAACCCGATCCCATTGACTCCCGAACAGAGAGCCGCCGGTGAAGCAGAGATAAGCGTCGCGGGCGACAATCTGAAAGTAGAATTGATCGTGCAGCATCGGATAGGCGATGCGCGGGGAATTGTGCGCTACATAAGGACGACGAAAGCACCGGGTCCGCAAAGCCCGTGAAGGCTCGCCAGGTTTGAGATCAGCCCGCGCTGCTATTCCGCTTAGATTCAACGAGCTGCCAACGCAAATCCTCGTGTCCGGTTACGCTAGTTCCGGGCGCAAGCGAGGCGACTTCCGGTTCGCACGTTTGAACTAAGCCGCTGGCGCGGCGGACGCAGGTGCGTGGTGGTTTGAGGCAGGCGTAGCTGTACAGTTCGGTGTCACAGAGAGGAGTTTCTGTGACACCACTACGTCAACGGATGCTGGACGAG